>NZ_AP018827.1:1500000-1590000 GCF_003966695.1 Asticcacaulis excentricus
TCCCCTGGGGCCGCCGTTTGTTATTTTGAGCCGTGTTATACCAACGGCCGAAGATGCTGACCGCATCCGGCCGTTGAAGAAACGAGAATTTCTCATATATATCAATTACATGAGAAATTCTCGAACGGAATACCAAGAGTCATTTCCAATGACCCTTGGTATTAAGCCGAATGAGACTTCCTCACCGCGCGTCTCGAGGCGCGGCCAGCCCACACAGACAACAGCGCCAAAGCCAAAACGGCGCCCTCGCCCACAATCGGGGGCAAATCCATATGATTCACATAGCCGGTCAGCGGCATGTCAAACCTTATCCAGAAGACCGCATAGGTATAGGTCATATAGGTCAGGACAGACAAGATCGCGGTCGCCCATAACCGGCGCGGCCACACCATGCCGATTACACACCACAGGCTGGCTTTTGGGAACTGACTCAGGACATAGCCCATCGTGCCCTCAGGGCTTGGCAAGGTAATTTCCCACCAGAACCTTGACAGGGGCTCCAATAAAAACGGAAAGGCCAGACAGGTTACAAGCCAAACCCCGTCGGCCTGCAACCGCCATCCGGCGGCGGCACCGAGACAGCCCAGCGCCCAGCCACTGCGTCCGCGCGTCAGCGCCGCATATTCGCCCTGCATGGCCGCAAACCACGCGGTCTGCGCCCTGGGCGTCAGCCATTGCGCCAGCGTCATCATCATATTGGCAACCATCAGGCCCCCCTTGGTTCTGGATTGAGTGCAGTCTTAAAATTCTCGGCCTCTACCCGAGCCGCGGCGATGAGCGCGGCACGTCCCTGTCCGGTCAGACGGTAGGCATGGCGCGGCGGACGTCCCGGCTTTTCCGGTTCCAGCCACTGCCCCTCGACCAGCCCGCGCTCGCTCAGCCGGATCAGGATGGGATAGAGGCTGCCCGATTTGAGCCCTGTGGCCGTCGCCAGTTCCAGCCCATAGAGCCAACCTTGCCCGGCCGCGCTCAGGGCGGTCAGAACAGACAGGGTTTGAGGCGACGGACGGCGGTGTCTTTGGGTCATAACCACAAACTATATATATGTAGAGTTATGTCAAGCGCGATGGTCACGCGCCTTACCCGGCGCTTACGGACGCAGACTTTGCCCCGTTTTGTATCCTTACGCGGTCAGCGCGATGCTGGTTTCAGCAACAAACATCCCTATGGAGGATTTCCAATGCTGAGATGGGTCATCACCTTCTTCATTCTGGCGGTTGTGGCCGCCCTGTTCGGCTTTACGGGCCTCGCTGGCACGTTTGCCGATATCGCCAAGTTCATCGCCGTGGTCTTTGTGGTGCTGTTTATCGCCGGTCTGGTCTACAGCGCGTTGACCGGACGCCGCTCAAGCCCACCGATGTGAGGCCATTAAATCCCTGACACAAAACCCCGCCCTCACCGGCGGGGTTTTTTACTTCGCTAGGAAGGCCGCCGTGGCCTGCACGGTTTCCCTCGCATAGAGGATGCGGCGGTGGCCCAGTCCGGGCAAGGGATGCAGGGTCACGTGGTCCCCGGCCGCGGCAAAGCTTTCGGCGCTGAGGAACAGCACCTCCTGATCCTCCGGCGCGTGCAGCACCAGTGTCGGCAACGGATGGGCCTTGAGGATCGCGTCGCCCATAAAGGCTTCGACCGGATGGCCGGTCAGGCGCTTCACATGGTCTTTGAGATGCCCCGTGGCCTCTGGCGACAGGTCGTGGCGGCGCGCAAACGTATCGAAGACGCGCGGCATGGAACAGGGGGCGGCGATCAGCACCAGCCGCCCGTAGTGAAGCGGCGGCAGGTCACCGACCAGCCCCGACAAACCCGCAAAGGCCACCGCGCCCCCAAACGAATGGGCGACCACGCCGTGCCACGGCCCGGTGACGGCGTGCAGCGCGTGCAGGGCCGCCACCCCCAGCGCCACGTGCAGGCGCTCACCATCGGACCGCCCGTGCCCCGGAAAATCGAGCGCCACCACGTCGAAGCCTTCGCTGACCAGCGACTCGACAAAGAAGGTCATCACCGCCGCCTGACCGGTCCAGCCGTGCAGCAGCACCACCGTCCCACGACCGCTTCCAGCAAAGCGATAGGCCTGAAGCTCGCCCCCCTGAAACGGGATGCGCAGCGCCTCAGCGGCGCTCAGGCGTTCGGCCACCCGCGCCATGCCCTTTTGCGCCGCCTCGTTCAGCGGTTCCGGCGTGCAGAACAGCTCAAACAGACGGTCGGCCTGCGCCTTGGGCGATTCCGTCGCGGCATCCGGTTGCACAGTCATCAATCACGGCCTATTCTGTTCAAGATTGAACCATAATTAGTTCAATCTTGAACAAATCACAAGGACGGAAATGACGCAAGACACCCCGGCCCCGACCGGCCTCATGCCGTGGGAGTTGCCGCGTTTTCGCAACTGGATCGCCGTGGCGCGCGCCCACCAGATCGTCGAACGCACGCTCAATGCCCGGCTGGCTCCGCACGGGGTGCGTATCGCCCACCACGATATTCTGGCCAATATCTACCGCTTTGCCGGTCTGACGCAGAATGAGCTGGCGCAGCGGCTATTGGTCGGGCGCTCCAACCTGTCCATGCTGCTGCCGGAGCTGGAAAAGCGCGGCCTGATCGAACGGCGCAGCGATGCGGCGGACAAGCGCGTGCGGCGGCTGTGGCTGACCGAGGCGGGACGCGCCCTGACCGAACAGACACTCGCCGTGCAGGCGGGCGTGGTGACCGATATGATGACGATCCTTAGCGACGCCGAATGTCAGGCGCTGGGCGACTATATGCGCCGCATCACGGCCAGCATGGCGCAATGGGCCGACTCCGATCGGGTTTAAACCAGCACCGCCGTTTTCAAAAGACGATCCGCCAGTTCGAGCAACTGCCTGCCCTCAAACGGCTTGGCGATACCGACGTCGGCCCCGATGCGGCCAGTGGCATTCAGCGCATCGGTTTCGCTGAGCTGTCCATCCAGACCCGCCGACATGGCGATCACTGGCACGGCAGGCCAAGTCTGTTTGATATAGCTCATGCCCTTGATACCGCCCATACCCGGCATAAAGACGTCACAGACCACCAGATCGACGTGAGCAATATCGACATCGCGGAAGGCCGCCTCCATCGATTCGGCATCCGACACGCGATAGCCACCAAATTCCAACGCGCCGCGGATAAAGCTGCGCAGGGTGCGGCTGTCGTCGATCACCAGCACATGCTTTTTTCGTGTGCGCGTACTCAGGTCCTTGAACGCCGTCTGAAAGATGCGCCGCACGTCACCTTCGCCGAACGGCTTGCGCAAGATGAAATCGGCGCGCGCCTGACGCGCCTTGCGCAGGGTCTCCTCGATGCTTTCCTGCGATGACCCCGCCGTCATCAGGATAATCGGGGCCGTCCCGCTGCGTTTGCGAAAGGCCTCAATGTGCGCCAGCCCATTCGTGGTGCCGACAAAGATGTCCATAAACAGCGCCTGCACCGAAAAGGAGCTGAGCGCATCATAACCTTCGCGGAAGGTCGGAAAATGGATGTGGCTCCATCCGGGTTGCGCCGAAATCAATCGGCCGATCATCTGCGCCTGCACGGCGCTGTCTTCGATAATGAGCGCGGTCGAATGGGTCATGCGGTCCTGAGACGATCCTGTATCTGGCGGGGAGGGCCTTGGGTATGCCCCCGGTTGCGGTGGCAATACTGAACTCTGCGGTTCGCAACGTCTTTTAAAGGAGGCCTGTTAAGCCTTGGTAACCAAAACGGCGGGCGCGCATGACAAATCGCTCCGCGTTATCGATCCCCACCCGGCGGGGCCAGATGCACCGGCACATAGAGGCTGAACACCGCGCCGGTTTCCGGGTGGTTGCGCACCTCGATACGCCCGCCCAGAAGCGTCATGATCAGCTCAGCGATCGACAGGCCCAGACCCGTCCCGGCATTTTGCTGATCCTGCTTTTGCAGGCGCGTATATTTGTTGAAGATGGCGCGCATCTTGTCCGGCGGGATGCCGGGGCCGTGGTCGCGCACGTGCACAAAGGCTTCGTCGCCGGATGCACCATAGTCGATATCGACCACCGGGGCCTTACCTGTGTGTTTCAGCGCGTTTTCGATAATCAGCCCAACCACGCGCGACAAAAGCACCGTATCCGTGTGAAAGGCTTCGGCGCCGCCCAGATCGTGCAGGCGAATCTCGCCCTTGTCCTTCAATGGCCCCAGCCGCGTGATCGAATCGCGGATCAGCGGCGTCAGATTGGCCGTCTCCTCGCGCGGCTGCACGGCGCGGCTTTCCAGCTTGGCCATGTCGAGGATGTTGGTGATGAACTTGTCGAGGCGATAGGCTTCGGACAGGGCCGAATTGATCAGCGACCGGCGCTTCTCCTCCGACAGCTTGGCTTCGAGCAGGGTATAGACTTCCAGCGAGCCGATAATGGTCGCCAGGGGGGTTTTCAGGTCGTGGGATACGGCGGATAACATCTGACGGTACAGCGCTTCCTTGAGTTGGGTCTCTTCCGACGGATCAAGCCCCGGAGCCGGTTCTGCCTTGTCCACCTTGACCTCTGTATCCATAACCAACCCCGAATGGGTATCTGTGGTCAGAGACATATCTTATTCCGGTACACAAGGCCAAGCGAAACACCCCATCGGGTCATTAAAAACAACCGCCAGAGGACAGAGATTACTGGGTTTGCATAAACTGCCCGCGCAACGCGCCTTGCAGACGGGTGATACGGCGAAGCGCGCGGTTCAGTTCGTCGATCAGGCGGCCCTGATCAGGCGTCGCCACCTGACCACCCTCGCCTTCCAGCCGCAGATAGTCGTCAAGCTGCGCCGCCAGATGCACGCGCGCCTCTTCCAGCATGGTCAGCCCGGTTTCCCCCAGTTGCCGCGCGGCCTCAAGCCCTTCGGCGTAGCGCGTCGCCCAGGCGTTGAGGCGCGAAATCTGCGCCTTCACATCGCTTTTGAGGTGCACGGTTTCCACCCCGCTCAGCAGGTCCTGAAGATCATTCCTCAGGTGCTGCGCGTCTTCGATATCGAGGGTGAAATCCACCGGCACAGACGCCGCTTTTTCAGCCTCCGGCGCGGGGTTGGGGGCCTCATAGGCTGCGGCTTCCGCGGGCGGATCAGCCGGTCGGGCGGAGGTCAGGGCGGGATCGCGTTCGACAGGGTCGGACATGGGTATCTCCTTGTCCTGAAACCCTAATCCGACCTCCGCAAGGGCGCAGTGCGGAGCGGCCACCTGCCTATAAAGGGACGGTAAAAAGCCTGAAATCCTTTGCTCATCGTCAGGCCGGGGTCAGTGCCCGCAGTTTTTGCGCCAGAAGCCCGGGCTGAATGGGCTTCGACAGATAATCGTCCATGCCCGCCTCGATACAGCGTTCGCGGTCGCCGGCCAGAGCGTGTGCCGTCACGCCGATAATGCGGTAGCGGAAGCCCCTCGCCGGCTCCAGTTCGCGGATGCGCCGCGTGGTCTCAAAGCCGTCCATCTCGTGCATCTGCACGTCCATCAGAATGGCGTGATAGGGGGTGTCGCTGTCCTTCAGCAGGGCCAGCGCCTCGATACCCGACTCCGCCGCCTCGGCCTCATAGCCCATCTCTTCCAGCATCAGAGTGGCCACCAGAACGTTCGGCGCATAGTCTTCGACGATCAGCACCCGTGGCCGCTCACCCGGCCCCGGCGGCGGCACAGGCGGGCGCTCGTCCTCGGCCACCGCCATCACCGCGACCGGCAGGCTGAGGCGCACGCTGAACAGCGAACCGCGCCCCTCTTCGCTGTCCACCGCAATCTCGCCGCCCATCACCTCAACCAGGGCCCGCGCAATCGACAGGCCCAGCCCCGACCCGCCAAAGCGCCGCGTGATCGAGGCATCGGCCTGAGTGAACTTGTCAAAAATCTGGCTGCGCTTGGCTTCGGGGATACCGATGCCGGTGTCGCGCACCGCAAGGCTCAGATCGACCCGGTCGCCACGCCTCTGCGCCTCACCGATCAGCTCGATTTCGCCGCGCGCCGTAAATTTGAGCGCGTTGGAAATCAGGTTCATCACGATCTGCTGCAAGCGCGTGCGGTCACCGCGCACCGTCACGCCCTGCGTGTTGTCGGTCAGGGCGAAATCCAGCCCCTTGCGCTCAATATCCTGCGCAAACATCATCTTAAGGTCTTCCAGCACATCGGCCGGACGAAAGGCGGTGGACTCCAGATCGATCTTATTGTCCTCAATTCTGGAAATATCGAGAAGATCATTGATCAGCCGCAACAGAAGCTGCGCATTGGTACGCAGAGTCTCTACGATCCGGTACTGATCGTCATTGAGCGGCGACTTGATCAGAATGTCCGACAGGCCCGTCACCACGTTGAGCGGCGTGCGAATCTCATGGCTCATGGTGGCCAGAAAATCGGTCTTGGCCTGCGACGCGGCCTCGGCGCGCTCCTTGGCCGCCTGAAGCTCCTGACGCTGGCGCTCGTTCTCGCGCAGCAGGCGTTCCTTGGTGAAGGCCGCCTGCATGACGGCGGGCAGCAGGTCGAGATAGGCCTGATTGATGTCCTTAACCGCATAGTCAGCCGCCCCCAGCTCCATCGCCTCCAGCGCGATGGCTTCGTCACCGCCGGCGGTGAGGATGATGACCGGCGTGGTGATCTCACGCGCCTTCAGGGCCTTCAGCATCTCCAGGCCATTCATGCCCGGCAGGTTGTAATCGAGCAGGATCAGATCAAACCCCTGCTGCACCATCACCTCCAGCCCGGCCTCGGCCGTGACGGCCAGATCGACCTCAAGGCTGTGGCGGCGAAAGCGCTTTTGCAGCAGGCGGCCCAGCGCCTCATCGTCTTCGATGTACAGGATGCGGGTCAGGGCGGGGGAAGACATCGGCATCTTATTTCACCAAGGTGTTGGGAACCTTCACCACGGCAAGCATCAGGCCCAGCTTGCGGATGGCGTCGGAGAAGTTGTCGTATTCGACCGGCTTGGTGATATAAACATTGCAGCCCAGCTCATAGCAGCGATCGATTTCGCGCGGATTATCGGTCGTGGTCAGCACGATCACCGGAATGGCGCGCGTGGACGGATCGCCCTTGAGGCGGCGCAGAATCTCATAGCCGTCGATATGCGGGATGTTGAGGTCGAGCAGCACCAGAGTCCGTTCATGGCGTTCGGCGGTCTGCGCCGCGCTGAGGTGCTCACCGAAGAAATAGTCGATGGCCGCCGCCCCGTCTTCGAAATGGCGCACCGGATTGCCGATCCCGGCGCGCTCCAGATTCTTGCGAATCAGGCGCGCGTGACCGGCATCGTCTTCGATCATGACCAAGGTGAACTGATCGTCAAAGGCAGGGACCATCATGGGTTCAGGCTTCCATCGCAGTTACAGGGCGTGACGCTTCGCTCAGGCGCGGGCGTTTGGGCAGGCGCACATGAAAGCGCGTCCCTTCATCAATTTTCGAGTCGAACCAGATGTCACCGGACAGGCGCCTCAGCGTCGCCTTGACATAGGCCATGCCGAGCCCTAACCCACCGACCTCGGTCGTATTGCGAGCCCGGCGGAAGATTTCAAACACCTTCGGCTTGTCGATATCGGCGATGCCGCGGCCATTATCCGACACGGTGAAGATGTAATCATGCAGCGTCTCGCGCACGGATACGTCTATCTTTCCGGTAATATCCGGCCGCAGATACTTGACCGCATTATCGAGCAGATTGCCGAAAATCTGCTCCAGCGCCACGGCGTCGCTCATGATCTCCGGTAAGGGGTCACAGCGTATCTCAATTCCCTTCTGCGTAATATCGTACCCCAGAGCCCCAACGCATTTATCGAATATAGTCTGGGTGTTAACGGGCTCGATCGCATAGACACGCTTACCGATGCGCGACAGGTCGAGGATGGCGCGGGTCAGGCTGTCCATGCGCTCAACCCCTTTGGCGATAAAGCCCAGAGACTCCGGCACGTCCTCTTTCAGGGCCAGATCGAGCGCCTTCTGATGCTCTGGCGCAAAGTCTTTCTGATAGGGGGTGATGGCGTTGGTCACCGCCTTCATGGATATTTCCAGTTCTTTGGAAAAGCCCTTCAGATTGACCAGAGGCGCGCGCAGGTCGTGCGAGGTGATGTAGGTGAAGGTTTCGAGATCGGCATAGAGCTGACGCAACTCTTCTTCGCGCTGCTTCTGTTCGGTAATATCGGCGTGGGTGCCGATCATGCTCTTGATGCCGCTGAAATCGGCCCCGGTGCCGACGCCGCGCGATAAAATCCAGCGATAGCCGCCGTCCTTGTGTCGCATACGAAAGATGCTGCGATAGGTGGCATCCGTTCCTTCCATATAGCGGCGTAAATCCGCGTCCGCCGCCTCGCGGTCATCCGGGTGGATCATGTCGCGCAACACCTCCCAGCGGTTTTCCACCTCGTCCGGTGCATAGCCCAGCATGGCCTTATAGGCCGCCGAACAATAGACATCGCCGCTGACAAAGTTCACCTCAAACAGGCCGTCGTTGATGCCTTCGGTGACCTCGCGATAGCGCTGCATGACGGCCTCCTGCTCGGCCAGACGGTTGCGGAAATCGGCCTCCAGATTGAGGATGGTCACCGTCCCCAGCAACATAACGCCGATCAGCAGGATGCTGCCGATGACCAGCGTAAAGACAAAATCCGACCGCGCCTTCCCCACCTCCGCCGTCTGAAGCCGCACGTCAACCAGACGCCGCACATTGGTGGCCTCCAGCGCGCGACGCACGTGCGCCATGTCGCGCACCTGTCGTTCAAACGCCTCGCGCGTCAGGGCCGCCCCGCGCCCCAGTCGGCGGTTTTCGATCTGATCGTCGAAGGTCTTGCGCAGAGATCGGATATTATCGAGCCACAGATAGATGTCGCGCGCCGCCTGCGGATCATGGCGCAACACCAGGCTGCGATAGGCCGACAGATCCCGCTCCAGCATATCGCGCGCCGTGCGGTAGCTGGTCAGC
Organism: Asticcacaulis excentricus; assembly: GCF_003966695.1. Taxonomy (NCBI): domain Bacteria; kingdom Pseudomonadati; phylum Pseudomonadota; class Alphaproteobacteria; order Caulobacterales; family Caulobacteraceae; genus Asticcacaulis; species Asticcacaulis excentricus. The sequence continues at coordinate 1,508,898 of NZ_AP018827.1, forward strand.
GTCGCCTCGTCGCCGGAAATCAGATAGGCGTGAACCCCCGTTTGCATATCGAGCAGATCGACCAGCACGACCCGGCTTTGGCGAATGGCCTCGTATTCAAACAGGGACTGCCGGTTCTGGTCCTGAATGCGGTTGTAATGGGCGTAGACAATGAACGAAAAGGCCACGGTCGCAATCGACAGCAGGACAAACAGCACAGGATAGTACCGTTGCTGCCGCAGCAGCTTTTGCCACATCATGCCCTCTGCCCCATACCGCTAGATCATTATGATTTCTGTTAGAAACATAATGATCCAGCTTTTCGTTTAGCCCCTCGCCGGGCGGTGGCTTGCGCCACCTTGGCCGCCGCCTCAATGGCGGCTTGAGCGGAATGATCCCAAGAGAGATCATTCCGCTTTAAAAACGCGAACGCAGGCCCTGAAGCCCTGCGGCATCAGAACCTGCGAAAGCCGGAAATGTCCAGCCTTACGACTGGCTTAATTCTTGGCGTCCTTGGCGGCGTCGGAAACCGCTTCGCCCCCGGCCTGAACGTCCTTGCCCGCACCTTCAATGGTGTTGCAGGCCGACAGGGCCGGAACAGCCGCCAGCGCAACGCCGGCAATTACGATCATCTTGGCGATCTTATTGGTCATGTGCTTGGTCCTTTTCAAATGCCCCATCTTATACCAACGGCCGAAGATGTTGACCGCATCCGGCCGTTGAAAACTCGAGACTTTTTCATATGTATCAGCGACATGAAAAATTCTCGAAACGCATACCAAGTGTCATTTTCAATGACTCTTGGTATTGCTCAGAGCTTGCCGCCGCACCGGTAATGGGTCCATGCCATCGACAGAGGCCTTAATAAATAAATCATAAGAAAAATCAGGCGGCTGTTTTACGGCGGTTTGATTTTCCGCTCCTTAGCCCGTCGCGAAAGGCACGCCACACCGACACGGCCCCTCCGGCGGTGCGCGTCACCACGCCCTGCACCTCGCGCTCACCCGGCAGGGCCGAGGTTTCGCTGATCAGATGCTCAAGCGTGCCTTGCACGGCGCGCCGGGCGCGGCCGATGGCCACCAGCAGCATAAGCCCCACGGCGATGACCAGAGCGGCGACGATGCCGCCCGCGCCCTGCGGCGTGAGCCCCAGCGCCTGCAAGCCGTGAAAGGCGAGCAGCAGCAAGACCGAAAGCCCCAGCGCCAGCGCCACCAGCGTAAACACCATCAGCCCGACCAGCACGCCCAACGCGCTCAGAAAGGCCAGGGCCTGCGACCGCACCTGACGAAAGCGCTGACGCACAAAAAACAGTTCCGCCACACGTAACAGCACAGACATTCGCGACCCTTTCACAACCGATACAAAAAAGGGCGAAGCCGCTGTGGACCTCGCCCTTAAACCTTCAGACGAAACGCCCGATCAGCGCTTGAGCATCATGCCGATCAGCACACCGGCACCCAGCGCCAGAAGACCCGTGCGCACGGGGTTTTCGTGAACTTCCTTGTTGAGGCGGCCACCGGCCTTATTCAGATGGCCCTGCGCGTCATCAAAGAGATGACGCAGCTTGGCACCGGCTTCGTTGGCGCGCGAAGACAGGTCATCGGCCACGTGGCGCGCGGTCTTTTCAACGCCATCAACGGTGCGATCGGCTTCCGAACGGACGTCGTGTTCGGCCAGAACCTTGGTGACTCCGGCGGCGGCTTTGGTGGCGGGGGACAGCATCAATCTCTCCTTTGAGGGCGTGCAATATGGGGGAGGAATGGGGGTCACATCCACACGGACCGCGGGGCGGGGGGGATGTCTGACACGGAAGGCCGTCTGAGACAGCATCAAAACGAGGATGGGGGGTATCTCGCTTTCGTCCGTGTCGTGGTCCGTGTGGATGTGATGACTGAACCCTATCGGCGCGGCTTTAAGGATGCGATGCCGATGGCTGAAAGCAAAAATAAGGGGCGGATAAAGGCGCGTTTCCTGATTTTTTACTTACGCGCAACGCCTTGCAAACTCGGCGAAAACTGACGCGGCGCGGGCGCAGGATGAGGGCAAGGTTGTGACGCCATCCTCGGTGCTGCGACCTTCCCTACCCCGCTTCATAAAGGAGATCAGACATGGGCGATATCAAAGGCTCGATCAAGGAAACCGCCGGCGGCGTCGAAGAGGAACTGGGCGAAGCCCTGCACAACGACAAGATGGCCGAAGACGGTCGCAAGCTGCGCAACGAAGGCCGCATCGAACAGGGCAAGATGCCCAAGGTGAACCCGGTCGGCTCCGAAAAGCCATAAGGCCTTTTTTGTTTTATCGCGATGTTTTTGCGGAAAACCGCTCACACTTTTCCGCACATCGCTCTAACGTCAGACCGCTAGCAACGGAAAACCGCCCCGATCCGCAAAGATCAGGGCGGTTTTTTATACCTCCCCGGCGTGCCGGGGAGGGGGACCGCACGAGCCGCGTTTACGCGGTGAGATGCGGTGGTGGGGGTTCTTAACCGCGCCAATGGATTGAACGGTTGGGCAATCACAAAGACACCCCACCACCGTCTTCGCTACGCTCGACGGTCCCCCTCCCCACACTTTGTGCAGGGAGGTGTAAGACAGGCGTTACAACCGCACCACCTTCGCGGTGCTGGCGAGCGGTTCGGTGGTTTTGAGGGGGTTTCTGAGCGGGTGGACGAAGGGGCGGGCGTCGATTTCGAACACGTCGCCCGCTTGCGTCTTCACCCCGTCGGCAAAGCTCGCCGTCGCCGTCCCGAAGCAGTGCACGTGCACATCGCCCGGCACGCGGAACAGCTCGTACTTGAAGTGGTGGTGTTCCAGATTCTCGAACGTGTGGGACATGTTGTCCTCGCCGGAGATGAACGGCTTCTCCCAGATCACTTCATTGCCGCGCACGATCTTCGACGTGCCTTCGACGTGGCTGGGCAGGTCGCCGGTCAGGATCTCGACCCCCAGAGAGGCCGGGCGCAGCTTGGAGTGGGCCAGCCACAGATAGTTCTGCTTTTCGGTCACGTGGTCCGAGAACTCGTTGGCCAGCGCAAAGCCGATGCGATAGGGCTGAGAGTCATCGCCAATGACGTAGATACCGGCCATTTCTGGTTCTTCGCCGCCGTCCTCGGCAAAGGCCGGCGACACCAGCTCGGCGCCCGGTCCGACCAGCGCGTAACCATTGCCCTTATAGAACCATTCCGGCTGCGCCCCGGCGGTGCCCGATGCCGGCTTGCCGCCCTTCACGCCCATCAGGAACATGCGCATCGAGTCAGTCAGGTTCTCTTCGCCGCCCCCGTCTTTGGTCGCCTCTTTGGCCTTGGCGTGCATCTTGTCACGGCCCTCAGCCGAGCCCAGGTGCGTCAGGCCCGTCCCGGTCAGGTGCAGGTGCGCCGGGTCCGGATGGTCGATGGGGGCCAGCACGCGGCCTTCGGACAGGGCCAGCGCGATATCCACCGCCTCACCCACACCCTGCTGCGCCACCTGATCGGCAATGGAGCGTTTGGCGGCAATAGCGGCCTTGGCCAGCTCATAGGTCGTGGTCACGCCCAGAATAATCTTCGCCGAACCGTCATCTTCGGCAGCGGCCACACCGCGCGTCCCGTGGGCATCGACAAACTGGATCAGGCGAAGGGTCATGACGAACTCCCGGAGTAATATCGCTTTTAAAACTCAGACAATTGATTGTGACTTAGGCCTGCCTTTGCCGTTTGTCAAATCGTGTTTATGATCATACGGAGATTCTCCTACACCCGTCTCTCCGCGAGCGGGGAGACGGGGATTAGACAGGGACCTGCATGACCGATACCCGACCCGCCGCTACGTTTGACCGCTCCCCGGCTACCGAAAGTTCCGCTTACGGCGTGCATTTTCAGGGCCGCCTGCACGGGGCGCTGGCCCACCGGCTGGGGGTGGACATCCTCAAGGGCGTCTATCAGCCCGGCGAGGTCCTGCCCAATGAGATCGACTCGTCTTCGACCCTCGACATCTCGCGCTCGGCCTATCGGGAGGCCATCCGCATTCTGGCCGCCAAGGGCATGGTCGAAAGCCGCCCCAAGGCCGGGACGCGCGTCACGGCGCGCCGCCGCTGGAACGTGCTCGACCCGGAGGTACTGGGCTGGATGTTCGAGACCGAGCCGTCGGAGGACTTCATCAAGGGCCTGTTTGAGCTGCGGCTGATCACCGAACCGGCGGCGGCCGAGCTGGCGGCGCTGCGCCGCACGGACGAGCACCTGCGCCTGATGGACAAGGCGCTCGACCTGATGGAGGCCGAGACCCTGGCCACCGAGGCCGGGCGCAAGGCCGATCTCGACTTCCACGACGCCTTGATGCACGCCACGCACAACGAGGCCCTCGCCTCGCTGAGCCACTCCATCGGGGCGGCGGTCGCCTGGTCCACGCGCTTCAAGCAGCGCCATCAGGCCCTGACGCGCGACCCCATCCCCGACCACCGCCGCGTGTTTGATGCCATCAAACGACAGGACTCAGGCGCGGCCCGCTGGTGCATGGAATCGCTCATCCGCATGGCCCTCGACGACACCCAACGCTCCATGCAGACCCAATACCTCGATCCGAGGGGGTGAGAGGGCACGAAAGGTTTTTGGCCACGAAAAACACGAAAAGACACGAAAATGACAGGCGGAAAAGCCATGCGCGAAGCGCCCACCCATCTACCTGACCCAAATAGATAAAGGCCCTTCGGGCAAGGCAGCTTCAACAGCCCCTGTTCGTGCTTTTTGTGTTTTCGTGGCCAATTCTGTCTATTCAGCCCTGGCCTTGACCAAGGGCGAGGTCGCTTCCAACAGGCCGTTTTCGCGTGCCACCAGAGTCGGGATCAGGATCTGACCCGTCACATTGGTCGCCGTACGCACCATGTCGATAATGCGGTCGATGGCGGCCAGCAGCGCGATCCCTTCCAGCGGCAGCCCCGCCGTCGAAAGCGTCAGGGTCAGCATGACCGTCGCCACGCCCGGCACGCCCGCAGTGGCCAGCGACCCCAGCATGGCCGTGAGGGCAATGACGATATAGTGGCTTTGGGTCAGCTCGATATGGAAATAGTTGGCCACGAAGATCGAGGCGATGGCCGGATAGATGGCCCCGCAGCCGTCCATCTTCATATTGGCCCCCAGCGGCACGGCAAAGCCCGCATAGGCCGGATTGAGCTTCAGCTTTTCGATGGCCGCATTAAGCGACACCGGCAGGGTGCCCAGCGACGAGCAGGTGAAAAAGGCCGTCTGCTGCGCTTCGAACACGCCCTTGTAAAAGGCCACGACGCGCAAACCGTGCAACTTGAGCAGGACCGGATAGACGACAAACACGTGGATCAGGCAGGCCAGATAGATGGCCCCGATAAAGCTGAGCAGCGGCGTCAGGCTCTCAAGCCCATAAGACCCGACCACCGAAGCGATCAGGCCAAACACGCCAAACGGCGTCAATTGGATCACCCAGCGCGTCAGCTTGAACATCAGTTGGCTGCCCTGAGAGACAAGCGTTTTCAGCTCGGCCGCGCGCTCGCCCAAGGCGCTGAGGCCCGCGCCCACAAACAGGGCGACAAAAACGACGCTCAGGACCTGACCTTCGGCAAAGGCCTTGAAAATATTGGTCGGCACAATGCCGATCAGCACGTCCTGCACCGGCGGGATGACCTTGGGCTTGACGTCGGCCAGCGGCAGACCGCTCAGGCCCCGGCCCGGCTCGATCAGGTGGCCTATGGCAAAGCCCAGCGATACGGCCAGACCGGCGGTAATGATGAACCACACGATCGTCACCACCCCCAGACGCACGGCCTTGCCGCCGCCGCCTTCGCCCAGAGCCCCCTCACCCAGCCGCGAAATAGAAGCCGCAATGGTGAAGAAGACCAGCGGCACGACCAGCATCTTGATCAGGTTGACGAAGAGGTCACCGATGGGCTCAACCCACGGCACGGCCTGCTGACCGAAGGCGACCCCCACCCCGGTTCCCAGCGCAAAAGCCACCAGAACGCGCAACCAGAAGGGAATTTTGGACATGTCGAGCCTCATCAGTAGAGGCACGAAGATAGGCCGAAATGGTGACGGTGCAAGCGAGGAAAAGTAACGGCTGAAATTAGGTGATGTTACCCCCTAACCCTCTCCCTCAAGGGAGAGGGGATTACAACAACGGGGCGACCAGAAACGTAGTGAACAGCAGCAGGGCCAGCGACAGCCAGCGGTAATTTTTGTACCACGGCACGCCTTTCAGTGCGGCGCTTTCGCGGTCCCACACGGCGCGGGTGAAAACGAGCGCGCTCACCGAAGCCTCCGGGGCCGGGCGCATCAGGCTGCCCGCGATCAAAGCGGCGGCGCTGACGACGAAGATGACAAAGGCCGCCACCAGAAAATGCAGCCGCAAGATACCGATGATCTCGACACTGACGAATAGGCCAAGGCTGAGCGTCGTGCCGACAATCAATGCGCAGGCGGCCCCAAAGGCATTGGCGCGCGTCCAGAACAGCCCCATCAGGAACAGCGTCGCCACCGGCGGCACGAAATAGGCCAGCATGGCCTGTAGATAGTTCCACAGCGTATCCTGAATGGCCCCCAGCATGGGCAGCCACAGGATGGACAGGGCCATGACGCTGAGGATCGCCAGCCGCCCGGCCAGCAGCAGCCGCGCCTCAGAGGTGTGCGGACGAAGCGCTTTGAGGAAGTCAAGCGTCACCAGCGTCGCCGCCGCATTGTAGTTGGAGGCCAGCGACGACAGGATGGTGACCAAAAACACCCCGGCGACGAGGCCCACCACACCCGTCGGCAACAGGCTGAAGGCCAGGGCGAAAAAGGTCTGATCCGGGGCTTCCAGCGCCGGGAACAGCAGCGGCGCACACAGGCCCGGCACGACCAGCAGGCCCAGAGTCGTCAGCTTGAGCCCCCCGGCAAACAGGCTGCCCCAACGGCCATGATCGAGTGATTTGGCGGCCAGCACCTTCTGCACCATGTACTGATTGGTGCACCAGAAATAGAAGCCGATCAGCGGCAGACCCGTAACCAGACCCGTCCAAGGCAGCACATCATCCGTGACCGGACGAACCAGATGCAGCCGCAGGGCGTCGCTGTGGGCAACCACCGCTTGCCAGCCGCCGACGGCCTTCAGCGCCAGAACGCTGATGACCGCGCAGACGCCGATCAGGAAGACCGCCTGCACCGTGTCGGTGATCAGCACGGCGCGCAAGCCTCCGGCGACGAGGAACAGCCCGGCACACAGCGACAGGAGTGCCCCCACCTCAAACAGGCTCAACGCCGGAAACAGCAAACGGAACAACAGGCTGCCCGCAAACAGCAGCCCTGCCGTATCGACAAAGGTCATCAGGGCGATCGACAGGCCCGACACATAGGTGCGCGCAAAACGGCCATAGCGCTTTTCAAGGAACTCCGGGACGGTGAAGACGCCGGACGACAGATAGGTCGGCAGCACCACGGCGCAGAACAGGGTCAGGACCAGCACCGCCACCCAGTCGTAATTATAGACGCTGATCCCATGCGCGTAAGCCGATCCGGGCACCCCGATCAGGGCCGAGGACGACAGGGTAGCGGCGTAAAGCGTGAACCCCACCACGGGCCAGCGCGCCTGACCCGCCGCCAGAAACTGCTGCTTCAGCGTGGTGATCTTCAGCCGCGACAAAAGCGCCAGCGCCACCAGCCCCAGCACATAGGCCGCCGCCACGCCGATATCGATGCTGTTGAGGTGAAACTGAGTCACGGCCCGCCCTTTTTGATGAAAGTTTAGTCCAGACTCAGAGAAAGAGGTATCCACTTCCGCGCCTGACGTAAAAAAAAGCGGCAGACGCCTTAATACCAACGGCCGAAGATGCTGACCGCATCCGGCCGTTGAAGAAGCGAGAATTTCTCATATGTGTCAGTGACATGAGAAATTCTCGAATGGAATACCAGGAGTCATTTTCAATGACCCTTGGTATAAGGCCTCTGCCGAGTTGCGATCCAGCTTTGCGTCATCCAACAGGCGCAGGGGCATCGGATCGGGTCTAAAACAGGTTGTGGCAGGTGCTAAAAGGTTACGCTCTTTTGTTTAGCCCCTCGCCGGTTGCGGGCTCCGCCACCTTGGCCGCCGCCTCAACGGCGGCTTGAGTGGAATGAGTCCATCAGAAATCTCCACTCTAACCGGGGGTGCGGACCTGATAGCCCTGCGCCCGCAGGTCATTCACAAGCCGCTCATCCAGCAACATGGGCATGGGCAGCAGGAGAACGCTGCGGCGGGTGCCCTGCATGGCCGTATCGACCATGCGCAGAGTGTCCGCTGTCCATTGCGCGCGCAACTGCCCCCCCAGCGCCTCGTGACAATCGGCCTTCGGCTGAGCCCGCAGGATCGCTTTCAGGGCTTCGACATCTCCGGAGGCCCAGGCATCGGCCTGCGCAGCGGTTGTGGCCACCATATATTCCGTCAGGTCGAGCATCACCGTCAGGCACCGGCGACCTTCGGCCTCGTCAATGGCGTTGGTCTGCTTGACCAGAGCGCGCGTCTCCATCCGCGAAATGCGCGCGACCTTCACCTTGTGACGTTTGGCGACCTGAGTGAGATGCTGCGTGATGACCTGCGATGAAAACCCCTTCTTCGTGCCGACCGCGTCGAGAAAGCGGACGCCCGCCCACAACGGCCGGTCCTTTTCAATGTCGCGCGTGTCGATCTCATACGTCTGGGCGAGTTGGGTCCAGCGGGCGTATTCAGCCGGTGGCAGAACGTCACGCAGGGTCTGCTTGCCGGGCAAATCCTTGCCGCTCATCACCGCGTAAAGCGCCAGAAGACTGAACTTCGGGGCCGGCGGCAGATAGAGCCCTTCGGCATCCGAAAGTATTCGGTCTATACGGGCGCTGTCCCACGTTTTTGTGGCATCGATCCGTGCATCGCCGATCAGCCAGACGACCTTATCGCCTTTGATAACCTTCCACAGGGCGGGGCCGGGCAGGTTCTTGACGACGCTGACTTCGGTCAGGGACCAGTCATCCGCAGCGGGCGTCAGGGTGACGGTCGTCTGGGCGCAGGCCGACCCGGCCGCCGCCACAAGCGCGGCAGCGAAAACGATAGATTTGAGCATGGGCTCCCCTCTTTTTTCTTTAAGGCGCAAACAGCGCCGCTTAGGTTTTGTCGTCCCGCTGATAGGCGATCAGGTCGCCCGGCTGGCAATCCAGCTCACGGCAGATGGCCTCAAGCGTCGAAAAGCGGATGGCCCGCGCCTTGCCCGTTTTGAGGATGGACAGATTGGGCAGGGCGATGTCCACGCGCTCAGCCAGTTCGGACAAGGTCATGCGACGCGCATACAGCAGATCATCCAGTTTGCTGATAATGGGCATGGCTATACCGTGCCTTCCAGATCCTCACGCAGGTCGGTCCCGATATCGAAAATATGGGCCACCACAAAGCACAGCAGGACCGGCAGGAGCCCTTTGGCCAGAGACGCTATCAGCGCTTCGGGCGCGCGTGAGGAATCGGCCAGAAAGACGAGGATCGGGTGCGCCACATAGCCCGCCGTCAGGAATATACCGATCCAGCGCAGGCGCGTGCCATTTTCCGGCGTGAAGGGCGTGCCGGCCTGACCGGAGCGCACCACCGCCAGCAGGTTCATGAACACAGGCACCGCCAGCGCGATCATAACAAGCGCGGCAACGGACACGTCAATCTGAGTCCCCTTTGGCCACGGTTCAGGCCCAAAAGCGACCAGCATCCCCAGACGGATCGCGCTCAGGACCGCGCCGATGGCGTAGATGACAAGCGCGGCCTTAAGCAGCCAGAGCGTGCCGGTGAACAGACGGCGGCGTTTTGCAGGCATGGGACCCTCCCGATAAATTTCATGATTATCGATAACTCCCATAGCGAGGAATGTCAAATGATTTAATGATAAACATTAAATTTCGAGATTGGCATGGTCTTTTGCCCGGCATTCTAAGGGGCGCAGAACGCGAAACAGGTTACAGAAATTCAAAAGAAGGGGCTGACTGGCTCGGCCCGCCGGCACTCTGTAAGCACCCCCACCACCGCATCTTACCAGAAAGCTGGCTCGTACGGTCCCCCTCCCCAACAAACTGGGGAGGTATAAGAAGAGATGCGTCCCGTCGCTGGCGAAAGCTATACTTTCGCTGGCGCTACACCCCAGTAAACCGGGGAGGTATAAGATGCCTGCGATCTGAATACGTATTCACGTCGGGGGCGGGTTTCGTCAGGGACGGCGGCGCTGTACCAATAGGGAAAGAGTGTAAAAACGCACCGCCGCAGAGGTCCGCTTCTGCCGCCAATGGTGCGTGTTCAGGGAGTGACCTTATGTCCAAGCGCCTCATCGCATCGGTAAGCCTGTGCGCCCTTCTGGCCGCCGCTGCCGCCGCTGCTGCCCAAGACAGCGAAACGCCGAGCAATACCGCCCACACGCCCAATCAGGTCGTCTCAACCGACGCCACGGATGGCCCCGGTGAGGCCTCGCCCTGGGCGGCGGCGACCAAGCAGGGCATCGGGTCGTCCTATGAGGCCTATAGGGACCTGCAATATAGCGATAAGGCCACCACCGGCACGGTGTCGAAGGTGTGGTTTTCGCTGGCCAACGGCGTGCTGTCGGAAACCATGTACGGCCTGATCCACGAAGCGCAGATCCGCGACCTGTCGCTGGTTCTTGTCGGCGACGGCTGGGTGGCCACGGAAGCCGCCGACACGGTGTCGCACATCGACTATCTGCATAAGGACAAGGCCGGGCGTCCGCTGTCGCCCGCCTACCGCCTGACCAATACGGACAAGCAGGGCCGCTTTGTGGTCATCAAGGACGTCTTCACCGACCCGGACCGTCAGACCCTGATGCTGCGCGTCACGGTCAAGGCGCTGAAAGGCACGGTGACGCCCTATGTCGTTCTCGATCCCTCGGTCAACAACACCTCCGGCGACGATCAGGGCGATGCCTCGAAAACGGCCCTGCGCGCTTTTGACGGCCCGCACGCCCTGTCGCTGCGCGCTTCGGTCCCGTATGAGGCCGCCAGCATCGGCTTTACGGGCAAGGACGCGCTGGTTGGCCTTTTGAAAGACGGCAAGCTGGGCGCGCTGAACGCCAAGATCAGCGAAAAGGGCAATATCCGCGCCGTCGCTGCCTTCAAGCCGGTGAGCACCTCGGCCACCTTCGATCTGGCGCTCGGCTTCGGCAAGGACGTCGCCGCCGCCGATACCGAAGCCGCCGCGACGCTGAAGACCGGCTATGCCGCCGTGCTGGCGCGCTATAACGGTCAGGGTAAGGCGGTCGGCTGGGAAGATTATCTGGCTTCCTTAGGCGAATTGCCGCGCCTGACGGCCCAATCGACCGATAATGGCAAGCTGCTCTATGCCTCGGCCCTGATGCTCAAGGTGCAGGAAGACCGCACCTATGCCGGGGCGCTGATCGCCTCCCTGTCGAATCCGTGGGGCGAAACCGTCTTCGCCAAGCAATCGGCGACGGGGTATAAGGCCGTTTGGCCGCGTGACTTCTATCAGGTGGCAATGGCGCTGGCGGCGCTGGGCGACAAAAAAACACCGCTGGCCGCCTATCACTACCTGCCGAAGGTGCAGGTCGGGCCGAACACGCCGGGCAATAAAGGCGACGGCGGCTGGTTCCTGCAAAAGGCGCACGTCGATGGCACGCCGGAATGGGTGGGCGTGCAGCTCGATCAGACGGCCATGCCGATCATGCTCGGCTGGAACCTCAATCATCGCGGCCTGATGAGCGACGCCGATCTCAAGGCCTCGTGGACCGCGATGCTCAAACCCGCGGCGAAATTCCTCAAGGACGGCGGCACGACGCATATCGGCTGGAACAATGCCAAAATCACCCCGCCCTACACGCAGCAGGAGCGCTGGGAAGAGCAGGAAGGCTATTCGCCCTCCACCACCGCCGCCATTGTCGCGGGGCTGATCGCCGCCTCTGACATCGCTGCGCGGTCGGGCGACGCCGATATGGCCGCGCAGCTGAAGGCCCGCGCTGCGGACATTTCGGCGAAGATCGAAGCCCGCATGGTGACGACCACAGGCGCGATCAAGGGCGGTAAGGACACCTACTATATGCGCCTGTCGCGTTCGGACGACGCCAATAATCCGGGCGTGCAGGACGAACGCAATGGCCGCAAGGGGATGCGGGGCGACCTGATCCTCGACGGCGGCTTCCTGGAGCTGGTGCGCTATGGCGTGCGCCGCGCCGACGACGCCAACATCGTCCGTTCACTGACTTTCCTTGATGACGAGACCCTGCCGGAGAACTTGCGCGTCAAATACACCTTCCGTTTCAAGGGCGTCGAAGGGGCCTTCCCCGGCTTCCGCCGCTACGGGAATGACGGCTATGGCGAAGACGAGACCACCGGTGCCAATTACGGCGTGCTGGGCGGCTCGACCCCCGGTCAGCGCGGCCGCGTGTGGCCCTTCTTCACCGGCGAACGCGGCCATTACGAACTGGCCCGTGCGGCGCTGAAAAGCGGCGGTGTGACGGATACGGACAAAACGCGCATCCGCGCCACCTATGTGCGCGGCATGGAGCTGTTTGCCAATGAGGGCCTGATGCTGCCCGAACAGGTTTGGGATGGCGTCGGCGTCAAGCCGGCCGGCTATGAGACGGGCGAGGGCACCAACTCGGCCACGCCTCTGGCCTGGACCCACGCGGAATATGTGAAGCTGCTGCGCTCTCTGGCCGATGGTCAGGTGTGGGACCGCAACCCGCTGACCGCAGAGACGTTCGCGAAGTAGGTGGTTATACCTTGGGTGGATGCGCATTTTGAGGTATAACCTCATCAGATTTGATGAGGCCCCTTATGCGCACCACCGTGACCATTGATGACGCCCTGTTTGAACAGGCGGTGCAACTGGCCGATCCCGGTATGGATCGCGCTGATATTTTCCGCGAAGCCATGAAAACCTTCGTACGGATTCAGGCCGCCCGACGTCTGGCGGCCCTGGGGGGGGCGGCCCCCGACATGACCGGTATTCCGCGCCGTCGCGAAGACTGACGCCTGCATGAACGTGCTGGTCGATACCTCGGTCTGGGTGGATCATTTTCGCAACGACAATGCGGATTTGACGGCGCTTCTGCTGCGGGATGAGGTGATGATGCATCCCATGATCATTACGGAACTGAGTTGCGGACACGTACCGGCACCGCGCGCAGAGACCCTGAATGCTATGCGCCTGCTGCGCACCAGTCCTCAGGCAAGCCTCAATGAGATTTCCGACTTTATTGAACGCGAAAAACTGTTCGGTCTGGGCTGCGGGCTGGTCGATTTTGCCTTGCTGGCCTCGGCCTTGCTCACGCCCTACGCACAGCTATGGACACTGGACAAACGCCTGAATGCTCTGGCTGAGCGTTTTGGCATAGGCTACTTACCCGTGCGGCAATAATCTTTCAAAAAACCCCGGCCTTCGCAGGCCGGGGTTTTCGTATTCAGTCCGTTGCCAGCCCCTTATTTCAGGCTCAGCGGCAGCGGCACATTGCGGCCACCGCGGTTGACCAGCAGCAGGATCGAGGGCCGGTTGGCGGCCTTCATTTCGGTGACGATCTTGTCGAACTCGGCGCGGTTGGCCACGGGCAGGTTGTTGGCGCGCACGATGACGTCACCGGCCTTCAGGCCCTTCTTCGCCGCATCCGAAGTCGGCTCAATCGCCGTGACCACCAGACCGCTGACATCGGCTTCGATGCCATAGGTCTTGCGCGAGGTCGGGTCGAGCGGCTTGACGCTCAGGCCCAGCACCGGCGCGCCGGTTTCAGGCGTCGTAGCCCCGCCGCCATTCAGCACCTTGTTCAGTTCGTCTTCGCCGGGACGCAGGGCCGCGACAATGGTCAGCTTGACCATCTTGCCATTACGGAACACCTCGATCTCGACCTTTTCGCCGGGGCGCACATCGGCCACGTTGCGGGTCAGGTCGGTATTGAGCTTGACCGTCTTGCCATTGACCTTCTTGACGATGTCGCCGACCTGCACGCCACCCTTGGCCGCCGGGCCGTCCTTGGTAACGTCAGCAATATAGGCGCCGTCCTTGTCCGGCAGGCTCAGGCTTTCGACATATTCGTCGGTGACGGGCAGGATTTGCACGCCGATATAGCCGCGCTCGACCTTACCGCCCGCCATCAGCTTGCGCGCAATGGCCGAAGCCGTGTCGGCCGGAATGGCAAAGCCGACGCCGGCATTGCCACCCGACGGCGTGATGATGGCCGAGTTGACGCCGATGACGCGCCCGTTGAGGTCAAAGGTCGGGCCGCCGGAATTGCCACGGTTGATGGCGGCGTCGATCTGCATGTAATCGACATAGCCCTGCGCGCCGTCCGGACGCCCAAAGGCCGAGACGATGCCCGCCGTCGCCGTACCCGACAGACCGAACGGGTTGCCGACCGCGATCACCCAGTCGCCGACGCGCGGACGCTGATCGGTTTCAAACTGCACAAAGGGGAAGTTCTTGCCTTCGACCTTAAGCACGGCCAGATCGGTGGCCGGGTCGCGGCCGATCACCTTGGCCGTCAGCTTCTGTTCGTTGGTCAGGACGACGGTGATTTCGTCGGCCCCTTCGATGACGTGGTTGTTGGTGACCACATAGCCGTCGGCGGTGATGAAGAAGCCCGAACCGGCGCCGCGCACTTCGCGTTCATTGCCTTCCCCTTCGCCGTCGTCCTGCGAAGGCGGCTCGAAGCCGGGGATGATCAGGCCGTTCGGCACCTTCACCTTGCCCTTGGTCTCGATCGAGACAACCGCGGGCGATACCCGCTCGATGATGTCGGCAAACGACATGGGCGCGCCCGCCGGCGGCTTTACCGGGGTCACGGCCGCCGTCTTGATCAGGGTCGAGCCGTCATAGCCCCCTAGACCCGATACCGCCGCACCGGCGACTGCTGCGCCGAGCATCAGGCCACCGGCCACGCCCGCCACCAGGCCCTTATTCTTCTTTACCGAGTTAAGCACGTTCCCCATGGGTCTTCGTCCTGATTATACGCTGTTACGGTCAACATAGGCATTTTAAGGCCGCAAGCCAGTGTTTTCACGCGGGCTTACCATCTTTTAATCCGTCTCAGAGCCGGTATGGCTCTGAGATTTTTGTTTGTCGTGCATTTGAATCCAAAAACCGTTTCACACGTTTTGGTATGCGCTTGAATGCAACCAAAGCGGTGCGGCAAAATCGTGGCTTAGATACAGTCTTATTTGTGACTGTCAGGGTCACGGTTCAGCAGCGCCTCAAGACGCGCCTGTTCTTCGGCACTGAGGCCGGGGGTATCTGGCTCTGCTCCGTTAGGGCTTTTGCGGCGGCCCATGGCGAAAAAGATCACCCCGCCGACCAACAACACCCCTACGGGCAGGCCCCAGAGCAGACCGGTGGCCAGCGAAAAGCGCGGTCGGAACAGCACATAGTCGCCATAGCGGGCGCGCAATATATCACGGATATCGCTGTCGCTTTTGCCCTCAGAGATATGGGCGCGGATGTCACGGCGCATATCGGCGGCGATATCGGCCCCGGAATCGGCAATGGATTCGTTCTGACAGACGACGCAGCGCACTTCGCGGTAAAGCGCGCGGGCGCGCTCGTCCTGCTGTTTGTCCGACAGGGTTTCACCGGGCAGGACGGCTCCGGCCACCTGCGAAAAGGCGAACAGGGTGATGAGGAGGGCCCGAAGATAACTTCCCGCTGGCGAGCTATAGCGTGGATGCCTCATCCTTTTTTCCCCCGATGGGCCAGCCCCAGCCGCAGGCGACGGTCACACAGCGACAACACCCCGCCTATGGCCATCAGCAGCGGCCCGAAGAAGATCAGCCGCGCCCACGGATTATAAAGGGCCCGCACTTGCCATGTCTTTGGCCAGCCGTCGGGCGACGGTTCGCCCAGCACAAAATAGAGATCGTTCAGCGGCTGAAAACACAGGGCCACCTCGGTCGTCACGGTCGCGGACGCCGGATAGAATCGCCGCTCCGGCAGGGCCTGACAGATGGGCTTGCCGCCGCGCCGCACATCGAGGACGCCGCGTTCGGCCTCATAGTTCGGCCCGACCACGCTCTTGATGTCGCTGAGGCGCACCTCATAGGCCCCAACGCGCAGCGCCCCGCCGACGCGCAGATGATCGACGGCGCTGAGCTTGGTCTGGGTTTCAACCACCGCCCCCAGCACGAACAGGCCCAGCCCCACGTGCGCCAGCACCATGCCGTGCGTCGCCAGCGGCAGGGCGCGAAAGCGGCGCAGACTCTCGGAAAACGGCACCTTGAGCAGGTGCGTGCGTTCCTGCAAGACCTGCCACGAACCGAGAATGACCCAGCCACCCAGCAGAAAGCCGACGCCCAGAGAGAGTATTTTTTTCGCTTCGCCGCTGCCCATCAGCACCGCCCCCAGCACGGCCAGCAAGAGCGATACACCCGCCGCCAGAGCCAGCCTCTGCCCCACAGCCCTGAGGTCACCACGCTTCCACGCCATCAGGCTGGCCAAAGGCAGGATGAGCATGGCCACCGACATGGCCGGCGCAAAGCTGAGATTATAATAGGGGGTGCCGACCGAAATCGTCTTACCCGTCAAAGCCTCCATCAGCAGCGGATAAAGGGTGCCCAGACAGACGGTGGACAGCGCCACGAAGACCAGCAGGTTATTGAGCACCAGGGTCGATTCGCGGCTAACCGGCGCAAACACGCCGCCGGAACTGAGCGCCGAGGCGCGGAATACATAAAGCGCGAACCCCGCGCCTGCCGTCACAAACAGGATGGCCAGCAGCAAAATACCGCGCTGCGGATCGACGGCGAAGGCGTGCACGCTGGTCAGCACGCCGGAGCGTACCAGAAACGCCCCCAGCATCGAGAAGGTGAAGGCCAGAAGCGCCAGAAACACCGTCCACGATTTCAGCGCATCGCGCTTTTCCAGCACAATGGCCGAATGCAGCAGGGCGGTCGCCGCCAGCCACGGCATGAAGGAGGCGTTTTCCACCGGGTCCCAGAACCACCAGCCGCCCCAGCCCAGCTCATAATAGGCCCAGAACGACCCCAGCGCGATGCCGAGCGTCAGAAACACCCAGGCCACCAGCGTCCACGGCCGGACCCAGCGCGCCCATTCGCGCCCGATCCGCCCTTCGATCAAGGCGGCCACGGCAAAGGCAAACACCACCGAAAACCCGACATAGCCGAGGTAGAGCAGCGGCGGATGAAGGGCCAGGGCCGGGTCCTGAAGCATGGGGTTGAGCGACTGCCCCTCATAGGGGGCGGGGTCGAGGCGGGCCAGCGGATTGGAGGAAAACAGCGTAAAACCGCTGAACAGCGCCCCCAGAAGCCCCTGCACCCCCAGCACCTTGTGCCGCAGGCCCGACGGCAAACCGCGCCCAAACAGGGTCACCAGCGCGCCATAGCTGAGCAGCACCATGCACCACAACAGCATCGAGCCTTCGTGGCTGCCCCACGCCCCGGAAATCTTGTACAGCAGCGGTTTCAGCGTGTGCGAATGTCTGGCGACGTTGGACACTGAAAAATCCGACGTCACAAAGGCATGGAGCAGGGCCGCAAAGGCCAGAACCGATGCCATCGCCGCGGCCAGAGATAGGCCTTCGCTCCAGCGCGCCATGCCGCGCAAGGGGCGCCACGCCGAACCCGCCACGCTGAGCGCCTGCGCCAGCGACAGAAGGAAGGCCAGCCCCAGACAGAAGGTGCCCAGTTCCGCGATCATTTCGCCTCACCGAAGGGTTTGGAATCGGGTTTGGCCGCGCTTTCCGGCCGCCACTCGCCCTGCTCTTTGATCGCCTTGACGACCTCCTTGGGCATGTAGGTTTCGTCGTGCTTGGCCAGCACAGTTTTAGCCTCGAACACGTCGGCGCTGACGCGCTGCCCTTCGCAGACCACGCCCTGCCCTTCGCGGAACAGGTCGGGCAGATCGCCCTTGAAGCGCACGGTCATTTCGGCCTTCTGGTCGCGCACGACGAAGGTGACTTCGCCGCCGGGGCCCTTGACGACGCTGCCCGCCTTGACGAGGCCACCGAGGCGCATGGTGCGGTGCCATTCGGCCTTGGCCTCATAGGCCTGCGCCGGGGTGTAGAAATAGACGACCTGATCCTTCATGGCGAACAGGGCCAGCGCCACACCGGCCATCAGGATCGGGGCGGCGATCAGAAAGATCATCAGACGCCGACGCGCCTTCATGGATTTGGGAAGCAGGGTCATGATAATCTCCCCCTCGCCCCGCCAGCGGGGAGGTATAAGCGTAACAGGTTTCTCATTGCGCCCCCACCGGCCGGTCGGCCCTTTGCACGATGTCACGCGCAATGGCCGGACGATCCGCATACAGACGATCCAGCGTCGCCAGCACCCGCTTTTCACCTTCGACGTTTTTCAGCACGCGATAGGACCGCAGCAACCGCGCCCAGCCGTCGGGGTCTTCGGGATTTTTAGCCAGACGCGCCTCAAGGCCCGCCACCATGCCGCCGATTTGCGCCTGAACCGTTGCCGCCGTCTGCGCCGACTGATCGAGCGCGGCGATTTCCGCCGCCACCGTCTGCTGACGCCCGTCATCGGCCGCCAGCCGCGACTGCACGACACCATAGAGCCGCCGCGCCTCTTCATAGCGGCCATCCGTGGTGAGGATACGCGCCGAGTAGTAGAGCGCCGTCAGGTCGTCGCCATCGCGCGTCAAGGCCTCGGCAAAGGCGGCGCGCGCCTCTCCATTGCTCTGCCCCTTGTTGAGCAGCGTCAGCGCCTCACCCAGATTGGACCAGCCGACCGCCGCTTCGGGGGCAAGTTGCGTCACGCGCTTGAAGGCCTGCGCCGCCTCATAATAGTCGCCCGCCACCACCTGGGTCTGCCCCAGTTGCAGCCAGTAGGCCGGCTTGTCGCCATACTTGGCCGATAGCTGTTGCAGCGCCACCGCCGCGGGCTTGGCCTCCAGCGTTTCGGGGGCCGTGTTCAGCGTCTCCACCCACGCCTCGACGCGCGCCGCATAGGGCTGATCCGGCAGATCGGGCTTGCCCACAAAGACCGACAGGCCCAGCGCCGCCACGGCGATCACGACGGCCCCGGCAAAGCCGATGCGCGGATCAACCGGTGTCACCGCCTCGGCCTCTTCGACGCGCAAAAGGGCGCGTGCCGCTTCGGTCTTTTCTTCACGCGCCAGAGCCGCATCCGCATGTCCGGCGGCGACGCGGCGGTCGAGATCAGCCACAAAGGCTTCGTACCTCTGACGCGCCTGATCCAGCGCGCTGTCCGGTGTCCGGCGCAGCCACGCGACCGCCAGCCCCAGAAGGGCGGCGCACACAAGTGCAGCGGTAAGCGAGAACAGCAGCATACGTGTCTTAAGCGGCGGGTTGACCGGAACGAACGCACCGGGACTGTGTCATAAGCCCGTTTTCGTCGCCTTAGGCAACCGTTTTTGGTGCGCGGAAGACATCGGCGGCCGTGACACGACGTCGCGCCAGATTGGCCTTGTTTTCCCCCAGAAGCCCCTCCATCAGGGCGATCACGCGCTCAAAGCAGTCCATCACGGCCTGCGCATCGAACGGATCTTCGCCCACGGCGACGCTCAGCACGACGGTGAAATAGGCGTCCATCTGCACTTCGGCGGCTTCGACCGTTTTGTTGAGCAGGCTGAGATAGCCGCCCTGTGAGGCGGTGGGGCGCACCTGATTGATAAAGGCGACGGTTTGCAGCGCCGCCTCGGTCTGTGCCGGTTTCGGCCCGGCATAGTCGGGCACCTCGCGCGTCGCCCGGCCAAAAATGCGCTCGGTCTTCAGCGGCAGGGCCTGAGCGATGATTTTTTCCACGCCTTTCAGGCGGTCTTCGACCAGACCATTGATCGTCTGATTGATCACCAGGACGCGCTTGCCCCACGGCCCGTCGCGCGTCAGTTCGACCGATTTTTGCAGGCTGCTGACCAGACTCAGGCACTGGGCGACCCAGCCTCCGGCCTCGCCCAGCAGCGACGGGTCGCGCCGCCGCATCAGCCCCGAAAACACCTTCATCCGCTCCTCGGCGGCGACAAGGACCCGCTCGCCAAACCCGGCCAGTTCCGACTCGCTTAAGAAACGGTCATTGGCGCCATCCGAAATGACGGCGACAAATTTGAGCACCAGCGTGGCGTCATCCATATTGGCCAGCAGGGCTTCGAGGAAGCGCACCCCGCCCTCACCGTCCGGCGTCTTGCTGCACGCATCCTTGAACATCAGGCGGATGGCCGCCGCCTTTTCGGCATCAATACGCCCCATCCAGTCGGGCAGCCGCGCCAGGGCTTCCCGCAACAGGCGGTGCAGGTCGAGATAGGCGGCAAATTCTTCGAGTTCGTCTTCGTCCTCACCCGACGGCAACACCGTCTCGGGCCGTTCCCGCAGGATGACCGCCGCCGCATTGACCAGACGAAAATAGGGCACGGGCACCGGGTCGCCGCTGCGGGGACTGTGCCCACTGCGGCGCGCCTCCGTCATCAGCCCCGCCTCTTCACGCTCAAGCGCGCTCCACAGACGATCGAGCAGCCACTGTGGAAAAATAACGCCTTCCATACCGTCTTCGCGCGCCATGAACAAAGGCACGAAGGGGCGGAAGACCTGTTCCTTGAGATGATGCGACTCAAGCTGACGCGCCACAAGGTCGCGCACCTCGCCCAGAGCGGCGTCGTGTGTCAGGCCCAGACTGGTGTTCAGTTGACGGAGAATGTTTACGGGCAAGGTTTTCACCAGCCCGCCAACCGCGCTCAGCCGTTTCTCCGATAACACGCCCATGTGGCTCTGCCGTTGTTACAACCCGTCAAATATGGGAGGCGCGTGGTTAATATTTTCTGACCCCAAACCGCCGTTACTCAGCCTATGAAATTGGCCGGTAATATCACAACGCATTTCAGGCCACCCATCCCTGAGCGGTCAAAGCTCAGGCGGCCGCCATAGGCACGCACCAGCTCATCCACAATCGACAGGCCCAGCCCCGAACCGGGGGCCGACTCATCGAGTCGTGCGCCACGTTTGAGCACCTCATCATAGCGTTCCGGCGGCATCCCCGGCCCGTCATCCTCAATCAGCAGCGTCATGCCGCTCGCCTCGTCCTCCAGCGTCGCCGTGACGCGCACCCGGCGCTGAGACCAGATGCAGGCATTTTCCATCAGATTGCCGGCGATTTCCTGAAAATCCTGCTTTTCGCCGCGGAAGGCCAGGTCTTCGGGCGCACGCCAGTCGATGGTTACGCCCTTGTCGCGGAACACCTGCTCCAGCATGACAGCCAGTTCGTCCAGCACCGGCTCGACCGGCGTGCGCTCACCCATATTCTGGGCACGGGCGGCGGCGCGGGCCCGGCGTAAATGGTGATCGACCTGGGCCCGCATCAGGGCCGTCTGTTTACGGATGGTATCGGCCAGAGGGGCCGGATCATCACCCGCCGAGGTCAAAAGCACCGACAGCGGCGTTTTCAGCGCGTGGGCCAGATTGCCGACGTGGGTACGCTGACGCTCCACCACGTCCTGCCCGTATTCCAGCAGGCCATTGACCTCTTCGGTAACCGGCTTGATTTCCGCCGGATAGGTGTTGAGGAGCCGCGTCTGCTTGCCTTTGCGGATGTCGTGCAGTTCGTCGGTCAGGGCAAACAAGGGCCGAAGACCGATACGCACCTGAAGGTAGATGGCAATCAACGACCCCAGCGCCAGCACGATCAGCGCCCCGCCGGTAATCAGGGCAAACTGCCCCACATTGCGATCGACCTCGGAACGGTCTTCGGCGGCCATAAACAGCAGATTGTGTCCCTGAATGCGGAGATAAACAGTGGCCTGCCGCAGCGGCTGATCGCGCGGCCCGATGGCGTTATAATACTGAAGCTGACCCGTCGTCTTATCGAGCGCCTTGGGCATTTGCAGCACGCGCTCGGCCAGCGAGCCCGACTTATAGACCGCCATCACGCGGTCCTGACCATCCAGCTCAACAATCTGCCAGTAGAGGCCGGAATAGATGTCGTCGGTGCGGATGATGTAGAGTTCGGGGATGCGGATGCGCCCGTCTTCGTCGAATTCTGTGTGCGTATAGAGGTTGCGCACAATGTCCGAAATGCCCGCCTGAAAGCGCGTCACCGAGGTGTAGTTAAAGAAGGCGGTGAGGCCTGCTGAAATCAGGATCAGCGAAAAGATGAACCAGATGGCGGCCAGCCGGATCAGCCGCCCGGCCAGCGACCCGCGCCCGGAAATCAGTACGCTGATGAAGCGCTTCAGATGGGTCAGGACGGCTGTCATTTAACGCCCCCCTCCGTCAGCACCTTCGTTCTCATACCTGTGCTAAATCTCGCTGACTTCATTGTGCAGCGGCTTGAGGCGATAGCCCAGCCCACGCACCGTCTCAATCCGCTCATTACCGATCTTCTTGCGCAGACGGCCCATGAACACCTCGATGGTGTTGGAGTCGCGGTCGAAGTCCTGATCATAGAGGTGCTCGACCAGTTCGGTACGCGAAATGACGCGGTTCTGATGCAGCATCATATAGTGCAGCAGCCGGTATTCCAGCGAGGTCAGGCGCAGCGGCTCGCCATTAACCGACGCGCGCGCCGCACGCGGATCCAGACGCACCCCGCCACAGACCAGCAGCGGCTGCGCATGACCGGCGGCACGGCGCACCAGGGCCCGCAGACGCGCCAGCAGTTCTTCGGTATGGAACGGCTTGGTCAGATAGTCATCGGCCCCGGCGTCGAAGCCCGACACCTTGTCCGACCACGCCCCGCGCGCCGTCAGAATCAGCACCGGCGTCGCCTTGCCATCGCGCCGCCAGCGTTCCAGCACCGACACGCCGTCGATCTTGGGCAGGCCGAGGTCAAGAATCACGCAGTCATAGGGCTCGGTATCGCCCAGAAAGTGCGCTTCTTCGCCGTCGGGGGCGTGATCGACCACATAGCCCGCGTCCTGAAGCGAGGCCTTGAGCTGACGCGACAGGTCGGGATCATCTTCGGCAAGCAGAATGCGCATTACATCTTACTCATGGAGCGGTTGGCGAGATCGACGCGATAGGTCACGATATTGGGGCCGATCTGCACCTTGATCACAAAGGTCGAAGGGCCGGTCTGATTGCCCGACACGTAGCGTCCGCCCGTGCGTTGTTCAACCAGGGTGATGGCGTCGTCGATGGAATAGCGCTGCTGCACCGTCAGGCGCTCGGCCTCATCGAAGCGCGGACGCGCCTCCGGCCGCAGCGGCATCTGGCGCACCTCTTCGTGCGCCGGCGGCCAGCCGAAAGGGGCACGTTCGCGCGCTTCGGCAGCGAACGGTGCGCCGACGAGCAGCAGGGCGGAAAGGGTCAGGATCGGTTTCATAGTCACTTTGTACAGTCCCCGACCTGAACCTTAGCTGAACAGGGCCCTAAGGAAAACTTAAAATGCATACCTCCCTGGCTATGCCGGGGAGGGGGACCGCACGAGCCTGATGAGCATAGCGCAATCAGGTGAGATGTGGTGGTGGGGAGGGTCTGCACCCACCCCTACTTCTTCCGCATCGCCGGATGGGTCGGCGTATAGGGGGCCTGCCTGCGCCAATCTTCGGCATAGGCGACAAAATCGCCATCCACCACGTCCGGCAGGGCCAGCACCAGATGCGCAAACAGATCACCGCGCGCCCCGGTCTTGGCATCATACCCGCCGCGCCCTTTCAGACGCAGGATACCGCCGGAATTGGAGCCCTTGGCGATGGTCACATTGACCGGGCCGTCGGGCGTCGGGGCCTGCACCTTGCCGCCCAGCACCGCATCCGGGATCGACACATAGAGGTCCATATGAAGATCATTGCCTTCGACGCGGAACACGCCATGCGGCTTCAGCGACAGTTCGACCAGCGCGTCGCCATGCGGCCCGCGCCCGTTGGGCGACGGCGCGCCCTGGCCTTTCAGGCGCAGGGTCTGACCATCCTTGGCGCCCTTCGGAATGGTGACGTCGAGTGTACGGCCATCGGTCAGTTGCACCCGCCGCGTATTGCCGGCGATGGTATCCATCAGGTCGATATCGAGCTTGATCCTCAGGTCGCTGCCCTTCTGGGCCTGCGCGCCGAAACCGCCGCCCGGCCCAAAGCCCGCGCGACGCCCGGCCCCTGAGCCAAAAATATCGAAAATATCATCGAGATCGACGCCGTCGAACGAGCCGCGCGCCCCACCGCCATAGCCCTGCGACGACCCACCGCCAAACCCGCCACCGCCGAAACCGCCGCGATAGGTTTCCCGACCGTCGGCATCCATCTGACCCGCGTCATATTTCTTACGCTTTTCGGGGTCTTTCAGCAGGTCGAAGGCCGCCGACACGCGCTTGAAGCGATCCTCGGCCGCCTTGTTATTGGGGTTGCGGTCCGGGTGCAGTTCCTTGGCCAGCTTGCGAAACGCCTTCTGGATATCGTCGGCGCTGGCGTTGCGCGCCACACCGAGTTCTGAATAGGGATCACCTGCCACGAAATGGAACCTCAGCAATTACCGGCCACAATTACGAGAATGCCGTTGGCGAAGGATGCGTCACAAGTCAAGCCGATAAAGACATCTCCAGCGCCAAACCAACACGCGATGTGGGGTCTTTCTGCGCGATTTCAACCCGGCTGAGCGCATCGAACCCGCCCGGATAGTCAGTGGCGATAGAGTCTGAGCCATATATAAAGGCGCTCTGCGTCACCTCCACCTCACGGCGCAAATCCGTGCCCTGATAAAAGCGCAGTCGATAGGCCTCATAACCGTCTTCGAGCGGCGGTTCGTAATCGAGCGAATCCCCGCCATAGCGGGCACAGCGTATCCAGCGGACGTGCAAACCCTCCGCCTCCCGCCTTATCCGCCCATGCACCGGTGCGCGCGGTCTGAGGCCGATACCGGTCCACACCGTCTCAATATCTATCGCGCCCTCCGCCTGCGCGCCGAAGCCCGACAGCCCCGCCCGCCACAGACGCGGCAGTCCGTGTTCGGCGTCCAAAACATCCGCCCGCACGACTTCGGGCAGGACGATAACCAAGGCCCCTTCGTCTATCGGCTGGGTCTGCGTCCCCCATTGCCCGCGCAACAGGCCGCCTAAGCGCCACTGGCGCGGCGCGATCATCTGTGCCCGGAGAAACTGGATGATCTCCCATTCACCCCCCGCGCCCCAAACGCAGATAAAATTCTCACCGGACAGCACATCAGCCTCTGAGCGCGTCTGCAAGGTCGCGTTTTCGAGATAAATGTCGAGACAGGCCGGTCTGTTCCACTTGGCAACCTGTCCGGCGGGCAGGCTCTGAAGCGTCGTCCCCACACCCGCCGCCTGATCGACACGGCCACGCAGGGTCAGCGTGCTGGCAGAGGTCCCGGCATAGATATCGACGCCGCTGAACGGCGCGGCGGTCGCCGCCAGCACCGGTCGCCCGTTGCGCTCATCGGCCCCGAACGGCGGCAGGTCGAGCAGCCAGAACCCGGTCAGCAGGGCCCGGCTGACGGTCGTACCGCCCGACGGTTCGTAAGGTATGACCACCGCCGGTTCCGGCAGGGGCGCGAGGGTAAGTGTTGGACGTTCAGCGTCTTCGCTCACGGCAATGCGGTAGGGCCGCCCGTCGAAGCGCACCGCATCCCCCGCTTCAAAGCGCAGCAACTCAAGAGGCCCGACATCCAGCGTCACGGCTTCGCGCACGCGCCGCGCCTCAGACAGGGTGCGGCGGGCAAACGCCCGCGCCTGCGCCGCCGACAGGGTGAGACCGAGATCAAGCTGCATCGTCGGCCCGCCCTCGACCTCTGAGCGCGCGTGCACCGCCAGCACCTGATAGTCGCGGTCCAGATCGTAACAGCGCAGCGTCAGGGCCGACGGCGCTTCGATCATCTCGCGCCGCGCCAAAACCGGCTCGCGCTCGTGATCGGCCAGAGCGTCCGAAGACAACACGACTTCAGCCGTCGGCGCGCCTATGACTTTCAGGCCATGCCCCCGCTCGCACAGGTCCAGCCCCAGGTAGGACAAAAGCGGCTCCAGCGCCCGCGCCGCTGTTATCGGCTGCTCGATCACATAGCCGTCGATCACGCCTTCGACGGCGCTCACGTCGAGAGTCACCCCCGCCTGATCGGCAAGGGCGTTCAGCAGCGCCTTTGCTTCAGCCGACCCGACGCGCCCGTTCAGCCAGTGCCCCGTACGCCAGTTGCCGGCATCGCCCCATACGGCATTCCGCTGCGGAAAATCCGGATAGGGCCGCGCGTCCCAGCACCACACCTCCATGCCCGACAGCATGGGGCCACCATAGACAGAACTCAGCGGATTATGGGCCGGATCGGCGTAGAACTGACTCAGCGCCATCAGGTAGGACCGCTGCGCCCGGTCATCCCGCGCCCCGCTGGAATAGGGCGGAATGGCGCTTTCGGAGGATTTGGGATCGACAAACAGGTTGGGCGCGTTCGGCCCCTTATCTATCGCGCCGCAGCCATATTCGATGAAACGCACAGGCTTAGATTGCGGCACCCACGCCGTCGGCGTCGCCTGTCGCACGCCCGCCGGACGATCGTGATGGAGATGACTCCACCAACCATGAATATCCTTCGGGCGGAACATCCAGTCTTCGCCAAAGGCTCCATCGGCGATAGGTGAACGGACCTGTCCGTCTCTGTCTGCCTGAGAGGCATAAAACCAGTCAAACCCCTCACCGCCACGCACGCGCGAGCGCAGATAGTCGGGATCATAGGGCGTCTGCGCCAGCGCCGCATCGAGGTGCACACCATCGCGCCAATCCGTGAGCGGAGCGTACCAGTCGATGCCGACAAAGTCGATATTCGCATCGGCCCACAGCGGGTCGAGGTGAAACACAGCATGAGTGCCGACGTGATGACCGAAATATTCGCTCCAGTCGGCGGCATAGGACAGCTTTGTCTGCGGCCCGACGATGGCGCGAATGTCCGCCGCCAGCGCCTTGAACGCGGCCACCGCCGGATAGGTGACGGCATCCGAGCGCAGGGTGGTAATCCCGCGCAACTCAGAGCCCAAAAGCAAGGCATCGACGCCACCCGCCGCGACCGCCAGCTCGGCCAGATGGCGCACAAACCGCCGCAGCCCCCAGCCGTCCGCCGTGCCAAAAAAGCTGTCCACGTCCAACGCCGCCTGCGGTGTCAGATTATGCGCCGAAATGATGCGCCCTCGCCAGGGAAAGCCTTCGCAATCCATCAGGATGAAGGGCACCAAAGTCACTTCGTAACCGCGCTGTTTCAGCAGACGAATTGCGGCGATCACTGACGCATCGGACGGCGTGCCCCCATAGACAGGGCGACCGTCCTGCGTGCTGATCAGGTGCGCCGCGTCGCGTCCGATGCCGGCCACGGACCACACTTCGGGTTCTGTGCGCTTGATCGCCTGTTCGACACCGGGCCGCAGGCGGCATACACCGGCCTCCAGACTGTCACCAAACCAGCTTATGATCAGATTGACGCGCTTTACGTTGGGCAGGTGCGCCTCAAGCTGATCGAGCGAGACGAGAAAATCCGGCCGCCCGTCGGCGGTGTTCAGCGTCTCCCAGCGCGCGCCGCTCAGGCCTTCGCGCACGGCATTGTGCGTCGTCGCATAGACGAACTCCCCCGCGCCGGGGATCAGGCACACCCCGTCGATCAGCGTCTCAAGCCCCTCACCCGGCGGGCGTCGAAACACCTCTACCGACAGGTTGGGCGGACGATTGCCAAAGGCGGCCAGCGGCAGGTCTTCGAACACCAGATAAGCCAAGCCGCGATAGGCCGGCGCATCGCCTTCGATGGCGCTGATCAGCGGATCGGGCATCTGATCCGCTTCGCCGCGATAGAGCCGATAAGACAGCCCTGTCTGATCGAGCAACTGCCCATCGGCCCAGATGCGCCCGATGCCGTCAATCGGGCCTTCGCACAGGCCAACGGCAAAGGACAGCGAATAGCTGAAACTTTCCGTCTGCGGCGTACTCTTGGAGGCGCGCGTCCTTGTGCGGTTTTCTTTCAGCCGCGCGCTCCACAGCACGGTCCCGGCGACGCGCCCGCGTCCATAGACCTGCGCCATCGGCGCGCCCTGATCGGCGGCGGCCACGCGCACGCCCTGCAAACGCGGCCTGACCTGCCGCACGGGCGACAGGCCATTGATCAGTGTGCGGTCAATGGCATTGCCGATCAGCCCGCCAATGGCCGCACCCACCGGTCCACCCAGGGCCCCGCCCAATGTACTCAGCGTCAGTTGTGCCATGATAAATCTCTGCGAAAAGCGCCTCCCCTAATTTTAGGGGAGGTGGATTCGAGACCGTCCCGTCTCGAAGACGATGGGGTTAAATGTGCGGCGTCCGGATAGGCGTAGGCCGCGACCAGATGCCGTCGCCACCAGCGCCCCAGCCAGGTTTCGGTCACCGCGTGACCCCAATAGGCGTGGATCAGTTGCGCGCGCGGGTCTTCGATAGGGCCCGTGCTGAGGATCGCCGCGTGCTTAGCCACCGCCGTGTCACGCATACGGAAGATCAGCACGTCCCCCGCCTGTGCGGCCGTGAGCGCGACGGGCCGCAGCCAGCGATCACAGGCCGTTTTCAGCCGCTCCTCACCGCTACATTCCGCCCAGTCGCCGGTGTACGGATCAAGCGCCCACGGCTCAGGCCCGTAGAGGCCGCGCCACACGCCGCGGATCAGCCCCAGACAGTCGCAACCGACGCCACAAACGCTTTGACCATGCTGATAGGGCGTGCCGAGCCAGCGCCGCGCCTCGGCCACGATCTGCCGCCTCACAGCCGCCCCGTCCCGCCGCGCGACGCACCATCCAGCGCGTCCCCTGAGCGCGGATAGAGGGTGATAAAATCCTCACCGGGCAGGTCCGGAAAACCGCGAAAATGGAGGGTATTGGCAAACACATCGCGGCACGTCGCATAGCGTTTGTCGCAGGTGCCCACCGGATCGCTGAGCCCACAGCGCGCATCGCCCAGTTGCGCGTCACACAGCGGTGTATAGCGCCGCCCGATACTCCGCTGAAGCCGCGCCGCCGGACCTTCGACATGGGCGACGAACGCCGCCTGATCCTGCCCGCGCATTTCGATGCGCGCCAGCGTGCCGGAACTCACGGGCACGAAGATGTCGCTGTTGCGCCAATCCACCGCATAGGTGTCGATCTGCGCCCCGTCATAAAGCCCGGCGCGGATATCCTCAGCCCGCAGATCAACGTCCGAAAGCACGCCAGAGACAGACCTATCTCCATTGTCCAGACCCAGCTCGCTGCGCGCCGCTCCGGCGGTCCAGCCGCTGCTGGCCGCGCAGGTGACGCCCTGAACGTGCAGGTCCTGATCGTGGTCGGTGAAGCCCCGCTTCACCCCATCGGCGCGGGTCAGTATTCACACCTGACACAGCGTCACGGCACCGCTGTCGAAGGCCGCCGAAAGAGCGGCAGGTATCTCACGCATGACGGGTTCCCCTCCTTGCGAATATGCCGGTCATACCCGGATCTCGATCAGCGGTATGGCCGCCACGCGACCGGCGTCGAACCCTTCCAGGGTCAGGTCGATGCGGTCACTGTCGAAGCGCACCGGCACATCAAAGTGAAAGCCGGCGGTGACCGTTGCCCCTTCTGCGGGGGGCACCGCAAACCTCACCATACCGGTCGTGTGATCCATGTCGAAACCGCTTAACCGTTCGACGCCATTGACCGCCACACGCACGCTGTCCGCGACGGGTTTGCGGATGGGCCGAACCACCGCGCCATAGGTTTTACAGAGCTGAAAGTCGCGGGTGTGGCCATCGCCCGTGCCGATCACCTGATCGGTCGGCGCGGCGGTAGGACCGCTACGGCCGTCGCTGAAATCGTGGAAGCGAAAACCGAATAACGGCCCTTCGCGCGCCTCGAAGAAATCCAGTAGCGCCGAGGCATCGGCCATACGCCGGATACCCGCGCCGATCAGGTAGCGCCGCCGCCCCAGCGCCCAGCTACTCACCCGCTGCTCATAACCCGACGCCAGAGTCGTCACGCGCACGCGGCGTTCGATCGCGGCCCCTGAGCCGAAGGCCAGCCGCGCCGGAAAGGTCACTTCGTGGAACATGGCCTACCTCATCCCCAGACGAACCGCGCGTTGCAGCGCCGTGGCGATCTGTGTTTCAGATCGGACAAGACTGTCTTGTCCACCGCTCAGATTAAGCGTCAGATGCACCGTTGGCCCCGTGGCCGTGTCGATTTGCCCCGACGTGGCCGGGCGGAACCATTCCGGCCCGCGCTCCCCGACCAGATAGGCGCCGCCCGCGGTCACCGGACCACCGTCGGCGCGCGCCCCGGCGAAACCGGACAGGCCCGAAAACACCTCCCCCAGCACCGCGCTGAGCGATCCGCTGCTTGAGGTGGCGCCCGCCGCATTGAGGGCGCTGATCAGGGCCGAGGCCAGTTCATTGAGGCTGATTTCACCGTCCTTCGCCGCGCGGCTCAGGCTGCGCGCCAGCGACTCCCCGGCCTTGCCGAAGGCGGCTTCGATGCTGGCCGCCGTCTCCTCCGCCGGGCCTTTCAGCGCCTGCAAGGCGACGGCGGCTTCATTGGCCTGTTGCGTCAGACCGCTCAAGGGGGTGTCAGTCATCGGGGAAGGCCTTCTTCATTGTTTCGAACACGTCACGTGACAGGACTGGGCGTGTTGGCGTGGCTGTCAGCCACAGCCATTCACGCCAGCTTAAGCGCCAGAAATCGGCAGGCCTCAGATGGCACTCGCGCACGGCAAAGCGCAGCATCGCCGCCCACTCAGTCATGGGTCATGGCCCGCACGGCGGCGACGATGGCGACGACGGCTTCGCTCAGGCTGAAAGCGTCGGGCGGCGGCAGATCATCCAGCGCCAGCGCGCTCAGAACAACGCAGACATCCTGCGCCCCCATCTGCGTCAGGGCCTGCCCCAGGGCGGCAAAGCCGCGCACGCCGAAATGCGCCTCAAGCTGCGCCAGCGCCCCCAGTGTCACGCACAGACGCACAGACTGTCCGCCCAGCGTCGCCGACACTTCGCCACGCGCGGTATTGGCGGGCTCACAGCGCATCAAAGGCCACCTCCCCCGCCGAAGCGAGCGTCAGGGCGAAGGTCGCCTCCGCGTCGTGCTCACCGGCATATTCCAGCGCGGCGATCAGAAACGCCCCGCTGAAGACGCCGAAACCGGGCACGACGATCTGCCAGGTGCGGGCCGTCTGGGCGAAGAAGGCGTCGCGCATCTGCGCATCGGAGGCGGCGTCTTTGAACACGCCGGAACCGGAGACGGACAGCGACCTGACCCCCGCTCCGGCCAGCAGTTCGCGCCAGCCATTGGGGCTGTCGGAATCGGTGACATCGACGGTGCGGGCATTGAGCGACACGGTGCGCGCCCGCAATCCGGCCACGGTGACGAAGCCCGTCCCGTCCGAAATTTTCAGCAGCATGTCGCGGCCTTTTTGCAGGGCCATGTGAGCGTTCCTTGTTTTGAAAAATCAGAGTCGGAAATGTCAGATCGGTTCTGTCACAGCCCTCAATCGCAGAAGCGCAAAGACCGTCCGATCCGCGCCGCGAAACACATCGAGATAGGTGACACGCAGGCTGACCAGATGGTGGCTGTCGAGCGGCACCTGCGCCTGATCGAGCGCCACGCGCAGTTCGCTGGCGATGGCGCGCGCCTCTTCGGTGCCGTCGAAATCGGAGACGACGCGCAACGTCACCGCCTGTTCGGTCGCGGCGACGCCGACACCGCCGAAGGGTTGCGCTTCGACACGATCTACGAGCACGTAGGGATAGACGGGCTCAGGCGGCACAGCGTCGTGGATACGCACCTGCGCCCCCAACCAGGTTTGCAACGGCGCGTGGTCTTTGAGATGCGCGATGAGCCCTTTTTGCAGGTCGCGCAAAGGGTCGAGCGGTTGAGGATCGAGCGGCATCTTACCGCCTCCTTTCGAGGGTCATCAGGGTTTGGTCATCGGCATCCGACGACACAGACAGGACGGTCCAGTCTTCGCCACGGATCGTCAGCACGCTGCCGCGCACAGCAGGAGCCGCCGACCGGCAGGTAAATTCCGCGTACTGACGAAAACGCAGGACACCCTCACCCGCCGGCGCTTCGGTGGGTGGGCGTGGGGTAAATTCGCCCCAGGTGACGCCTTCGAAGCGGCGCGTTTCGGTGATGCCTCCGAAGGGCGTTTCGGTGCGCAGAAGGGTGAACACCCGCGCCGGGGTTTTGAGTTGCGCCGTGGACAGCCGCGTCACAGCCGCACCTCACGATAGGGCGCGATCCACGGCTCCAGACCATCGAGCGAGACCGTGCCTTCGCCGCGCGTGTCATAGGCGCGCGCGATCAGATCGAGCACAGCCAGACGCAGGGGCGCGGGCGACCCGGCCTCCAGCCTCAGGCCCAGCGCGGTTTCCAGTCGCGCTACGGCAGCGGCTATAAGGGTGGTGATCAGCGCGTCTTCCTCATCGTGAGTGACGCGCAAAAACAGCTTCGCTTCAGCGAGCAACACAGGATCAGACATGAGGGAGGTTCCTATACATCTCAACGTGTTGAGGTCAGGGGTGGGATCTAAGACACCCCACCACCACATCTCGCCTTCGGCTCGTGCGGTCCCCCTCCCCGCCAGAGGCAGGGAGGTGTAATCCGACTACGACGCCGCCACTTTCAGGAGTTTGAGCGCATCGAAATTCTGCACCCCGCCACCGACGCGCCGGGTGGTGTAGAAGAGCACATAGGGCTTGGCCGAATAGGGGTCGCGCAGCACGCTGAGGCCCGCGCGATCGACGATCAGATAGCCGCGCGCAAAATCGCCAAAGGCCACCGGCGTGGCATTGGCGGCGATGTCCGGCATGGCCTCGATCTCCTGCACCGGATAGCCGAGCAGTTGCGGCAACTGCCCCGCCTGCTGGGTCGGCTGCCAGATGTAGTGACCGTCGGCGTCCTTGAACTTGCGGATCGTCGCGGCCGTGCGGCGGTTCATCACAAAGTGCGCGTTCGGACGATACTGTGCCGCCGGGGCGTAGATCAGGTCCATCAGCGCGTCGGTCGGGGCCGATGCGGCGAAGCCCGACGCCGCGCCGCTGGCCACATAGCCGATCTGCCCCCAGCTCGCGGAAGGATTGGCCGCCGTCGCATAGCTGAGGAAGCCCTTGGGCTTGTTGACGCCGTCACCGGAGACGAAGGCCGCGGTTTCCTGTGCCGCGAAGCTATCTTCGATTTCCG
Organism: Asticcacaulis excentricus; assembly: GCF_003966695.1. Classification (NCBI taxonomy): domain Bacteria; kingdom Pseudomonadati; phylum Pseudomonadota; class Alphaproteobacteria; order Caulobacterales; family Caulobacteraceae; genus Asticcacaulis; species Asticcacaulis excentricus. The sequence continues at coordinate 1,541,878 of NZ_AP018827.1, forward strand.
CCGCCAGCCATTCATCGAGATTGATGAAGCTGTCGTCCAGAAGCGCCTGAGTGGCCGCCGGCGAGGCGTAAAGCTCGGCCGCCGGAAACTCCATCAGCGACAGGGTGGCCGGGTCGGTTTCCGGGCGGCTGGCCGTTTCCGCCACCCAGCCCGCCGCGACGCCCGCCGTCGAAATCGGCTTACGGAAGGTGGCCGCGCCGACGGTCCGCACCGTGGCCAGAGACCGCATCGGCGACACCTGCGCCAGACGGCGTTCGATAAAACGCTCGGTCTCATAGGGGGCCAGCGCGCCGGTGCCGGAACCGGTCGAAAGCCCGGCCTTCAGCTCAACCGTCACCCGGCCAGAGCGCATATAGCTGTCCCAGGCGGACTTGGTTTCGTCCGGCTGAGGCGACGGGGCCGACAGCTCGGGGCGCGCCTTTTGGCTCATCAGGCGATCGAGCCGCGATTGCGCGCTTTGCAGACCCTGTTCGATGCGCTCGACCTTATCGTCGATCAGCGGATCGGACGACTTCTTTTCGAGCGCGCTGAGGCGCTGATCATTGGCGGTCTTGAAGGCCTCGAAGGCCGACAGCACGTCGTGCAAAGCCGCACGCACCTCGGTCGAAGCGACCGCGTGTTTGGTTTCTTTCATTGATGTCTCCTGAAAATCCGCTCTCCCTCAGGGGAGACGCGAAGAGGTTTGCGCCACGCGGAACCGCGCGCTGGGCAGCATGGGGAAGGTCACCAGCGACACCTCCCACAGAGATACGGCGCTTAAGACCCGCAGGCGGCCCGTGGCGTCGGGGCGCGTCTTTTGCGCCTCAAAACCGATACTGAGCCCGTCGATCAGGCCCGCTTCGGCGACACTGGCCGCCATGCGGGCTTCGGGTGTGACAGGAATGATCCGTCCCCGGACGAACAGGCCGGTCTCATCCTCATACACCTCGTCCCACACGCCTATGGGGGTGCGGACAGTGTGTTGATAGAGCATCCGCACCCCTTCGGGCCCGGAACGGATCAGGCTGTCGCGAAAGGCGCCTGGCACCACCACATCGTCATTGAGATCGCGCTCAAAAAAGCGCGAGGCATAGCCTTCGATGGGCACCATCAACCACGCTCCTGATCGAGCTTGGCCTCGATGCGCGACAGTGCGGCACGGGTGGCCAGCGCCTGTTCCTCCAGCCGCGCCAGACGCTCAACCACGCCCGCCTGCTGTTGCAGGCGCGCCTCCAGCGTATCGAGCCGCGCGCTGGCGCGACCGAACCACATCAGGGCCGCCGCCGATTGCAGGACGATGGTGACGATGACGCCACCGGTGAAGATGTCAGTCATCGGCCCTCCCCTCAGGCTTTTCCGCTGCACTCAGCCCCGCCAGCCGCCGCTTCTCGGCTTCGCTGACAAAGGCCGCCGCGTTGAGCCGCGCCCACAGGGCTTCGCGCTCCACCGACAGGGCGGGCAGCGCATCCAGCTCCGGCACGAGCCGCGCCTGCGGATATTTGGCCGCCAGCCAGTTGGACAGGCCACGCGTCGTCCGTTCGACCAGCGGCAGGACTGTGTGTCGCCAGAAGGCGGCATTGGCTTCGCGGTAATTGGCGTAGCTGTTGTCGCCGGGTATACCCAGCAGTTGCGCCGGAATGCCAAAGGCCAGGGCGATTTCGCGCGCCGCCGCGTGCTTGCCCGCGATAAAGTCCATTTCCGACGGCGACAAGGACATCGGCTTCCAGTCGAGCCCGCCTTCCAGCAGCAGGGGCCGCCCGGCATTGTCCGTACCCGTATGGGTGTCGTCCAGTTGCGCCTTCAGCCGCTCAAACTGATCTTCGGTCAGGCGCTCAGACCCCTTGCCGCCATAGATCAGGGCGCCGGACGGTCGCGCCGAATGGTCGAGCAGCGCTTTGTTCCAGGCACCAGACGCATTGTGCACGTCGATGGCAAAGACGGCGGCTTCCAGCGGCGAAAAGCCGTACCAGTCATCGAGCGGGTGCCACTGTTTGAGGTGCAACACCTTCGGCCAGCCCTCATTATCGCGCCCGATACGCACCGATCGTCCGTCCACACCGTATTCATAGGCGTCGGGCCAGCCGCGCGCATTGGGCACGACCTTCACGCGCTCCGGGCGCAGGGCCCACAGCTCCCTCTGACCGTCCGGGCGTTCCGCCGCCTCCAGATAGGCATTGCCGGCGGTTTGCAAAGACGCATACAGCGCCTCACGCAGGTCGGCCCCGCCCTGCTCGCCATTGGGCCGCTCCATCAGTTGCGCCAGCGGATGCGTGGGGTCGTGACGACCATTGACATCGACGCGCAGCGGTACCGAGGCCGCCGCCTCGGCAATCATCCGTACACAGCGATAGGCCACGGCGTTGCGCGCAAAGCCTTCGCGCGCCAGCGCCTCATAGGCGCGTGGCGTCCACTGCGGCCGCCCGGCCCCGGTCAGGGCGATCAGGGCGCGCGAGGCCGACTCCTTGGTTTCCGGGATTTCGGGCGCACGGCTTCGCCGCCCGAACAGGTCGTTAAGAAAGGTCATAGTGTCCTCAAAAACGTTACATCCGCCGCAGTCGCGGCTCGGCGCGACCGTCGATCAGCAGGGCCGTGATGGCCCAGACCAGCGCGTCGGCACGGTCCGGCGAATGATCAAGCGACCCGTCACCCAGCCCCATCAGCTCCTCTTCGAGCAACGGAAACTGACCCACATGCACCACCCGCCCCTGCTCATAAAGCGCCGCCACCGGCTCAGCGCGCAGCCGTTTGCCGACGCGCGCCCGCACCTTATGTACGGGCACCTCAACGCCCGCGCTTTTGAGCACCGTCTCGACCATATCGCCGCCCTGATTGACTTCGGCCACCACCCGCCGGACGGCGTGCTCACGCACCAGAGCCGCCGCTTGCGTCGCCCATCCGGTGGGCGAGCGGCCGGACACCGAAGCGTCCTTCAGCACATAGGCGCGATCGCCCCGCCGTCCGGCGACGATCAGGCCGCACGCATCGCCATTCTGGGTCACGGGCGGGTCCACCGCCACGATCACCTCATCGAAGGTGGCGGGTGCATTGCCGCGGCAGGCCTCGAAATCCGCCGCGCGCCACAAGGCGCGATCGGAATTTTCGACCACCTGCCCGTCCAGCTCCTGCGCCGCCAGCCGCGTGCCGCCATAGAGGGTCTCAAGGCCGGACAGAAAACTGTCCGACAGAAATTGCGCGTTCTCCTTGGTTGCCGCGCGGCGGATTTCCAGCCCCGGCTCAGCCATCAGTTTGCTCAGCGCCGCCACGGGTTTGGGCGTCGTGGTGACGCACAAACGGGGCCTTTGGCCCAGCCGCAAGCCCATGCGCAACAGCGCCAGAGTCTCCGCCGGCTTGCGCCAGACGCAGAATTCGTCCGCCCACGCATAATGAAACTGCGGCCCGCGCAAACTTTCCGGGTCTTCGGCAGAAAAGGCATAGGCCATCGCCCCGTTGGGCCAGATGAGCCGCCGCCGCGAAATTTCGTATTCGGGCCGCCCGTCGTGCGCTGCGATGGCTTTGAGGCCCGACGGCCCGTCGATCATCACTTCGCGCACATCGTGCAGACTGGGGCCGATCAGGGCGATCCGCACGCCCGGTTCGGCCATTTCCTGCACCCATTCGGCCCCGGCGCGCGTCTTGCCCGACCCGCGCCCGCCCAGCAGCAGCCAGGTCATCCACTCGCCTTCCGGCGGCGTCTGGTGCGGGTGCGCCTGCGTGCCCCAGCGATCGAACCAGTCTAAATCCTCATCCGATACCAGATGCTGGTCCATCCACTGATCCAGCTTGCTCTGCCAGGTCGGCACGCATTCGAGTTGCGATATCAATGAGTTTAGCCCGGACCTCAGCGCGCCGGGTTTCATATCGAGCCTTGCGCTCTTCGGGGCTGAGAAGGGGGGTTGTGGTGTCACCGTCATCCATTTCCGTTTCTCCGAAACGGCTAATGAGCTCATGCACCCCCTGTACGGCCTTGGTTACAAGGGCGAGGTTTTTCGCCTTGCGTTCGATCCCGGCCTCGTCTTGGGAATGTTTGACGCGGGCGAAATCGCGTATCAGCTCCTGACCAAAAGCCAGTAGTTCTGACTGCTGCGATTGCATTTCGATCCGCATTTCTGAGAGTGTGAGCGCATGTCCGTCCATGCGCCCTTTATAGCCCGGCCCCGGAATGCGGGGACAAAACGGCCTTTATAAAAATCAAGTCAATGATCTGATTTATGAAATTCGGACGGATAGCGGGGACAGGTCGTATGCCCAATTTGCATATAACCTGTAAAAAGCTGTCACAATGTTATGCTACCTGTTGTCTCGCACAGATTGGCGATGCGGCGGTTTTCAGCATCATTGGTTTTTTAAGCGTACTTTACCCATTTTTTTCAAAGTCGGGCCGCAGGCAACTGCGGCCCCTTTCTTTTTGTATGGCGACGCGCCGCCTCAGAAGGTCACGCCGGTCAGGGCCTGAGAGGCGTCCCACAGACGCGCACAGGCTTTTGCATCAAGAGCGGCCTTGGGGATGCGGGCCTCGGTCGGATAGCCGCGCACCTCGCTCAACCCATCAGGCCCGTAATAGCCGCCCGAGCGCGCCAGAGGTGAGGTGGCCGCAAACAGGGTCGGCAGCGCGCCCTGCCATACCGGCTGGAACAGGAACCACAGGGCGCTGCGCGTGAAGCCCATGGCGCTGTTGCGGCCCGGCGCATTGTGCAGCAGATCGGTGCGCGCGACACCCGGATGCGACGCCATACTGGCCACGCCCCACCCGGCGGCCTCGCTGCGGTGATGCAGTTCCAACGCGAACATCAGGCAGGCCAGCTTGGACTGGCTATAGACGCGCATCGGATTATAGGCGCGTTCGGCATTGAGATCATTGAAATCGATGACGCCACTGCGTGCCGCGACGCTGGACAAACTGATGACGCGCGCCTGATCCGCCTTTCGCAGCAGGGGCATAAGGCCGGCCGTCAGGGCGAAGTGCCCCAGATAGTTGGTGCCCATCTGCACCTCGAGCCCGTCTTCAGTCTCCAGCCGCCTGGGCGGCATCATGACCCCGGCATTATTGATCAGCAGGTCGAGATGATCGGTCTGGGCACTCAGTCTCTGACAAAAGGCGGCAACCGAGCGCAGGCTGGCGAGATCGAGCGCCTCAAAGCGGACCTGCGCAGTCGGCAACAGAGTGCGTATCTGGCTGACCGCCTGCGTCCCCTTGTCAGCGCTGCGCCCGGCGATGATGACTTCGGCCCCGGCCTTCGCCAGGGCGAGCGCATCCTCGTAGCCCAGCCCGCCGGTGCCGGTAACGACGGCCAGACGGCCCTTCTGCGACGGTATGTTGGAGGCGGTCCATCTGACCATCGGCTTTCCCTTTCAATGAAATTACACTTGGTGTAAAATAGAATTACACTAAGTGCAATTTTACACCAAGAGAAATTTTATGCCCCCCGACACAGAACCGAAAGCCCCGCCCAAGGACGGGCTACGCGAACGCAAGCGCCGCGAAACCTTGCAGCGCATCACCGATGTTGGCATGGGTTTGTTTCTGCAAAAGGGTTATGAGACGACGACTCTGGATGAGATCGCTGCCGCCGCCGGCATTTCGCGCCGCACCTTCTTCTATTATTTCAAGTCCAAGGACGACATCCTGCTGTCGCTGCAAAACGGTATGGGCGAAGTGATTGTGGCGGCCCTGAAAGCCGAAACCGCCGATAAACGCCCGCTCGATGCGGTGCGCGACGCGGTGATCGCCGTGTGCGCCCGCTTTCCGGCCGACGAGATGAGGGCGATTGACCGGCTGATGCGCTCTATCCCGGCCGTACAGGCGCGCAAGCAGGCGAGCTATGTTCAGCATGAGGACGATCTGTTTCGAGCCCTGCGTCAGCGCTGGCCCGACCCGCAGCGCGAAACCGGGCTGCGGCTGGTGGCCATGCTGTCCATGGGGGCGATCCGCCTGTCGTTCGAAGCACTGAACCGCGAAAACGGCAAACGTCCGATTGCCGATCTGCTGCACGAAGCCTTTGCGGCGCTGAAGGCGGAAATCTAGAGCGATATGTCGAAAAGTGTGAGCGGTTTTCGACAAAAATATCGCGATAAAACAAAAATTTAGAGCGGGATGAGGCTTACATTCAAAATCATCCCGCTCTATACCCTACTCGCCCTTGTTGGACATGTCTTCCAGCAGGTCGAAGGCGGCAAAATCGAGTGCGTCTTCCGGATATTCCAGTGCCGTTTCGGAAATCGTCTGCCCACGGACGGACACACCGCGCCGGTGCACCTCTTCGCGGTCGCCGCAGATCAGATAGTGCCAGACAGGCAGGTCTTTCCCTTCGTGCAGGCGGCGATAGGCGCACGAAGCCGGCATCCATTCCAGCGCCTCGATATTGTGCGGCGTCAGCTTGATGCAGTCCGGCACGTATTTGTGCCGCTCCGGGTAGTTGGAACAGGCGCAGGTGCCGGAATCGAACAGGCGGCAATGGACGCGCGTCGGGATGATTTCGCCCGTGTCTTCGTCTTCCAGCCGGATCAGGCAGCACAGACCGCAGCCGTCGCACAGCGACTCCCATTCGGGCACGGTCATTTGCGAAAGGGCCTTGGTCTGCCAGAAGGGTCGGGTCATCACGAACTTACTATGGTGTTTCGCCCCCTCACCCGGCCCTGCGGGCCACCCTCTCCCTTGAGGGAGAGGGTTGAGGTGAGGGGGACTTTCGTACGCATTATCCTATATCGAAGCGCTTTGCAAAGAACACCGAAACCGCTACACCCGCCCCATGAATACACGCGCCCCCCTGCTCGCCCTGAAAGACGTCCGCCTGATGGACGGCCTTAACCCGCTGTTTGACGGTGTCGATATCGCGCTGGAACCGCGCGTGCGGGCCTGTCTGGTCGGGCGTAACGGCGCGGGCAAATCGACCCTGATGCGGCTAATGGCCGGGCTGATCGAGGCCGATTCCGGTGAGCGCGTCGTCATGCAGGGGATGCGTTACGCCTATGTGCTTCAGGAGCCGCAGCCCGTCGGCGACACGGTGCTCGACTGGGTGACCTCTGACGGAGCGGAGCATTACACCGCCGAGGCCGAGCTTTACACCTTCGGCCTCGACCCGACGACGAAGTGCGCCTCTCTGTCCGGCGGCGAAAAGCGCCGCGCCGCCTTGGCAAAAGCCTTTGCCGAAGACCCGGACCTGATCTTTCTTGATGAACCGACCAACCACCTCGATATTTTTGCCATCGAGGCGCTGGAAGACCAGTTGCGTCAGTTCAAGGGCGCGGCCCTGATCGTCAGCCACGACCGCACCTTCCTAGAGCGCGTCACCCAGCGCTGCTACTGGCTGCACGACCGCCGCATCATGCGCCTCGATTCCGGCTATGCCAGCTTTGAAGCCTGGTCGGAAAAGATCATGGAGGAACAGGCTGAGTCGCTGCGCCGTCTGGAAAAGGCCATCGAGCGCGAAACCTATACCTTCTACCGCTCGATCACGGCGCGGCGCACACGCAACGAAGGCCGCGCCGCGCGGCTTCAGGCCATGCGCGCCGAAAAGATGGAGCGCACCAAGCAACTGCCGCGTCAGTTGGAAATGAGCATTGATTCCGGCGGCACGTCGGGCAAGCTGGTGGCTGAGCTGAAAAACATCTCCAAAGGCTTTGGTGACAAGGAGCTGCTGAAAGGCTTTTCGACGCGCATCCTGCGTGGCGACCGGCTGGCTATTGTCGGGCCGAACGGCGCCGGCAAATCGACCCTGGTCAAGCTTTTGATCGGGCAGATCGCGCCGGATGAGGGCGAAATTCGTCTGGGGACGGCGCTGGAAGTCGCCTATCTCGATCAGGGGCGCGACACGCTGAAAGGCGATGAGACCCTGTGGGACGCGCTGGCCAATTCCGGCTCGGATCAGATCATGGTGCAGGGGCAACCGCGCCACGTCGCCGCCTATGCCAAGGACTTTCTGTTTCGCGAAAACCAGTTACGTCAGCCGGTGAAATCCCTGTCGGGCGGCGAGCGCAATCGCCTGCAACTGGCCCGCGCGCTGGCCTCTGCCACCAATCTGCTGGTGCTCGATGAGCCGACCAACGACCTTGATATGGACACGCTGGACCTGCTGGAAGAGATGCTGGCCGACTATGACGGCACGCTGATTCTGGTCAGCCACGACCGTGACTTTATCGACCGACTGGCCACCTCGACGCTCGCGCTGAATGGTAAGGGCAAGGCGGTGGAAACCCCCGGCGGCTGGCAGGACTTCCTGCGGCAAAATCCGGACTTTTTCGAGCAACTGAGCCACAAGGCTCCGGCAGGGAAGACCGCGACCAAAACCGCAACGCCCGCTGCCCCTACGCCCAAGGCCCCGGCCAAAAAGCTCAGCTATAAGGATCAGAAGCGCCTCGAAGACCTCGACAAGCTGATGCCGCAATGGCAGGCCGAGATCAAAAAGCTGGAGGCGACGCTGAACGACCCCAACCTCTACGCCAAGGACCCCAAACGCTTCGACGCCACCATGAAGGCGCTCGAAAAGGTGCGGGCCGATCTCGAAAACGGCGAGATGGAGTGGCTGGAGCTTGAGGAAAAGCGCGAGACGTTGAAGTAAAGCAGGTTTGCAGCCAAGGCAGGTGTGCGTAAAATTGCCGAGCCTCGGAGTTTGATCAATAACAAAGTATTATATCTCAATATATTTTCAGTAATTTCAGCTTTTGGAAAGTGGCGACAAGCGGCTTGGGTAGGCCACTGACTCTGTCTACCAGGCGCTGATTAATGCCCGGAGCGCGCGCTCTTGGCTTCCGGAAAAATAAGGGAAGATAAAAGAGAACATGAGCCAAAATGAAAGTGCCGGTAAATATCCGTAAACATTATTCAATTTCTGTCCAAATATTATCGTTACCCCAGACAACAATACAATCATCATTGCGATATGTATGGCGGAATATCTTTGCCAGACTTCAATCCGTGTGCCGCCCGGCACCTTTTTCAACCTTCCTAAAGATACAACTGGGGAATATGAGCGCCCATGAGAAAACGTTGATATCACGTTTCGTATTTTAAACCTATTAGCTTCTATTTTGCCTTGCCATGGCCTCGTGTCTTCGGGCATGTAAACCAATGCCATATCCCGATCCGTTTGAGAATTCAAAATTTCAAATATGTTTTCAGGATCTATATTTAAATAGATTTTATAACTACAGATTGGGAAAATAAATTTTAATATATTCATACAAATCACATCCCCTAATGTTTATTTTTTATTTAAAATATTAATGCATCAGCATCAATAGCGCTATTTCTGATTAATTTATCCCGAATATTATCCATATTCAAAGAATTTGGAGCAATTGCGTTTGCAATAGCGCACCCCATTGAGCCGTCTGAAACAGACCCAATTATTTTCGGCGCAACACAATCAGCCGGAACTTTGAGGAACTGTTTCTAAAAAAAGCGAGACGGTCAAACCGACCGTCCCACTCAAATCAAACTTCAAGCTCGCCCTACTTGCGATCCGTCGCCTTGGCCTTGGTGACCTTCAGCTTCTTTTCCTGAAACGCCTCTTCGGTCGAAGGGGTCAGGTTTGGACGCGCGCCGATCACGCCCATGGCGATGGATTGGATGACGTAATAGGTCTCACCGGCTTCCACTTCGAGACGCAGCGTATCGCGCGTTTCGAAGGAGATATTGTATTCGTGCGTGCCCGGTTCGGCGACATGCACAAAATAGGTGCCGTTGGTCAGCTTGCCGATGCCCGTATCGCCTTCACGCACCGAAAAGCTGACGGCCGCGCCGACAAAGCGCGAGGGACGGAAGAAGACGATCTGACCCTTGCCTTCCGGCACCGGATCGACGGGGTTCAGCTTGGCCACCGCCTCGCCCGGGGCGGCCGTTGCAGACGCCGAAGACGACGCACTCGACGAGGCGGAAGACGACGAGGCCTCGGACGAAGACGAAGACGAAGACGAAGACGAAGACGACGAAGACGAAGACGAAGACGAAGACGAAGAGGACGCCGTTTGCGGCTCAGTGGTCTGGGCCCAGACGCTGGTGCCCATCAGGGTCAGGCTCAGGCAAAGCGCCATGACCGTTTTCGCGTTGATGTTTTTCATAAAAGTAACCCCCATTTGTGGCTTTTGAAAAAGTGTAGGACCTCGCCATGCCTATTGTGAGGCAGGCGGTGTAGCGGGCGTGAAATCGGCCGCCAGCTTGGCCGAGGCCCGCGTACCGGGCAGGGCCTCCATATGGCCGCCAGTCACCGCCAGACCGAACACGCCCACGGCGATTGTGGTCGCCACGGCCGCCCCCGAATTATCCTTAGCCCCCAGCCCCAGCTTGAGCGCGCGGATAGGAATCTGACGGCCTTCGAATTCGAGATAACGGGCGGCCAGCACCAGCTTGCCGGGCTTCCCCCCCATGCCGGGCTTACCCGTATCAACCACCTGCCCTTTACCGGGCGTGCCTTCGGGTATGACCACGGCGCCATTCAACAGAACCGGTTCTGCCAGCTTGAGCGGGAACATGTCGCCGACCGTGGCGGTGCGTGTGGAGACCAGCTCGGTGATTTCAACCACGATCGGCGTGCCATTTGGCACGACCGCCGCAGCCGGGGCCGCCACGGGCTCAGCCACCGGGGCAGCCGTCGTTTCGGACGGCGGGGTTTCGGTGGATTGCGCCCACACGGTCACAGGCATAAGCGCGGTTAGCGCCGCCAGAACAGCCGCTGTCAGGATTTTAGGCATCTGAATAAAGTCTCCCCCGGTCGTCTTTCGCCGTCTCCGGCACCCCGCACTCGTTTTAACAGACTATCGGGCACCTGCAAATCGTTTTCCGTAGCACGTCGCTGCGCGCTGCGGCTGCAGAGCCGCGTCGTAAAGCACTATTATACCTAAAGGCCGGCAATATCGGCGTTCCATTAGGGCAATATTAAGCGGCGGAGCTTAGGTTAAGCCCGTTGCAACCTTACCGGAACCCGCGCGCCTGATGACCCGCACCCGTCGAACCCGTCTGTCTGCCCCGTCTCAGGCTCTTGTGGGCGTGGCCCTTTTGAGCCTGAGCGTCCACGCGCCCGCCCTGGCGCAGGCTCAAGCTCAGGCTCAGGCACGCCCGTATCTCGACTGGCCCGGCAAGCGCGCGCCGCAAGAATCGACACCGCCCGCCGCACCGGAAACCGCCCCCGCTACGCCGCTGCAACACGCCCTGCCCAATGCCGCCACGGGTCAGCCGGGCTTTGACATCCCGCCGTCGCCCTATGGGCAGGTCGGCAACCCCTATCGCCACGAACTGAACTGGCGCGGTAAGACCGCCCCGGTCACCGCGCAGGCCGCCGCGCCTCAGACGGCCCCGCAAACCGCCCCGAAGACCGAGCTGGCCTCCAACTGGACGCCCGTGCCGCAAACGCGCTTTGACGCGCCGCGCCGCGCCGCGCCTGCACCGGTCGCGCCCCCGGCTCAGCCCGCCCCTCAAAAGGTCGAAGCCGCACCGCTGCCGACACCCCGGACGCCCGAAACCATTCCGGCGCGCGTCGCCAATCCGCTGCCCCTGCCGCAGCCCAAGCCGCCCGTCGTCAGCGCCGAAACTATCGCGCGCGAAACCGCGCCGGTGGCCACGGTGAAACCGGCCCCGACTCCGCCGGTCCCGACCCCACCGGTTCAGGCGCAGGCCGAGCCGAAACCCCAGCTTCCGGTTCAGGTTCAGCCGCAAGCTCAGCCCCAGCCGCGTCCCGACAGCGGCTACCGTCTGCCGGCCAACAGCAAATATGCCGGTCGCGTGTCTCCGGAGTTGGAGGGCCGCCCGGCGCTCCCCGCACAGGCCGCCGCGCCCGTAGCGCAAAAGCCGGATGCCCCGGCCCAAACCGCCCCGCAAACCACCGCTGAGGCCAAACCGGCCGCAACCGCCCAGACTCCGGCAGCCAAGACGCCCGCAGCAAAGGCTTCCGCGCCAAAGGCTGGGGCGAAAACCACAGACACCAAAACCGCCGAAGCCAAGCCGGCGGACGTCAAAACCGCCACCGCTCCGGCCGCCACCGCCCCTCTGGCGCAGGCCGCTGAGCAGGAATCGGCCGAGCCCTACACCCCCTTCGTGCCGGGCAGCCGCGCCACCACGGCGTCGCAGGCCCCGCGCTTCTATTCGCTGCACCGCGCCTATGGCTATGAGCCCGATCCGGCCCCGCATACGGGCGGCGATCTGGCGCTCGATCCCGGTGCCGTGCAGACTCCCGCTCCGGACAAGGCGTCCGAAGGGACCAGCAGCGCGCAAAAAACCAATACGCCCCCCGCCAAAGACAAGACGCTTTAAGGCTCGCCCATGTCCTCGCCCCTGAAACACCTGATTGATCTGGCCAAGGAACCCTCTTCGGAGAAGCGCCGCGAACTGCTGCGTCAGGTGACCACCGTCTTCATGGCCCACCCGGAACAGGTCGAAGGGCCTGAGATGGCCCTCTATGACGAGGTGATGAGCCAGTTATCGTCCGAAATGGAAATGGTCGTGCGCGCCGAAATCGCGCGCAAGCTGGCCGAAGCCAAGGTCGCCCCGCTGGGTCTGCTGCGCCGTCTGGCCTCCGACGATATCGAGGTCGCCGAAGCCATTCTGGTCCGCTCAAAAGCCCTGACCGAAAGCGACCTGATCCACGTCGTTTCGACCAAGGGTCAGGACCACCTGCGCGCCGTCTCACGCCGCGAAGAGGTGCCGGAATCGGTGTCGGGCGTCATCGTCGATCGCGGTGACGACACCACGGTCAACACGCTTTTGCGCAACGACGGGGCCCGCCTGTCGCGCGCCACCAACGAAGTGGTCGTTCAGCGCGCCCAGACCAGCCCGGCCCTGCACGACGCCATCGTCAACCGCAAGGACTTCCCTATCGACCTGATGAACGACATGTATTTTGTCGTCGAAGCCCGCCTGCGCGAACGCATCATGCAGGAAAACGCCCGCGTCGATCCGGCGGTTCTCGAACAGGCCCTGTCGAAGTCGCGCAATACGGTGGCCATTGCCCACGGCTCGTTCCCGCCCGACTATGAAAAGATCATGGCCGAGGTGGAAACCCTCTATAATAATCAGAAACTGACCCCCGCCCTGCTGGCCCGCTATATGCGCGATCCGAACCCGACCTGGTTCCTCTGTGCGCTGGCCATCATGGCCGATATCGACTTCCTGACGGCGAAGCACGTGGTGGATAAGCGCGAACTGGACGCGCTGGCTATCGCCTGTAAGGCCGCGAATCTCGAAAAGTCGCTGTTCCTGACCTATGCCATGATCATGCTGGCCGCGCAGGACAATGCCATGGGCAAGGCCGCCGAATACGGCAAGCTCTATGAGCAACTGCCGCGCGATACGGCGCTGCGCACCATCCGCTTCTGGCGGATGCGCCGCGCCGAAGGCCACGCGGCTTAATGGCCGATTATACCTCCCCAACTTGTTGGGGAGGGGGACCGCACGAAGCGAAGCTGAGATGCGGTGGTGGGGGTGAAATCGTGGGAAACCGCTTTACCGTGCGATCCTAAGCCCTACGCCTGCTCCCGAACCCGATTCAGGTTTTCCAGCGCCGTTTCGGCCAGCGACTTCAGACCGTGTTCCACGAAAATCTCGTGCGCGGCCTCCAGCGCATAGGCGGCTTCGGCGCGATCCAGCATAAAGCCGGTAATGTCACCGCGTGCCACATAGAGACGCCCCAGATTGGTCTGAAGGATGGCCCAGCCGACCGGGTCTTCGCCCGGCTTGACCTGACGCAGCTCCGCCTTGAACGCCGCTTCGGCGTCTTCGAGCGACAGGAGATCGCCCTTCAGCTCGGCCTGGCGCGCCAGACAGGCGGCGCGGTTATTGACGATCTGCGCCCGGATCGACAGGGGTTTGGCCAGCGCCTTCGACAGAGCCAGATCGAAGGCTGCCACCGCCTGTTCCGCCAGCCCGTCCTCCTGAATCAGCTCCGACAGGGCCTGTAGCGCCAGAGCGCGGAAATGCGTCTGCGCCACCCAGTCGAGCGGCGTGTGTTCATAGGTCACCACCTCTTCGGGCGGCGTCAGAAGCGCGATGCCTTCGTTGATCATCTGCGGCTGTCCGTCGATCTGCCCCGCCCAGACGTGGGCCAGCGCCAGACGCTGCGTCACGCGCACAAAGGTCACCGGCTCATAGTCGGCATCAAGCCGCGCCAGAAGCGCTGTCAGATCGTTGATCACCGCCGTCATCAGCCGGCTGTCGTGACGATCAAGCCCGACCAGCATCAAAAGATCCGCGCGTTCCAGCCGCGCATCGGCGGCGCTGATCTTGTCCTTGGCGGCCTTGGTCTGGCGCACCAGCGCGTCGAAACGTTCGATGGCGCGGTCGATATGGGCCATGGCCACCAGCGCCGGTTCAAGGTCTTCGCCAATGCCGTGCCGCACGGCCAGACGCGCCGCCAGCCGCCCTTCGGTCAGGGTAAAGGCCGCCAGCAAGGGCGCATCACCGCCAATGGCACCGCGCCCGGTGGCCACCAGCGTTTCCGCCGAAACCAGCAACTCCGCCGTTTCAAACAAATCATAGCCCAGCAGGCAGATTTCCGCCTGCACCAGCGCCGCACTGGCGGCCTCGCTGAGGGTCTTGGCGGCCTTGCCCGCCGACTCCGCCGCCGTGGTGGCCTTGCTGAGCGCCAGCGTGTCGCCGGTGCGTCGCGCGTATTCGCGCCACACCAGTGCCGATTCGAGATAGGGCTCAAAACGGCTGCGCGTCGAAACACGCCCGCCTTCAACATCCAGGCCGCGCCCCTGCGTGATCAGCAGTTCCAACGTCATCAGCTCATAGAGGCTCACATCGGGCTCATACCGCCCGCCCTGCCCCATGATGCGCCTCAGTTCACGGCCAAATTCAAACATGAAAACTACCCTGCGGCGCGGGTCACCCAATCGTCCCAGAACGGAACGTCCGGCCCTTGCCTATGGGCTGTCTTGCAACTGTGTTGCCGCCACAGACCCTAAACCGACGGAGACGGTTCGCGTTTCAGGCGGCGCAGGCAGAAGGTCGAGCGCGTGTGGCGGATGCCGGGGAATTTCAGCAGCTTCTTGCGCAGGAACTGCTCATAGCCCTCTGTGCCATCGACGGCGGCGATCAGCACATAGTCGTATTCGCCCGTCGTCAGATAGGCGTCGGTCACTTCGGGCAGGTTCAGCACATAGCGTGAAAAGGCTTCGATGCGCTCATCGTCGTGCGACTCGATATTGATTTCGACGATCACCGTATCGGGCTTACCGACCTGTTCCGGATCGAGCAGGGCGACATAGCCGGTGATGACGCCATTTTCTTCCATCCGCTTGATGCGCGACCAGCAGGGGGTGGGCGACAGGCCCACCTGATCGGCGATTTCCTGCGTCGTCAGGCGACAATTGCTGCGCAGCAATCGCAGGATTTTGCGGTCGGTATCGTCAAGGCCACGGCCTTCAGAACTGCGTGACATGGGCATTCCATCTGTAGCAGGCATCCCATTCTGCGGCAAAGCGCCGCAACGGAATGTCATTTTGTCTATGCCCTCAATAGCACGAAATTCGAAAATTCATTCTCCTGATTTCGTGTCATCCTGCAAAAAAATTCCGCGATAGACGGATTGCCTAGCAGGGATGATTAAATGCGCGATCAGGTTTCCTTAAGCGACAAGTACGTCCTCGAAGAGGGCCGCGCCTTTATGAGCGGGGTTCAGGCGCTGGTGCGGTTGCCGCTGATGATCGCGCGGCGCGACCGGCGGGCGGGCCTCAACACAGCGGGCTTTATTTCCGGCTATCGTGGTTCACCGCTTGGCAATTACGATCAGCAGCTACAACAGGCCAAATCCCTGCTCGATCCGCTGAACATCGTGGTGCAGCCGGCCATCAACGAAGACCTGGGGGCCACCGCCGTGTGGGGCACGCAGCACGTGCCTTTGTTCGAAGGTGCGCGTTACGACGGCGTCTTCGGCATCTGGTACGGCAAGGGGCCGGGCGTGGACCGCTCAGGCGACGTGCTTAAACACGCCAATATGGCCGGGACGACGCCGCTGGGCGGTGTGCTGGCCGTGGTCGGCGACGACCATGCGTGCAAATCCTCGACCCTGCCCAATCAGTCGGAACTGGCCTTTATCGACGCCGAAATCCCGGTCTTGAGCCCCGCCACCATCGCCGAGGTGTTGGAATACGGCGTCAAGGGCCTTGCCCTGTCCCGATTCTACGGCGGTTGGGTGGCGCTGAAGACGATTTCCGACCTGATGGACGCTTCGGCCGCCGTCGATCTCAGCGACCGTTTCGACACGCGCGACCCGGTGATCGACCTGCCCACCGATGGTCTGCACATCCGGGCCAAGGACACCCCCGCCGAAAAGGAAGCGCGTCACCGTCATTACCGCCTGCCCGCGGCTTCGGCCTTTGCGCGGCTCAATGGTTTTGACACGGTGGTCTGGCCCCAGGCGCGCCCGCGCATCGGTATCGCCACGGCCGGTAAAGCCTTCACGCAGGTGATGGAGGCGCTCGACCTGCTGGGCATCACCGAGGCCGAAGCGCGCGACATCGGCCTCAGCGTGTGGAAGGTCGGCATGGTCTGGCCGCTGGATGCGCAGGGCGCGCGTGCCTTTGCCGGTGGCCTTGAAAAGCTGCTGGTGGTCGAGGAACGGCGCGAGGTGATCGAGCCGCAACTGCGTTCGGCGCTTTATGCCCTGCCGGATGGTCGTCGCCCGCTGATCCTCGGCAAACGGGGCTTAAGCGGTGAGCCGCTGATCTCCGACGTGCTTGAGCTTGATACGCTTCAGGTGGCGCTGGCGCTGTACGACCTTCTGCCGGAAGCCGCGCGTAATGCTCAGCGGCATGAGCGCGCCGAAGGCTTCCGCCTCCGCCTGACGACCAAGGACGCGCTCAAACCCGACCATATCCGCGCGCCGTTTTTTTGCGCCGGATGCCCGCACAATGGATCGACCGTGGTGCCCGAAGGCTCGCGCGGTCTGGCCGGGATCGGCTGTCACTACATGGCGACCTTCATGCCGCGACGCACCGATATCTGCACCCATATGGGCGGCGAAGGCGTGACCTGGATGGGGCAGGCGCCCTTTACCGACGAAGGCCATGTCTTCACCAATCTGGGCGACGGCACCTACTTCCATTCGGGGCTTTTGGCCATCCGTCAGGCCATCGCCGCCGGGGTCAATATCACCTACAAGATCCTCTATAACGACGTGGTGGCCATGACCGGCGGGCAGTCGGTCGATGGGCAACTGACCCCCGTCAAGGTGGCGCAGCAGGTGCGCGCCGAAGGGGTGGAGCGCATCGCGCTGGTCTCCAATGATCCGGAGCGCTGGGAAGGGGAAATGCCATCGGGCACCACCTATGCCCACCGCGACGATCTGGAGGCCGTGCAGACCGATCTGCGCACGCACAAAGGGGTGTCAGTGCTGATCTATGATCAGGCCTGCGCCACCGAACTGCGCCGCCGTCGCAAACGCGGCACGGCCCCCAAGCCCGCCGCCCGTATCTTCATCAATCCGGCGGTGTGCGAAGGCTGCGGCGATTGTCAGGCCAAGTCGAACTGCGTCGCCATCAACCCGCTGGAAACCGAGCTGGGGCGTAAGCGCGAAATCGACCAGTCGGCGTGCAATATCGACACGGCCTGCGTCAAAGGCTTCTGCCCGTCCTTCGTGGCGGTCGAAGGGGTGGCGCTGAAAAAAGCGGCTGCGCCCGACCTCACGCCGCTGATCGCCGATCTGCCCGAGCTGACGCCGCCGCCCGCTACGGCGCGCCCGGTCAATATCCTGCTGGCCGGGATTGGCGGTCTGGGCGTCACCTCCCTGTCGGCCATGCTGGGGATGGCGGCGCATATCGACGGCTGCGAAGTGTCGGTGGCCGATCAGACGGGTCTGGCGCAACGCGGCGGCGGCGTCGATGCCCATGTGCGTATCGTGGCGCAAGGCCAGCGTTTGCCTGCGCCGCGCATCAGCGCCGGAGAAGCCGATGTGCTGCTGGCCGCCGACATGGTGCAGGCTACGGGTAAGACGGCCCTGCCTCTGGTCAGCCCGGACCGCACCCTGAGCTTCGTCAATTCGGCCCTGACCTCGACAGCGGCCTTTACGCTGAACCGCGACGTGGTGTTCGATAAGGGCGGCCTCATGGGACGCTTGCGCAAGGCGTCGAAGCGCTGTGAGCCGCTGGATGCCGGGGGCGTGGCGCGGCGTCTGCTGGGGGATGCTGTCTATGGCCATATGATCCTTTTGGGGGCCGCCTGGCAGGCCGGGGCCGTGCCGCTGAGCCGTCAGGCGATCGAGCGCGCCATCGACCTCAACGGGGCTGAAAAAGCCAATAACCATAAGGCCTTTGCGCTAGGGCGCGCGCTTTATCTCGGCCGCATCGCCCCCCCGAAGGCCGAAGCACCGTTCGATGTCGAAACCTTTATCACACGGCGGATCGCCGACCTGACCGCCTATCAGGACGCTTCTTACGCGGCGCAGTATCACGCGGTGGTCGAGACGGCGCGCAAGGCCGGATCACCCGCCCTGCTGGAGGCCGTGGCGCGCAATGCCTTTAAGCTGATGGCCTATAAGGATGAATACGAGGTGGCGCGCCTGTACAGCGATCCGGCCTTCCGTCAGCGCCTCGATAATCAATTCGATAATGCCAGAAAATTGGCAGTTTACCTCGCCCCGCCGCTTCTGGCGCGTAAGGACCCGCTGACCGGTGAACCGCGCAAGATGAAGTTCGGCGGCTGGGTCTTCACCGCCTTTGGTGTGCTGAAAGGGCTGAAAGGCTTGCGCGGCAGCCTCTTCGATCCGTTCGGCCATACCGAGGAGCGCCGCATGGAACGCCGCCTGCGCGACGACTATCTGCGCCTGATCCCGGAGCTGGTGGCGAAGCTCTCTCCGCAAACGCTGGAGCCCATTGTGGCGCTGGCCCGCCTGCCCGAAGACATCCGTGGTTTTGGCCACGTCAAGGCCGCTTCGGTCGCAGCCGCCGAGGCGCGCAAGGTCGCGCTTCTGACGCAAATCGAGGCGGTGAAACCCGTCTCTCACCCCCTCTCACAAAAGGAACCCGCCCATGTTTGATACGCCTTCATATGACGCGCACGAAAAGGTCGTCGATGTCAACGATCCGGAAACCGGCCTGCGCGCCATCATCGCGGTCCATTCGACGGCGCGGGGACCGGCGGCGGGCGGCTGTCGTCTGTGGACCTATGACGACGCGGCGGCGGCGCGTACCGATGCGCTGCGCCTGTCGCGCGGCATGAGCTACAAGAATGCCATGGCGGAGCTGCCCTTCGGCGGCGGCAAGGCGGTCATCATGGGCCCGGTCGCGCCGGAAAACCGCGAACGGATTTTCACCGCCTTTGGTCGCGCCGTCGAAGCGCTGGGCGGGCAATATATCACCGCCGAAGACGTCGGTGTTGGCGTGTCGGACATGATGGTCGTGGCGCGTCAGACGACGTACGTCTCCGGTCTGGCCACAGAGGGTTCGGTGGGCGGTGACCCATCGCCCTTCACGGCGCGCGGCGTGGCCATCGGCATCGAAGCGGCGGTCAAGGCGCGTCTGGGGCGCGACAGCTTGGAAGGCGTGCGCGTCGCGGTGCAGGGGCTGGGTCATGTCGGCGGCTATCTGTGTCAGGAACTGCACGCACGCGGCGCGAAGCTGATCGTGGCGGATATTCATACCGCGCGCGTGGTCGAAATGGTCGAACGCTTCGGCGCGGAAATGAGCCATGTGACGGACATCCTCCTGAGCGACGCCGATGTGATTGCCCCCTGCGCGCTGGGGGCCATTATCACCCCTGACGTAGCCGAACGCATGACCGCTGCCGTGGTCGCCGGGGCCGCCAATAACCAGTTGTCAGTGCCGGAAGTGGGCGCGGTTCTGGCGCGTCGCGGCATCCTCTATGCACCGGACTATGTGATCAATGCCGGCGGCATTATTGCCGTGTCGGCGGAATATAATGGCGGTGTTGATCGCGCCGGTATCGACGCGCAGATCGACGCCATCGGCCCGCGTCTGGCTGATATTTTTGCCCGCGCCCAGAGCGAAAAGCGCCTGACGGGCGACGTGGCCGACACGCTGGCCAGAGCGAAAATGGTGCGGGGGTAACGCCCAAAGCGCCTACCGTAGATCGGTATGCCTTTTAATGGAGTCATCATTCAAACGCCTCCCCTGAAATCAGGGGAGGCGTTTTTATACAGTTCCCAATCGGCTGATTCCGTGGTTATCTTTCAAAAAATGCTGCACCCAATGAGGTGCAGCAAAACGCACAGGAAAACGCGAAAGGAAGGCCTATGGACGCGCTCGGTGTTGAGGAAAAACCCGTTCTGGCTCAGGTGGAAAACGGGGTCGGGCGGCTGACGCTCAACCGGCCTCAGGCGCTCAATGCCCTGACCACCGCCATGTGCCGCGACATGGCGCAGACGCTGAGCCAATGGGCCACGGATGAGCGCGTGCGCTATGTCGTTCTGGACCACAACGGACGCGCTTTTTGCGCCGGGGGCGATGTGCGGGCAGCCGCCCGCTCAGGGCGTGGCGACGGCGAAGCGGCGCGCGACTTCTTCCGCACCGAATACCGTCTCAACACCCTGATCAAACGCTTCCCCAAGCCCTTTGTCGCCCTGATCGACGGTGTGACCATGGGCGGCGGCGTGGGCATCAGCGTGCATGGCTCGCATCGCGTTTCGACCGAAAACACCCTGTTTGCCATGCCTGAAACCGGCATCGGCCTGTTCCCGGATGTCGGCGGGGGGTGGTTTTTGCCGCGGATGGGCGCGCCCGCCGAAACGTGTGAAGCGGTTTTCGCAGACGAGGGCGCGCAAAACTATTCCGAGATCGGTACGTGGCTGGCCCTGACCGGTGAGCGGCTGAAAGGGGCCGATGTGCGCGCGGCGGGGATCAGCACGCACCATGTGGCGGCCTCTGACCTGCCCGCATTGAAGGCGGAACTGCTGGCGGGCCCGGAGCGCCATCCGAAAAGTGGGAACCGGTTTTCGGAGTCAATGGCGCGACCAAATGAATTCATCGACAATATTCTGTACCGCTATGACCGCCCCGTCGGTGAGCCCTCCTATCAGGAGCATCTGGAGGCCATCAACCGCATCTTCGGCAAGAGCCGTCTGGCCGACATCGCCATTGCGCTGAAGCTGGAGGACTCCGACTGGGCGCAGCATCAGGGTGAGGTGCTGGCCACCCGCTCGCCCTTCTCGATGAGCGTGACGTTGCGCCATCTACGCGAAGGCCGCCGTCTGGAGACGTTTGAGCAGGTGATGCAGATGGAGTTCCGCATCGCTTCGCGCCTCTGCCAGAGCCACGACTTCCTTGAGGGCGTGCGCGCCGTGCTGGACGACAAGGACCACTCGCCGCACTGGCTGCCGCAATCCATCGGCGGCGTCAGCGCCCACAGCGTCGAAGCCCTGTTTGCGCCCCTGTCGCGTGAGCTTTATGACTAACGCCGCTTAAGCCTGTTTCTTACCGGAAACTTTACATCTGAGGCCACACCATGTCCGCCTTAAGCCTAAGTCGGGGATGGCTATGCGGGCAGTGGTTTTATCCGTTCTGGTATGGGTGCTGTATGCCGGTGCCAGCGCGGCGGACGAGAAGATTCAGCGGCTGGATGCCACAGCCGAAGCGGCGGTTGACGCCCTCCTGACACCACCTTCGCCACAGGCCGGGACCACCGGCATGACTTATCGCCACGTCAATACGGTGGTCAAGGCGCCCGACCTCAGCGCGGCGCTGGTGCCGGATGCGCCCCGCTTTGTCATCAGCGAAGACATGCAGCATCAGGCGGCCATCCTGCTCGAACGGGTCAATCAGGTGCGGGCCGAAAACGGCTGCGGTCCCTTGCGCCTCAGTGATCAGTTGATGCAGGCAGCGCAGCGCCAGAGCGTTTCCATGTCTGAGAAAAACTACGTCTATCACTATACGGACGACGGTATAAAGTTAAAGGACCGGGTGCACGCCACCGGCTATGTGTATACGCTTCTGGGGGAAAATGTCGCGGCGGGTCAAAAGACGGCTGATCGCGTGTTTGAGGAATGGATGACCAGCCCCGGCCACCGTGCTAACATCCTCAATTGCGGCTATGAGGAGATGGGCGTCGGCTATGTCCACGACACGCAGGATCAGCCGGTGGGACGGGCGCAGGTCCCCTACTACTTCTACTGGACGCAGGTCTTTGGTCGTCACATGAAGGTGGCCGGGAACTGATCAGCGGCCGCGGGCCACGGCGGCCTTGGAACGTGGCGGCCGGCCCAGCGCATCGGAGATAAACCATGCCGTGTCGATCACCTTATCTAGATCGACACCCGTCTCTATGCCCAAGCCCTTGAGCATGTAAAGCACGTCTTCGGTAGCGACATTCCCCGACGCGCCCGGCGCATAGGGACAACCGCCCAGACCCCCGACCGAGGCATCGATCGTGGCGATCCCATAGTCGAGCGACACCAGAATATTGGCCAGAGCCTGCCCCCAGGTATCGTGGAAATGCACGGCCAGCTTCGCCGCTTCGACGCGCCTTAACACGACGTCCAGAAGGCGCTGCGTATCGCCCGGCGTGCCGCGCCCGATGGTGTCGCCCAGTGACACCTCATAGCAGCCCATCTCGATCAGTCTTTGTGTCACCTCGGCCACGGCGTCCGGAGCAATCGGGCCTTCATAGGGACAGGCGATGGCGCAGGAGACATAGCCACGTAAGCGCACGCCGTCTTCGCGCGCGCGGGCGGCGACCGGGGCGAAGCGCGCAAGGCTTTCGGCGATGCTGGCATTGATGTTTTTCTGGCTGAAGGTTTCGGACGCCGCCGCAAAAACAGCGACGCTTTGCGCCCCGGCCGTCCGTGCGGCCTCATAGCCTTTGAGATTGGGCGTCAGCACCGGATAGGTCAGGTGGGGCGCACGGGTGATCCCGGCCATGACCTCAGCGGCATCGGCCATCTGCGGCACCCATTTCGGCGAGACGAAACTGCTCGCTTCGATAAAGCGCAGACCCGTTTGCGACAGGCGGTCGATCAGGGCGATCTTGGTCGCGGTGGGGACGAGCTGCGCCTCGGCCTGAAGGCCGTCGCGCGGGCCGACTTCGTAAAGGGTGACGTGGCTGGGGCGGGTCATGACAAAGTGCCTCCCCTGATTTCAGGGGAGGGTGGCGCGTAGCGACGGGTGGGGTTAATGGCACCGCTTAACCCCCCTCCGGCTTTGCCGGTATCCCCCTGAAACGCCAGTTCGGCGTAGCCAAATCAGGGGGGAGGCTTTCTTCCTGCATCACTTCGTTTCCTCGAACAGTTCGCGTCCGATCAGCATACGCCGGATTTCGCTGGTGCCCGCACCGATTTCGTACAGCTTGGCGTCGCGCCACAGCCGCCCGGTCGGGTACTCATTGACATAGCCATTGCCGCCCAGACACTGGATCGCTTCCCCCGCCATCCACGTCGCCTTTTCCGCCGCATAGAGGATGCAGGCGGCGGCGTCTTTGCGCGTGGTCTCGCCCCGGTCGCAGGCGGCCGCCACGGCATAGACATAGGCGCGGCAGGCCCCCCAGGTGGCGTACATGTCGGCAATCTTGCCCTGCATCAGTTGAAAGGTGCCAATCGGCGCGCCGAACTGCTGACGTTCATGCACATAGGGGATGACCACGTCGAGGCAGGCGCGCATGATCCCCAAAGGCCCACCGGACAGCACCACGCGCTCGTAATCGAGACCCGACATCAGCACCGCCGCGCCGCGCCCTTCATGGCTTAACACATTCTCTTCCGGCACCT
Organism: Asticcacaulis excentricus; assembly: GCF_003966695.1. NCBI lineage: Bacteria > Pseudomonadati > Pseudomonadota > Alphaproteobacteria > Caulobacterales > Caulobacteraceae > Asticcacaulis > Asticcacaulis excentricus. Next base: position 1,565,496 of record NZ_AP018827.1, read on the forward strand.
CGCAGTCGGCAAAGACCAGCTCACCCGTATGCGAGCCGCGCATCCCCAGCTTGTCGAGCTTTTGCGCCACCGAAAAGCCGGCGAAATCCTTTTCGATCAGGAAGGCGGTGACGCCCTTTGAGCCTTCGCCGGTGCGTGCATAGACGACCAGCACATCGGCGTCCGGGCCGTTGGTGATCCACATTTTCGAGCCGTTGAGCACGTAGCGGTCGCCGCGCTTTTCGGCCCGGAGCTTCATCGACATGACGTCTGAGCCCGCCCCCGGTTCCGACATGGCGAGGGCGCCGACGTGTTCGCCATTGATCAGGCGTGGCAGGTAGCGCGCCTTTTGCGCCTCGTTGCCGTTGCGCACGATCTGATTGACGCAGAGGTTGGAATGCGCGCCGTAAGACAGGCCGACCGAGGCCGAGGCGCGGCTGATTTCTTCCATAGCAATCGTATGGGCCAGATAGCCCATCTCCGCCCCGCCATACATGTCTGGCGCGGTAAGGCCCAGAATGCCCAGCGCCCCCATCTTGCGCCACAGCGGCATGGGAAATTGATCCGTGCGGTCGATCTCAGCGGCGTGCGGCGCGATTTCGGCGGCGGCGAACTTCGCCACCGTATCGCGCAGGGCGTCGATTTCATCGCCGTGGGCGAATTGCAGATGCGGAAAATCGGTCATGGTCGTTTCCTGTGGCTCTCCCCCCTCACCCCATCCCTCTCCCTCAAGGGAGAGGGGGCAAAGAGGCTGTTGTAACGTGCCTCTCCTTGAGGGAGAGGGTGGCGCAAAGCGCCGGGTGAGGGGGTTACGTCACGTTCAGCAGCACCGCTTTTTCGATGACCTGCTCGCCCGTGGTGGCGCTTAGGCCCGTCACCACACCGGCGCGCGGGGCCTTCAGCGTCAGTTGAATCTTCATGGCCTCCAGCACGATCAGCGGCTGGTTCTTCTCGACCGTTTCGCCCTCTGTGACGTACACCGCGACGACCAGTCCGGGCATGGGCGCGACCACCTCAGAGGCCTCATGCGCCTCGTCCAAAGCCTTTGTGAGATGCCGCACATCGACCGGCGACGCAGGCGGCAGGTTGAGGCGGAACCCCGTCGCATCGTGCCACGGCGAGGGTGATGTATCCGTCGGCAAATCATAATCGGGCCAAGGCGCGGTCAGGCGCTCGACATGGCGGCCGATAAAGCCCGTATCAATCTCCCCGGCGCGGAAGGCCGGGTCAGAGGCGATGCGTCGCAGGAAGGCCAGATTGGTCCTCAGCCCTTCGGCGCGGGTGTGGATCAGGGCGGTGCGAAGCGCGTCTAACGCCGCAGCCCGATCCTTACCATGCACGATCAGCTTGCTGATCATCGGGTCATAAAAGACGCTGACCGTATCGCCCTGCGCCACGGCGGAATCGGCGCGCACCCCGGACGGAAAGACGAGACGGCTCAGCGTGCCGGTGGACGGCATAAAGTCGTGTTCGGGGTCTTCGGCATAGAGACGCGCTTCGATGGCGTGGCCGTTCAGCGGCACCTGAGCCTGCGTCAGCGGCAGGGCCTCACCGGCGGCGACGCGCAACTGCCATTCGACCAGATCAAGACCCGTAATCGCCTCGGTCACCGGGTGTTCGACCTGAAGCCGGGTGTTCATCTCCATGAAGTAGAAGGCCGCTTGCGTGATCCCCTTGGACACATCGACGATGAATTCGATCGTGCCCGCACCGCGATAGCCAATGGCCTTGGCGGCCTTCACCGCCGCCTCGCCCATGGCCTGACGCATGGTGTCGGGCAGGCCGGGGGCCGGGGCCTCTTCGATCACCTTCTGGTGGCGGCGTTGCAGCGAACAGTCGCGTTCAAAGAGGTGGAGCGCGTTGCCGTGGCTGTCGGCAAACAACTGGATCTCGATATGGCGCGGCACCTCGATATATTTTTCGATCAGCACGCGCGGATCGCCAAAGGCGCTTTGCCCTTCGCCCTGACAAGATTTCAAGAGTTCCGGAAAATCAGACTCATTATCGACGCGACGCATCCCCTTGCCGCCGCCGCCGGCCACGGCTTTGATCAGGACCGGGAAGCCGATCTCACGCGCGGCCTCTAGCAAGGTGGCTTCGTCCTGAGCCTCGCCATGATAGCCGGGGGTGACGGGCACGCCCGCCTCTTCCATCAGCGCCTTGGCTGCGCCTTTCAGCGCCATGGCCCGGATGGCCTCAGGCGTCGGGCCAACAAAGACGATCCCGGCGGCGGCGCAGGCCTCCGCGAATTCGGCGTTTTCCGACAGGAAGCCATAGCCCGGATGGATGGCCTCAGCCCCCGTGCGTTTGGCGACCTCGATAATCACGTCGCCGCGCAGATAGCTTTGGGCCGCCGGGGCCGGGCCGATCAGGTGCGCCTCATCGGCCTGACGCACAAACAGGGCCTGTGCATCGGCTTCGGAATAGACGGCGACGGTCTGGATGCCGAGGCGTTGACAGGTGCGGATGATGCGGCAGGCGATTTCGCCGCGATTGGCGATGAGGAGTTTGCGGAACATTATCTCACCCACCCCGGTTTACGCTTCTCAAGGAACGCACTGATGCCTTCGCGGCCTTCGTCGGAGGCGCGGCGCTTCGCAATGCGGCGGGCCGTCAGGCGCAGCAGGTCGTCATCGACGGGGCGGCCCGACACGTCACTTATCAGCGCCTTGGCATCGGCCACCGCCTCCGGCCCGCTGGCCAGCAGGCCGTCGATCAGCGGCGCGGCGGCGGCATCGAGACCGGCCTTCACCTCATGGACCAGGCCGATGCGGCGCGCCTCTTCGGCGCTGAAGCGTTCCCCGGTCAGGACATAGCGCCGCGCCGCCGACGCGCCGATCTTTCCCACCACAAATGGCGATATGGCCGCCGGGATCAGGCCCAGCCGCACCTCGGTCAGACCGAAGCGCGCATCGGGGGCGGCCACCACCATATCGCACGCCGCCGCCAGACCCACACCACCACCAAAACACGCCCCGTGGATCAGGCCGATCACCGGTTTCGGACAGGCGTTTATCGTATGCAGCATGGTCGCCAGCGCCAGCGCATCGGCTTCGTTTTCGGCCTCGGTCTTCTGCGCGGCGCGCTGCATCCAGTGGAGGTCGCCGCCGGCGCAGAAGCTTTCGCCCGCGCCATTGAGCACCACCACGCGCACGGCAGGATTGGCCCCCAGCGTCGTAAAGGTCTGCGTCAGGTCAGCGATCATCGCCTCATCAAAGGCGTTGTGCCGGTCGGGCCGGTTGAGCGTCAGGCGGGCTATGCCATTAGCGGCGATGTCGAGTTTCAGTGTGGTCATCATCCTACATCCTGAACACGCCGAATCGCGTCGGCTCTATGGGCGCATTGAGCGCCGCCGAAAGGCCCAGCCCCAGCACGCGGCGCGTATCCGCTGGGTCGATCACGCCGTCGTCCCACAGGCGCGCCGAGGCGTAATAGGGATGGCCCTGCGCCTCATAGGTCTCCAGCAGCGGGGCCTTGAAGGCGGCCTCCTCTTCGGCGCTCCAGGTGCCGCCCTTCGCCTCGATACCGTCGCGGCGCACGGTGGCCAGCACATTGGCCGCCTGTTCGCCCCCCATGACCGAGATGCGCGCATTGGGCCACATCCACAGGAAACGCGGATCGAAGGCGCGCCCGCACATGCCGTAATTGCCTGCCCCGTAGGAGCCACCGAAAACAAGGGTTAGTTTGGGCACATTGGCGCAGGCTACCGCCGTCACCATCTTGGCCCCATGCCGCGCAATACCTTCGTTTTCGTACTTGCGCCCCACCATGAAGCCGGTAATATTTTGCAGAAAAATCAGCGGAATATTGCGCTGGCAGCACAGTTCGACGAAGTGCGCGCCCTTTTGCGCGCTCTCGGAAAACAGCACGCCATTATTGGCGACAATGCCGACCGGATGGCCGTACAGGTGCGCAAACCCGCAGACGAGGGTTTCGCCGTACAGTGCCTTGAACTCATCAAATTCCGAGCCATCGACGAGGCGCGCGATGATTTCGCGCACATCAATGGGGATGCGCTTATCGACCGGGATCAGGCCGTAAAGTTCGCGCGCCTCATACAGCGGTTCAATGCTGTCGCGCACCTTCAGCGACGCCGGTTTTGTGCGGTTGAGATTGCGCACAATGCGGCGCGCCATCGCAAGCGCTTCGGCGTCGTTGGCGGCCAGATGATCGACCACGCCGGACACGCGCGCATGGACATCGCCACCGCCCAAATCTTCGGCTGAGACGACTTCGCCCGTCGCCGCCTTGACCAGCGGCGGGCCGCCCAGAAAAATGGTCCCCTGACGGCGCACAATGATGCTTTCGTCCGACATGGCCGGCACATAGGCCCCGCCGGCGGTGCACGAGCCCATCACTACGGCGATCTGCGGGATGCCTCTGGCCGACATCTGCGCCTGATTGAAGAAGATGCGGCCGAAATCGTCCTTGTCCGGAAAGACCTCGTCCTGATTGGGCAGGTTGGCCCCACCGGAGTCCACGAGATAGACGCACGGCAGGTGGTTCATCTGCGCCACCTCCTGCGCCCGCAGGTGCTTTTTGACCGTCAGCGGATAGTAGGTGCCGCCCTTCACCGTCGCGTCATTGCACACCACCACGCATTCGGTGTTCTCGATGCGCCCAATGCCGGTGATGATCCCGGCGGCGGGCACCACGTCCTCATAGACGCCGTGCGCCGCCAGAGCCGACAGCTCCAGAAACGGCGAACCGGGATCGAGCAAAGCATCAACCCGTTGGCGCGGCAGCAGTTTCCCGCGCGACACATGCTTTTGCCGCGCGCTGTCTGAGCCGCCTTCGGCAATGCGCGCGGTCAGGGCGCGCAGATCATCGACCAGCCCCTGCATATGGGCGCTGTTGGCGGTGAAATCGGCGCTGTTGGTGTCGATCTGGCTGGTGAGGCGCATGGGACGTTTCAAACTTTTGTTTTGTCGCGATGTTTTTCGCAAAAAACCGCAAACACTTTTTTGCACATCGCTTTGAAAGGGAAATCTACACCGCGCTTGATCATTGGAAAAATTGATAATAAAAATAGAATGAATAGATGATGCCTATGAAACTCCTCCCCTGCGCAGCGGGGGAGGGGGACCGCGAAGCGGTGGAGGGGGCGGGTTTTGCCCCATGCCCCCTCCGTCTCGCCGCGCTGCGCTGGCTCGACATCTCCCCCGCTGCGCAGGGGAGGGAGGGAGATTGAATGGAACCCTATCTTCTTCGCTATTTTCTGGCCGTGGTCGAAACGGGCTCCTTTACCCGTGCCGCCGAAGCCTGCCTGATCACCCAGCCGTCGCTTTCCTCCGGGATCAAACGCCTTGAGGAACAGCTCGGCGTCACCCTGTTTATCCGCAACAACAAGCGGGTGTTTCTGACCACGGCGGGGACGCGCTTTTTGCCGCGCGCCAAGACCATTCTGCACGAATGTAATGTGGCGCTGGCCGAACTGGCGCAAACCGAACAGGCGCGTGTCCTGCGAATTGGTGTGTTGCAGACCCTGTCCGGGGCCTGGGTGGCGGGGCTCCTCAAAGGCTTTCGTGACGCCGGTCTGACCGAAGAGATGGGCGGCCGTTTCGACCTGTTCGAAGGTACCGAGCAGGAGATCTTAAACCGCTTTGACGAGCGGGGGATAGATTACGCCCTGTCGATCCGCCGCGTCGAAGACGACAGCTCGGTGCCGCTTTATACCGAGCCCTATGTGCTGGCCCTGCCCGCCGACCATGCTTTGGCCGGGGCGGCGCAGGTGCGCGGCGAAGACCTCTCGGATCAGCCGATGATCGTGCGTTCGCGCTGCGAGGTCCTGTCCGAAACCAGCCGCTATTTCACCGACCGTAATGTGCGCCCGCCTCTGGCCTATCGCACGGCGAATGACGAGCGGGCGCTGCGCATGGTGGCCGCCGGTATCGGCGCGACCGTGGTGCCGCAAAGCCATGCGGCGCAAGGGGTGGTAACCACCACGCTGCACGGCTTTACCCATAGCCGCACCGTGGCCCTGTTCCGCCCGCGCCATGCCCTGCCGGACCATCTGACGGCCATGGGGGCCGCATTTGAGCGCTATCTTGTTACCTCTCCCAAGCCTCACTCGCCGCGCGATACCTGATCCAGCGTTTTCGCGGGCGTGATGGCCTGCGGGTCGATCAGGCAGTGCAGGATGGCCGGTTTGCCGGACGCCTGCGCCCGTTCAAAGGCCGGAGCAAACTCCGCCGTGGTGCGCACGGTTTCACCATGCCCGCCAAAGGCCTTGGCGTATGCGGCAAAGTCCGGATTCTTCAACTCCGTCCCGATCGGGCGGTACGGATATTCGCGCGCCTGATGCATACGGATCGTGCCCCACATGCCATTGTCGATAACGATGATGATCAGCGGGATATCGTACTGCACAGCGGTGGCGAATTCATTGCCGTTCATCAGAAAGCAGCCGTCGCCGGCAAAGGTCACGACCGGCGCGTCGGGGCATTGACGCTTGGCCATGATGCCCGCCGGGACCGAATAGCCGACGCTGCCCGATGTCGGTGCCACCTGCGTAAAGGGCCGCTCGTGCCGCCAGTAGCGGTGCACCCAGATGGCGTAATTGCCCGCCCCATTGGTGATGATGGTCTCCGGCGGCAGGTGCTCGCGCAGCCACACCATCACCTCGCCATACTGAAAATCACCGGGGATGGGCAAAGGCGTGGTCGTCCATTTCAGCCAGTCCTGATGCGCCGCCGCGCCCCTGCTGATCTGCGGCGATGGGGCTTCATCAATCCACGACAAGGCCCTGGCAAACTGATCCGGCGTGCTGACGGTCCCCAGAGCGGGCGCATAGACCCGCCCGATTTCCTCGGCCTGCGGGAAGATGTGCACCAGCTTTTGCCCGCCGATCAGCGTGTAGCCATTCGACGGCACCTCGGCCATGCGCGCGCCCAGCAGGATCAGCAGATCGGCCGCCTTCACCCGCTGCGACAGGGCCGGATTCTGCCCGAAGCCGAGATCACCCGCATAGCAGGGGTGGTGCGCCGGAAACAGCGACGTCCGGCGAAACTCGGTCGCCACGGGGATGTCGTAGCGCGCCGCAAAATCGGCCACCGCCGCGCAGCCTTCGGCCGTCCAGCGCGATCCGCCAAGGATCATCAGCGGACGCTCCGCCACCTTTATCGCTTGCGCAAACGCCGTCATATCCGCGCGTGTTGGTGCGGCCTCCACCGCCTCGACCGGCGGCGCATCGGCGACCTCGACCCCCTCGGTCAGGATGTCTTCGGGTAGCGAAATCACCACCGGACCGGGGCGGCCCTGCATGGCCACGCGAAAGGCGCGGGCGATAATTTCCGGGATGCGCTTAGGGTCAGAAATTTCCACCACCCATTTGGCGATGCCGCCAAAGGCCGCCACGTAATTCAGCTCCTGAAACGCGCCGCGGCCCAGAAAAGCGCGTTCGACCTGCCCCACAAACAGGATCATCGGCGTGGAATCATGCTGCGCAATATGCACGCCGTGCGCCGCATTGGTCGCCCCCGGGCCGCGCGTCACAAAGCAGATACCGGGTCGCCCGGTGAGCTTGCCATAGGCTTCGGCCATCATCGCCGCCCCGCCTTCGTGACGGCAGATCAGCACGTCGATGTCGGCATCATACATCGCATCCAGCGCCGCCAGATACGACTCCCCCGGCACGCAGGTCAGGCGCTCCACGCCATTGCGCGTCAGTTGATCGACCAGTACCTGTCCGCCGGTTCTCATGCTTTGTCCTCACGTTTCGGCGACGGCGTTTCTGCCGTCATCCGCACGCCGTCGATCACTATGGGCGAGGCGACGCCCGGCACGCCGTCGATCTCGATCCGCAGGCCGCGATGCACGATCTGCGGGTCGTTGAACACGTCTTCGATGCGATTGATCGGGCCCGCCGGAACGCCTGCACCTTCCAGCGCCGTCAGAAGCTCTGCGCGCGTCATATTGCGCAAAAACGGCTCCAGTTCGGCCACCAGTTGATGCCGCGCCGCCACACGCCCGGCATTGGTGGCATAGGCCGGGTTTTGCGCGACGTAGTCGGCTTCCAGCACCTCGCAGAAGCGCAAAAACTGATGGTCATTGCCCACCGCGACGATGACGTGGCCGTCCTTCACCGCAAAGACCTGATAGGGGGCAATGTTCGGATGCGCATTGCCGAGCCGCGTCGGCGACACACCGGACGCCAGATAGTTCATCGCCTGATTGGCCAGCATGGCCGTGGCCACATCAAACAGGGCCATGTCGATATGACAGCCCTGCCCCGTCGCGTCACGCTGCCGCAAAGCCGCCAGCACCGCGGTTGAGGTGTAGACGCCGGTGAACAGGTCGACCACCGCCACGCCTACCTTTTGCGGCTCACCATCCGGGTCGCCGGTAATGTCCATCAGGCCCGACATGCCCTGCAGGATGTAGTCATAGCCGGCGCGCTGCGCATAGGGTCCGTCCTGCCCGAAGCCGGTAATCGACACATAGATCAGACGCGGATTGACGGTTTTCAGGGTGTCGTAATCGAGGCCGTAGGGGCGCAGGCCGCCAACCTTGAAATTCTCGATCAGCACGTCGGACTCGCGCGCCAGATCCCGGATGGCCGCCTGACCTTCGGGTGTGGTGATGTCGATGGCGACCGAGGCTTTGCCACGGTTACAGGCGTGGAAATAGGCCGCCGCGTCGCCGATAAAGGGCGGGCCCCAGCCGCGCGTATCATCGCCCGTGCCGGGGCGTTCGACCTTGACGACCGTGGCCCCCAGATCGGCCAGAATCTGACCGGCCCACGGCCCGGCCAGTATGCGCGCCAGTTCGAGGACTTTCAGTCCGGCAAGGGGTTTCACCTGAACAATCCTAAAAACCGAGATAGAAAAGTGTTTTGGGCAGTTGAATTGGACCAACTGCCGTCTGTGTTGCGAACAGATTTCTGGCCAGCAATCTCCACGGCTGTTCCAGCACCATGGTCGACGAACTCGACCAACTCCGGCGCAAACCACAATGCCTCTGATGCGTCTTCAAAATAGACATTGACCGCGTTGTCTTTGGGAGATTGGCCAATCATTTCGATTCCAGTGACCGAAGGCGTGGTTATCCCATAAACCTGTCCATTTTTCCCAGCCACGCCGAGCTTAATTGTCTCGGGTGTTGAGGCAATTCGAACGTTATCGCCAAAAGATATAGTCGGGCTTTCATCCATCAAAAAAACGCCTGTAAACCCGTCTGCGCGCGACCGAGGATCAGGGCGTGGACATCGTGCGTGCCCTCATAGGTATTGACCGTCTCCAGGTTCTGGGCATGGCGCATGACGTGGTATTCCTCGTGTATCCCATTACCACCGTGCATGTCGCGGGCCATGCGCGCAATATCGAGCGCCTTGCCGCAATTATTGCGCTTGATCAGGCTGATCATTTCCGGCTGTACCTGCCCGGCGTCGAACAACTGCCCGACGCGCAGAGACGCCTGAAGCCCGAGCGTGATCTCCGTCTGCATGTCGGCCAGCTTTTTCTGGAACAGTTGCGTCTGCGCCAGAGGCCGCCCGAACTGCTGCCGGTCGAGGCCGTATTGCCGTGCGCGGTGCCAGCAGTCTTCGGCCGCCCCCATCACGCCCCAGCTAATGCCATAGCGCGCCCGGTTGAGACAGCCGAACGGCCCTTTCAGCCCCTCGACATGGGGCAGCAGGGCGTCTTCACCGACCTCGACATTGTCCATCACGATCTCGCCGGTAATGGAGGCGCGCAGACTGAGTTTTCCGTGGATTTTGGGCGCACTGAGGCCGGCCATCCCCTTATCCAGCACGAAGCCGCGAATGACGCCCTCAAGCTTGGCCCACACCACGAACACATCGGCAATCGGCGAATTGGAAATCCACATCTTGCTGCCATTGAGCACATAGCCACCCTCGGTTTGGCGCGCCGTCGTGCGCATAGACGCCGGGTCGGAACCGGCATCCGGCTCGGTCAGGCCGAAGCAGCCGATCCATTCGCCCGACGCCAGTTTCGGCAGGTATTTTTGCCTCTGCGCTTCCGAGCCATAGGCATGGATCGGATACATGACCAGTGAGGATTGCACGCTCATCATCGACCGATAGCCCGAGTCCACTCGCTCGACTTCGCGCGCGATCAGGCCATAGGCAACATACGACGCCCCTGCCCCGCCATAGGTTTCCGGCAGGGTCGCGCCCAGCAAGCCGCGCTCACCCATTTCGCGGAAAATGGCCGGGTCGGTCTGCTCCTCGGCATAGGCTTTCAGCACGCGCGGCAGAAGCTGCGACTGCGCGTAGTCGTGCGCCGCGTCGCGGATCAGGCGCTCCTCGTCGGACAGTTGCGCGTCGAGAAGAAACGGATCGGACCAATCGAACTTAGACATCGAACTTCACCCCCTGAGCCAGAGGCAGGCTGCGGCCATAGTTGATGGTGTTGGTGGCGCGGCGCATATAGGCTTTCCATGAATCCGATCCGGATTCACGCCCGCCGCCGGTTTCTTTTTCGCCGCCAAACGCCCCGCCGATTTCCGCGCCCGACGGCCCGATATTGACATTGGCGATGCCGCAATCCGACCCGGCGGCGGAGACAAACAGCTCGGCCTCGCGGATGTCATTGGTGAAGATCGAGGACGACAGACCCGCGCCGACGGCATTCTGCATCGCGATGGCGTCTTCTATATTTCCATACTTCATGACATACAGAATGGGCGCAAAGGTTTCCCGCAGCACCGGCCCCGCATGGGCGTCCATTTCGACAATGGCCGGCCGCACATAATAGCTGTCCTTACCGTTCACATCGACGCGCGCCCCGCCGGTGACCTGACCGCCGACACTGCGGGCTTCGTCCAGAGCCTTTTCAAACAAACCAAAGGCCTGCGCGTCAATCAGCGGCCCGATCAGCGTGCCCGCTTCCAGCGGATGACCGACCTTCACCGAGGCATAGGCCTGTTTCAGGCGCGGCACGAAGGTGTCGTAAAGGCTTTCGTGCACGAACAGGCGGCGCAACGTCGTGCAGCGCTGACCCGCCGTGCCCATAGCCGCAAAGGCCACACCGCGCAAAGCCAGATCGAGGTCCGCCGACGGCGCGATAATGGCGGCATTATTGCCCCCCAGTTCCAGCAGGGCCCGCGCAAAACGGGCGGCCAGCTTTGGCCCGACCGCACGCCCCATAGCGGTCGAACCGGTGGCCGAGACCAGCGGCACCTTCTCATGTTCGACCAGCGCTTCGCCGATCTCTTTACCGCCGATCAGCAGGGCCGACAGGCCTTCGGGCACGTCGTATCCGGCGGCCCTATAGGCGGCGACGGCGCGCGCAAACAGGGCATGGGTGGCCAGCGCCGTCAGCGGCGTCTTTTCCGACGGCTTCCACACAATGGCGTCACCGCACACGAGCGCCAGACAGGCATTCCACGCCCACACGGCGACCGGGAAGTTGAAGGCCGAAATGATGCCGACCACGCCCAGCGGATGCCAAGTTTCCATCATGCGGTGTTCCGCGCGCTCGGTGGCGATGGTCAGGCCGTACAGTTGCCGCGACAGGCCGACCGCGAAGTCGCAAATGTCGATCATCTCCTGCACTTCGCCGAGGCCTTCGGACGTGACCTTACCCGCTTCGATCGACACCAGCCTGCCGAGAGCGTCCTTGTGGGCACGCAATTCTTCGCCGAACAGACGCACCAGTTCGCCGCGCTTGGGTGCCGGGATCAGACGCCATTTGAGAAACGCCTCATGTGCGGCGTCGATGCGCACCTTCGCCTGATCAACCGAGGTTTCGACCACCTCCCCGATCCGTTCGCCGGTATTGGGCGAATGGACCTTCAAGGTCCCGCCCGTATGGCCGCCGGTGACGCCCAGAGACTCCAGCAAAATACGTGTATCCGCGCTCATTTGTCTTCCCTTTTCATCCGCCCGTGCCTCAGGCGCGGATGCTTAAAACCTGTGTTCCACCGCGTGCAGCACCGCCGCACCGGCCTCGTAATAAACCTCTTTGGCCGCCCGGTGCTTCGCCTCTTGCGGCGGCGTCACCGGCAGCGGCAAATCGTCTTCGGACAGCTTACCCAGCACGTGTTCGGCCAGAATCCGACCCATCACCGTGCCCGGCGCAATGCCCCGGCCATTATAGCCCGACACCCCCATTACGCCGTCGGCAAATCGATGGAAGCGCGGCAGGTTATCGTCGGTCATGCCGATCCAGCCATACCATTCGTGTTCAAACCCTATCCCTTTAAGCGCCGGGAACAGCCGCGTCATGGCGCGTTGCCCCCAGCCGCTGTGCACGCCCTGCGCCGGCCCGCGCAAGGCCCCGACGCTGCCGAAGACCAGCCGCCCGGCGGCATCCCTGCGGAAAGACGACAACACCTCCGCCGTATCCCACGCCCCCTGCCCTTCCGGCAAAATGCTGCGCAAAATATCGTCTGGCAAGGGTGGGGTGGCGCAGTTGAAATAGGGCAGCCAGACCTGCGCCTTGCGGATAATCTCCCACGGTCCTTTCGTATAGGCATCGGTGGCCATGATCACCTTCGGCGCCGTCACCGAACCGCCCCGCGTCGCCACGCGCCACTGATCACCAAAAGCCTCCAGCGCTTCGACCGGGCTTTCGCTGCGGATATCGACGCCTGCCGCCACCGCCGCCGTGGCCAGACCGCGCACATAGGCCAGCGGCTGGATCACCCCGGCGCGGCGGTCCAGCAAGGCCATCGGATAGGCGTCTGTGCCGACCATCCGTTGCGTATCGGCGGCATCCAGCAGGCGCACATCGGCCCCGCGCGCCTGCCATTGCTGCGCCCGGTCACGCAGTTCGCGCACCCCCGCTTCGCCCACGGCGCAATGCAGCGTCCCTTCGCGCCTGAGTTCGCAGGCGATATTGTGGTTATCGACGCGCGCAAAAACCTCCGCCGGGCCGTTGCCCAGCACCTGCAACAGCCGCTCGCCGTGCACCGGCCCCAGCACGTTGGGCAGTTCGTCGGGCATCACCCACATACCGGCATTGACCAGCCCGACATTGCGCCCGGCCCCGCCAAAGCCGATCTCACGCGCCTCGATCACCACCACCTTCGCCCCGGCTTCGGCCAAGGTCAGGGCCGCCGACAGGCCGGTATAGCCCGCCCCGACCACCGCCACATCGGCGCGCAGATCACCGCTCAGCGCTACGGTCAGCGGCGCAGCGGGGGCCGTGGCGGCCCACAGTCCGTGGGTAAGGGGCTCAAGCGCAGGGGCCAAGGGTTCATTCTCTTGCGTAATGGCTAAACCGGTTGTACCGTGCCCGAAGGGCCTCAACAAGGGCCATTTTGACAAGACTTCATTCCGAAACCGAATATGCGCTCACCTCGCCGCTTCCTCCCGTCCCTGTCGCTTCTGGCCGCGTTTGAAGCCACGGCGCGGCTCGGTTCGGTCACTGCTGCCGCACGCGAACTGAACCTGACCCAAAGCGCCGTCAGCCGTCAGATCGCCGCCCTAGAGGCCCAGTTGGAGGTCGAACTGTTCCACCGCGAACGCCAGACCGTGCGCCTGACCGCAGGCGGTGAGGCCTATGCGCGTGAGGTGCGCGAAGCGTTGAAAATCATCTCGTCGGCCTCGCTCAGCTTGCGCGCCAATCCGCACGGCGGGACGCTGAAACTGGCCATACTGCCGACCTTTGGCACGCGCTGGCTGGCCCCGCGCCTGCCCGATTTTTTGCGCAATAATTCCGGCATTCAGGTCAATCTGATCACGCGCATCGGCGTCTTCGATTTCCGCAGCGAAGGGCTTGATGCCGCCATACATTTCGGCCGCCCCGACTGGCCCGGCGCGGAAAGCGCGCTGTTGCGGCCCGAAGTGGTCATCCCGGCCTGCGCACCGGAGCTTAAGGTGCAGTATGGCTTTGCCGCGCCCGCCGATCTGCGTCAGGCGCCTTTGCTGCACCTGACCTCGCGCCCCGACGCCTGGGAAAACTGGCTGGAGGCGCACGGCGCGCCCGCCGACCATGTGCACGGCATGTTGTTCGATCAGTTTGCCACCGTGGCTCAGGTGGCGCGTTCGGGTCTGGGGATCGCGCTATTGCCGCAGTTTCTGGCCGAAGAGGAATTTGCCTCCGGCGCACTGGTCCCGGCGCTGGAGGCCCCACTTACGACCGGTGAGGCCTATTATCTCGTCTGGCCCTCTGAGCGTGGCAATCACCCGCCGCTCAAGGCCTTTCGCGACTGGCTGCTGAAAGAAACGGCTATATACAGATAGGAAACCCCATGCGCCTGATCACCGCCGAAGACCTCAAAACCGCCCTGCCCTATGCGCGGCTGGTGCGCGAATTGCCGGCACGGTTGCGGGCCGGGGCGCAAACGCCACAAAGGCCGGTCTTCGATCTGGGGCACGACGCCTCGCTGCTGCTGATGCCGGCGTGGTCTGAGCGTCTGGGCGGGGTCAAGATCGTGCACGTGACGCCCGACAATGCGGCGCGCCACCTGCCGTGCGTGGCGGCCTCCTATCTGGTGTTTGACGGTGAAACGCACCGGCATCTGGCCCTGATCGACGGCGAGGAACTGACGGCTCGACGCACCGCAGCCGTGGCCGCCGTGGCGATGGACCGCTTGGCCAAACCTAAGGCACGCCGCCTGCTGCTGATCGGCTCAGGACGCATCGCCTCGGAGATACCTTTTGCCTTCCGTGCCGTGCGCGCAATCGATAGCGTCTCGGTTTTCAGCCCGACCCGCGCCCATGCCGCAGCCCTTGTGGCGCGCCTGACGCAGGCCGGGTTTGACGCTTCGGTGTGCGAAGATATGGCGTCGCAAATCCCGCACGCGGACCTGATCGCCTGCGCCACCTTGAGCCGCACGCCGTGGATCGAAGGCCACCGCCTCAGCGATCAGCACGTATCGCTGATCGGCGGTTTTGCGCCGGACATGCGCGAAGCCGACGCCGAAACCTTGCGCCGCGCCTGCGTGTATATTGACACCCCGGCGGCCCTTTCGACGGCGGGTGATCTGAGCGGCCTTACGCTTAAGGATATTCGCGGCACCCTGCACGACCTGTGCGACCCGGCCGTTGCGCCACACAGCGGCCTCAGCGTCTTCAAAAGCGTCGGCGAAGCGGCGCAGGACCTCGCGACGGCTGAGGTGCTGTTGAGGTCTTGAGAGGAACCACAGATTTCACAGATGACACAGATTAAGGGTGTCGATGAGCACCCATTCGCCCCTATGACTAAAGGCGCGAAGCGCCAATCTGTGAAATCTGTGAAATCTGTGGTTCTCTCTCTTCCCCAGTACGTCGGGGGATAGCTTCAACGCAGGGCCGAGAAACAGGCTTCACACCCGCGCAAACCCCGCCTAGTCTCGCTTCAAACGGAGACACGCGCATGGGCTTTCTGGCCAGTCTGTTCAAATCCAAACGGTCCGAGATTCACGACCTGCCCGACCGGCGGCTGATGACCGACGCCTATCTCCCCGCCTTTGCCGCGCTGAAAGGCCGCCTGCTGTTTGTCGGCTGCCGCGGCTATAATCGCGGCTATTACCGCCTTCTGGAACAGCATGGGGCCGAAGCCTGGACCACCGACATAGACCCGCGCTCGGCCCGCTTTGGCCACAAAACGCGCCACCGCACGGGCGATATCTGCGACGCCGATAGCCTGTTTGCCGACCTGCGTTTCGACGGCATCGTATGCAATGGCGTTCTGGGCTATGGCGTCGATTCCGAAGCCCAGCAAGTGCGCGCCCTCAACGCTCTGGCGGCGATCATGCCCCCCGGCGGGCACCTTCTGATCGGCTGGAATACGGACAAGATCAGCGACCCCATCGCAGCGGGCCTGACCACCGCCCACTTCACCCCGGCCCCCTTCGCCGACCAGCCGTCGCGCGTGCGCTTCGACGCCGTGACGCACGTGTATGACCATCTGGTGCGGAACTAGAGGCGGTCCCTCACGCGATCGCCGACAGCCCCTTGCGCTCCACCAGAGACAGCAGCTTGAGCGACGGCCCCGCCGGTTGCTTCTGGCCGCGTTCCCACTGACTGACCGAGTCTTTTGAGACGTTCAGATAGGCCGCAAAGATCGTCTGGCTGACCTGCTCGCGTTCGCGCAGCTTGCGGATGTCCTCAGCCGTAAATTCATGGATGGGCGTAAGACAGCTCTCATCAAAATGACGCATGGTTGCCTTGTCGATCAGACCGACCTCATGCAGATCGCTCGCCAGTTCATGCAGGCTGGCCGAAACGTCGCTCTTATAGGTCTTGGTCATGGCTTGATCTCCGTAAACTTACCCGTCCTCAGCAACATCTCTATCTGCGCGTCCGTCGCCCCCAGCAGCACGGAGCCAGCTTCCTGAACCTGTCCAGTTCGTCGCGCTCAATATTCGCCTGACAATTCGCGACGGGCGTCGGCCATGTAGGAAGTTCCGGAACGCGCCTCGAAAAAGGTCATATAGGCGTCTATTTCAGTTTCAAGGGTTTGGTCGCCGCAGACACTTGCTGTCGCTCGAAAAGAAAGCAGCCCGCGATAATGCTGGTTCCAAAAATCCTCTTCATGCTCTCGAACACGGTGCGTTCCAAGTAAACCCTGTAGCAAAAATGTGCAGTCATTACCTTCACACATCTCCATAACAAACGGCGCTGCTGCATGTACAAACCCTGAATAGGCTTGGTGGAGAATGGCCGCGGCTCTCTCGCCTTGTTGTGTACTGCTTTTTGTCCGCTTTTCGATGTAAGCTCGAATCTGTCCGCGCGGAATGTGGTAGCGGCCCTTAGACTGCTCCATTATAGGCACGCCTTCTTCAAACTCTTCGGCCCAAAATCGTTTCAAATAATCCTTTCGTAGCCCGCGTCCCTCACCGGTCGCAGGCGGTTCAAATAGAAGAAATAAAATGTCTTCGTGAATTTCATCAAGTGTTCGCTGCAAAACCGCTAGCTCTTGAACATAACCATTTTGTAAAAGCAAATCACCGGCGTTGAGGCCGCTGATATATCGGGCCAGTTTGAGAAGCACCGCTTGCTGGACTGTTTCTTCTTGATAGCGGCGCGCGTATCCGCCTTGAATGACTTTTTCAATAGGTCGAGGAGTCTGCTGCTCTAGTCGCCTAAAGGCACTATGCATAACAGCCACCGCGTTACGATAAAGATCGCGCATTCTCTCCAACCCCTGTTCATACTTGAGATTAGCGCAATTCGGGCACTTACAGCAAACAAGAGCATAAGGGCGGGGCACTTATACCCTTTTCGACAAACTTCGAGGAAAGGGAAGCTAAATATGATCCTCGACGTATTCAAATTTAAAGAGATTGGAGCGGGTGAAGGGAATCGAACCCTCGTATTCAGCTTGGGAAGCTGCTGCTCTACCATTGAGCTACACCCGCGTCTGAGGCGAACGAGGCCTGCATTTGCGTCCCGCTCTAATGCCTCAGCGGGCCCGTCCCTGTCAACACGAACCCTGCCCCGCCGCCATTTGTTCCACAGGGCGGCCGCGCGACTCAACTTCCGCAGGGGATAAATAGCCGATACCCCAAAATCTGTGGATCACCCCTGTGGAAAGGCGCGATTTTCCACAGCGAAACACTAGATATAGATTGTTGTGGACATCCCCCAACAGGCGAAACACTAGATATTGCGGTTTTTAACTTTTTGTTTACGATTAGCGGTAGGGAGGCCGGTTTTATCGTAATCGGCGAATCCATATCTAGTGCTGAGGCTTGACGGGTGCGCCCGTCATTTAGGGGACGGAGGCTTGACCATGAGCTGGACAGACGAACGGGTCGAAACGCTGAAAAAGCTGTGGCAGGAAGGCCATTCCGCCAGTCAGATCGCCAAGACCCTGGGCGGCGTGACGCGCAATGCCGTCATCGGTAAGGTGCACCGTCTCGGCTTGTCGGGTCGTGCGGCCCCGTCGCAACCGGCCCGTCCGCTGTATAAGCCGGCCAAGCCGCCGCGTCCCGCTGCTCAGGCCCAGCCCGCACCGCAACCGGCCCCGCGCCGCGTCTCGGTTGAACCCGCGCCGCGCCCCGTGGCTCAGGTGCCGGCCGTACCGGTGATCGAAGGTCCGGGCACAGCCACGGTCCTGACTCTGGGGTCCAAGATGTGCAAGTGGCCGATCGGTGATCCGTCGTCGGACGAATTCACCTTCTGCGGCCGCCGCGCCGCCGACGGCATCCCCTACTGCGTCGAACATTCGCGCGTCGCCTATCAGCCGCAGCAAAAGAAGAAGAAGGATACCGGCACCGAGCTGTCGCGGTCGCTGCGCCGCTATCTATAACGCGCTTCCTTTAAATTTCTCACGGCCCGCTTCCCCCCGGAGGCGGGCCGTTTGCGTTTCTGCGCCTGTCGCCCTTCCCCCTCTCGCCGCTTGCTGTTAGCCTTAGCGCATGACGACGATTTACGATGTGTCCCGCCTGGCCGGGGTTTCGGCCAAGACCGTGTCGCGGGTGCTCAATGAGCCCGACCGGGTCAGGCCGGAGACGCGCGCTCAGGTGCAGGCGGCCATGAAGGCGCTGGACTACACCCCCAACCCTTCCGCGCGGCAGTTGCGGCTGGGTGGGGCCAGTTCGCTGGGCCTGCTGCTCGAAGACCCGGTGTCGGGCTATCTCAGCCGTTTTCATCACGCATTACTGACCGCCTGTATGGAGGCGGGCAAGCACATCAGCGTCGAGCTGTTCGACATGCAGCCCGGCTGGGCCGAGCGGTTGGATCGCTTTCTCGACGAAGGTCGGGTGCGCGACCTGATCCTCTTGCCGCCCCTGTGCGATTTTGCGCCGTTAAAGGCGCATCTGCGCCAACGCGAAGCGCGCGCCGTGCTGATCGCGCCTTCGGTCTTCGATCCGCACTTTCCGTCGGTCGTCATGGACGACCGCGCCGCCGCGCGTGAGGTGATCGAGCACCTGTTTGCCCTGGGGCACCGCCGCATCGGCCACATCAGCGGCCACCCGGACCATTCGGCCGCCATCCTGCGCCGTCAGGGCCTGTTTGAAGCCTATGATGCCGCAGGTCTGCCGCGCCCGGAGCCCGACCTGCTGGTCGCCGGTGATTTTCAGTTCCGCAAGGGGATCGAGGCCGCCGAAGCCCTGTTGTCCTTGCCACAGCCGCCCACGGCCATCTTTGCCGCCAATGACGAAACCGCAGCCGCGGTCAGCGTCGCGGCCCACAAACGCGGTTTGAGCATCCCCGGCGAACTGTCGGTCATCGGCTTTGACGACGCGCCCATCGCCGCCGCCGTGTGGCCGGCCCTGACCACCATCGCCCAGCCCTATCTCGACATGTCGCGCCGCGTCGTGCAGGCGCTCGACAACTGGGAGGCCAATTTCAGCAGCGGCACAGCGGCCACCTATATGACGGCCCACAGCCTGATCGTACGCGACTCCGCCGGTAAAGCCCCGAAATAACAGGACTTCATTACGCAAGGTTAACTGGACTTTCGACCTCGTTTCGTTTTTTATTTGAATTGTAAGACAATTCGAGAAATCGCGAACCAATGGCTTTCAGTTGCGAAAACCCTCTGGGACTGGAAGGGATCGCCTTCGTGGAGTTCGCCACGCATGACGCGGACGCGCAGGCCGATGCCTTTGAGCGGCTGGGCTTTGTCGAAACCGCGCGGCACGGCTGGCAAAATGTCGGCCTCCATCTTCAAGGGGCCATCCGCTTTGTGCTCAATGCCGAACCGTCCGGTTACGCCGCCGCCTTTGCGGCGCAGCACGGGCCGGGCGTGTGCGGTATGGGCTTACGTGTACGTGACGCTCAGCGCGCCCGACGACTGGCCCTGCAAAACGGCGCCGAAGCGGTCGAAGGCCAGCTCACCCCGTTTGCCGAAGACGTCCCGGCGCTGAGAGGCGTTGGCGGCACCCTGATCTACCTGATCGACGACACGCACCTGAGCGGGCACCTGTTCGACGGCTGGCGCGCCCTGCACAGGCCGCCCATCCAACAGGTGCAGGGCGCGGGTCTCATAGCGGTCGATCACCTCAATTACGCCCTGCGCAAGGGACAGATGCAGACCTGGGCCGATTTTTACGTGCGGGTGCTGGGCTTTGAATCGCAACGCTATTTCGACCTCGACGCCCACGCCACAGGCATGGAGACGCAGGCCCTGATCTGCCCGCAGGGCCCCATCCGCATCCCGCTGAACGAGAGCCGCTCGGCCTACAGCGCCACCGAGGCCTTTCTGGAGGCCAATGGCGGCGAAGGCGTGCAGCATATCGCGCTGGAAACCTTCGATATTCACGCCACGGTCGAAGCCCTGCGCGCCCGCGGCGTGCGGTTTCAGGCCGTGCCTGAGCCCTATTATGACCTGATCGCGGCGCGCGTCCCGCACCACGAAGAAGACGTCGCGCGGCTGCGCCACAACGGCGTGCTGATCGACGGCAATGCGCGCCGCGAAGGTATTTTGCTACAGGCCTTCTGCGAAAGGGGCGTCGGTCAGCTCTTTTTCGAGATCATCCAGCGCAAAGGCCACACGGGCTTTGGCGGCGGCAATGTGCAGGCCCTGATGGAGGCCGCCGGACTGGACCAGATGCGCAAGGGGTTACTGAGGGTTTAGGACAGGCTCAGACGTTGTCATGGCTGCGGCGGATACACGATCACGCGAGCCATCGAAGATGGGAATGTCCTTCGGTTCAAGGCCCACTACATCATAAAGCCGAAACACCTCTGGACCAGCATCGCGCATATAATGCGCACGCAAGATCCCGAACTGCTGCACACCCTGCAGATGGGCTTCAAATATATCGAGAACGAGTCGTTCCAAATCACGTTCGGCGGGCTCTTTTCCGCACATCGCTCTAAAATCATTTCGATCTGGACAAGTGCTAGGCGGATTTGAAGCCTAAACGCATAAAGGCCTCCCGAAGGAGGCCTTTAATGCATTGTATTTACTGGAAAGTTGGGTGCGGGAGCCAGATTTGAACTGACGACCTTCAGGTTATGAGCCTGACGAGCTACCGGGCTGCTCCATCCCGCGGCACCTGGACTTTATCAGAGCGGAGAACAGCCCTGATTTTGGAGGGTTTTGTCTGTTCATCTGTTGATGACCAGACCGGGCGGCTCCATCCCGTGACACGTTTAACCAGAGGGGTGTCTGGTTAAGCAAAAGACCGGCCTGAGTTTTTGGACCGGTCTTTGTGTTGAGTGGTGTGCCTGAAGGGTTAATTACTTGTGTTTGATAGACCTGGCGGCGACCTACTCTCCCGCGCCTTAAGACGAAGTACCATTGGCCCAGGCAGGCTTAACGACCGAGTTCGGAATGGGATCGGGTGGGGACCGGCCGGCATAGCCACCAGGTCAATCGAACACAAGATATGGCTCTCACATCAAAGTGTCCTTGGCCTTGCCTGCGGTACTTTGATGTGGGAACAACATCGACAAAAACATCTCGGGGCGGCCCTTCGATATTTTTGGCTTTGTTAAGCGAGGACATTGAATGAAGAACGAGCACGGTGTTTTTGTATGCGCTAACGCTCTCGCTGTTTGAGCGCGCACGGTGCGTTTATTTGAGGGAACGATCAAGCCGATCGGATTATTAGTACTGGTTAGCTTCACTCCTCACGGAGCTTCCACACCCAGCCTATCAACGTGGTCGTCTACCACGATCCTCAGCGAGACCTTGTTTTGAGGTTAGTTTCCCGCTTAGATGCTTTCAGCGGTTATCTATTCCATACTTAGCTACCCTGCTGCGCGGCTGGCGCCACGACAGGTCCACCAGAGGTATGTCCATCCCGGTCCTCTCGTACTAGGGACAGATCCTCTCAAGTCTCGAACACCCACGGCAGATAGGGACCAAACTGTCTCACGACGTTCTGAACCCAGCTCACGTACCACTTTAAATGGCGAACAGCCATACCCTTGGGACCTGCTCCAGCCCCAGGATGTGATGAGCCGACATCGAGGTGCCAAACTTTGCCGTCGATATGGACTCTTGGGCAAAATCAGCCTGTTATCCCTAGAGTACCTTTTATCCGTTGAGCGATGGCCCTTCCACGCAGGACCACCGGATCACTATGGCCGACTTTCGTCTCTGCTCGACTTGTCAGTCTCGCAGTCAGGCGGGCTTATGCCATTGCACTCAGCGAACGATTTCCGACCGTTCTGAGCCCACCATCGCGCGCCTCCGTTACACTTTGGGAGGCGACCGCCCCAGTCAAACTACCCACCACGCCATGTCCCGGACCCGGATAGACGGGCCGCGGTTAGACGCCAACAGCAATAAGGGTGGTATTTCAAGGATGGCTCCACAGAGACTGGCGCCCCTGCTTCATAGCCTCCCACCTATCCTACACATGTTGCTGCTAACGCCAAGGCGAAGCTATAGTAAAGGTTCATAGGGTCTTTCCGTCTGACCGCGGGAACCCCGCATCTTCACGGGGAATTCAATTTCGCTGAGCCTATGCTGGAGACAGTGGGGAAGTCGTTACGCCATTCGTGCAGGTCGGAACTTACCCGACAAGGAATTTCGCTACCTTAGGACCGTTATAGTTACGGCCGCCGTTTACCGGGGCTTCAATTCGGAGCTTGCACCCCTCCTTTTAACCTTCCGGCACCGGGCAGGCGTCAGACCCTATACGTCGCTTTACAGCTTCGCAGAGCCCTGTGTTTTTGATAAACAGTCGCTACCCCCTGGCTTGTGCCACTCAGTCCTGCTTGCGCAAGGTGAGTCACGCTTATCCCGAAGTTACGCGTGTAATTTGCCGAGTTCCTTCAGCATAGTTCTCTCAAGCGCCTTGGTATGCTCTACCTGACCACCTGTGTCGGTTTCGGGTACAGTCTATGTATGAGTTATTTCCAGGGACAGCTTCGCTGCACGTACAATCCAATAAGCACGTACAACTTACACCATCCGTCACTTCATACTGGCTCCGGAATATTCACCGGATTCCCATCGACTACGCCTTTCGGCCTCGCCTTAGGGGCTGGCTAACCCTGCGCAGATTAGCTTTACGCAGGAACCCTTGGTCTTTCGGCGAGAGTGTCTCTCACACTCTTTATCGCTACTCATGTCAGCATTCTCACTTCCGATACCTCCAGCCAACCTCACGATTGACCTTCTCAGGCTTACGGAACGCTCCGCTACCGCTCACTTACGTGAACCCATATCTTCGGCGTATGGCTTGAGCCCCGTTACATTTTCCGCGCAGGATCGCTTGATCAGTGAGCTGTTACGCTTTCTTTAAAGGATGGCTGCTTCTAAGCCAACCTCCTGATTGTCAATGCAATCCCACATCGTTTCCCACTTAGCCATAACTTGGGGGCCTTAGATGATGGTTAGGGTTGTTTCCCTTTTCACGACGGACGTTAGCACCCGCCGTGTGTCTGCCGGACAGTTCTCTTGGGTATTCGGAGTTTGGTTAGAATTGGTACAGCTCGCGCCGCCCGCATCCATCCAGTGCTCTACCCCCCAAGGAATACATCCGACGCTCTACCTAAATAGATTTCGCGGAGAACCAGCTATGTCCAGGTTTGATTGGCCTTTCACCCCTATCCACAAGTCATCCGAGTCTTTTTCAACAGACACCGGTTCGGACCTCCAGTAGGTGTTACCCTACCTTCATCCTGCTCATGGATAGATCACCTGGTTTCGGGTCGTCATGCGACGAACTTAACGCTCTATTCAAACTCGCTTTCGCTACGCCTACACCTATCGGCTTAAGCTTGCTCGGCACATGAAGTCGCTGACCCATTATACAAAAGGTACGCCGTCACCCCGCTTGGGGGCTCCGACTGCTTGTAGGCTTCCAATTTCAGGTTCTGTTTCACTCCCCTTGTCGGGGTGCTTTTCACCTTTCCCTCACGGTACTTGTTCACTATCGGTCGCAGAGGAGTACTTAGGCTTGGAGGGTGGTCCCCCCATATTCAGACAGGATTTCACGTGTCCCGCCCTACTCGAGGATCTTGCTAGTTGACGCCTACGGGACTATCACCCGCTATGGTCAGCTTTTCCAAGCTGTTCGGCTTTATATCACAAGATCACTGGCCTGGTCCGATTTCGCTCGCCACTACTTTCGGAGTCTCGGTTGATGTCCTTTCCTCCGGGTACTGAGATGTTTCAGTTCCCCGGGTTCGCTTAATGAACCTATGTATTCAGTCCATTATACCTTTCAAACCACCAACTCATTTTAGTGCGAAGCACTAAAATGAGAGGGCAATCAAAGGTGGGTTTCCCCATTCAGAAATAACCGGATCAAAGGGTGCTAGCGCCTCCCCGGTTCTTATCGCAGCTTGCCACGTCTTTCTTCGCCTCTCTGCGCCAAGGCATCCGTTAGAAGCCCTTCAACGCTTGATCGTTCTCTCAACTAAACGCACCGACGACATCCGTCGTTGGCCGCGTTCGTTCTTGTTTCAGACGCTTCACTCACCGCCGCCCTTGGAAAGAGGGTATGGACGACAGTGGACTTAACATCGTGTCTCTTGGACACGACGCAAAGCGTCTAGTCAGACAATGTCTTCAGGTTCCCCTGTGGTCTATGAACCAGACCGGCGGGATAACCCTTCATTCACAATAAGAAGGTGGGTCAATCGACCCACACCCGTCAGACCAAAGGTTACCCTCATAATCCGACGAAACTCATTCGCATCGTAAGTCGTTCTCACTTCGCTCAACTCATCAAAGGAGCAGAAGTGGTGGAGCCAGACGGAGTCGAACCGACGACATCCTGC
>NZ_AP018827.1:2192500-2422803 GCF_003966695.1 Asticcacaulis excentricus
CCTATCGCAGCCAGTCGAAAGAGGATGGTAAGGCGATCCTTCCGATTGTGTCGAACAATTCCAACTTTATCGAAGCCGCACCGGGTGAGCCCATCCTGATCTCCTGGGATGACGCCACGACCCTGTTCCATGAGTTTGGCCATGCCATTCACGGCCTGTCGTCAAACGTTACCTATGCCTCGCTGTCGGGCACTTCGGTGGCGCGCGACTATGTGGAGTTCCCGTCGCAGGTCAATGAACGCTGGCTCTCGACCCCCGAGGTGCTGTCGCGCTTTGCCCTGCACTACAAGACAGGTGAGCCCATGCCGGCAGCCCTGCTGGAGAAGATCAAAAAGGCCGATACCTTCAATCAGGGCTTTGGCACGGTCGAATATCTGTCTTCGGCCCTGATCGATATGAAGTTGCACCTCGCCGGTGACGCCGATATCGACCCGGACGCATTTGAGCGCGAGGAACTGAACAAGCTCGGTATGCCGAAAGAGATCGTCATGCGCCACCGCACGCCGCAGTTCGCGCACGTCTTCTCGTCCGACGGCTATTCGGCAGGTTACTACAGCTACCTGTGGGCCGATGTGGTGGCGGCGGACTGCTCCGAAGCCTTCGCCGAAGCGCCCAAGGGCTTCTACGATCAGACCGTGGCCGGGCGGATGCTCAAATACACCCTCAGCGTCGGCAACACCATCGACCCGGCGGAGGCCTATCGTCAGTTCCGTGGCCGCGACGCCGACCCGAAGGCGCTGATGCGGGCACGCGGCTTCGCCTGATCAAGGTAGCGAAAGTGTCGTTAAAGGCCGGAACCTCTGATGGGGTTCCGGCCTTTGTGTTCGGGCGCAGGTCGCGCTTGCGCCGCCATTATAAACAACTGACGATGTCCGTATTTCGGCCTGTCGGCTGAGGCGCAACACTGTCTCCACACATGGGAGGCTCAGATGCGCGAACTCAAATCGACGGCGACGGTTATGATCATGGCCTTTGGATTTTGTGCCGCTCTGGTGGCCGGTCTTTCGGTAGGTCTGCCATATTGACGGCAACGTCTTTGGAACATATCATGAACAATTATGAAGAAGACGCTCAAGGAACGCCTCGCCATCCTGTCTGATGCCGCTAAGTACGATGCCTCCTGCGCCTCGTCCGGGACGTCGAAGCGCGATTCGTCCTCGGGCGGGCTGGGGTCCACCGAAGGGTCGGGTATCTGCCACGCCTACGCGCCGGACGGGCGTTGCATTTCGCTGCTGAAGATACTGATGACCAACTTCTGTATCTTCGATTGCGCCTACTGCATCAACCGCTCTTCCTCCAATGTCGAGAGGGCGCGCTTTTCGCCGGACGAGGTGGTGTGGCTGACGCTGGAATTCTATCGCCGCAACTATATCGAAGGCCTGTTTCTCTCCTCAGGCATTATCCGCAATTCCGATTACACCATGGAGCAGATGGTACGCATCGCCCGCGATCTGCGGCTGAAGCACGATTTTCGCGGCTATATCCATCTCAAAACCATCCCTGAAGCCTCTGCCGCCCTGATCGAGGAGGCGGGGCTCTATGCCGACCGTCTATCGATCAATATCGAGCTGCCGACCGATGCCGGTGTCGAGGCCTTCGCTCCGCAAAAGCACCCCGCCAATATCCGCCGCTCGATGGGTGAACTGAAACAGAAGATCGACGCGGCGTCCGAGCCCACCTACAAAAAGCGCCGCAAGCGCTTCGTGCCGGCGGGGCAATCGACCCAAATGATCATTGGTGCCGATCAGACGACGGACGCCACCATTCTGGGCTCCAGCGCCGGGCTCTACAGCCGTTTTCGGCTGCGGCGCGTCTATTATTCGGCCTTTTCGCCGATACCCGATGCCTCAAAAGTGCTCCCACTGATCAAGCCGCCATTGGTGCGCGAACATCGCCTCTATCAGGCCGACTGGCTCTATCGCTTCTATGGGTTCGATATAGGTGAGATCACGGCGGGGCGGCCCGACGGGATGCTCGATCTGGAACTTGACCCTAAACTCGCCTGGGCGCTGGAAAACCGCGCGCGCTTCCCCGTCGATGTCAACCGCGCGGATAAGGAGATGCTGCTGCGCGTGCCGGGCTTTGGTGTGAAGGCGGTGCAGTCCATCCTCAGCGTGCGGCGCTTCCGGCGGCTGAAGCTGGAGGATTTGCAGCGGCTCAAGGTGTCGCTACGCAAGGTCAAGCCGTTTGTCGTCACCGCTGACTGGACGCCGGTGCGTCTGATTGACCGCGCCGATCTGCGCACCCTGTTTGCGCCTGAACCGCAGCAACTGGTGCTGCTATGAAGCGGTTTAGGCTGCGTGGGCGCGGCGACTATGGCGAATGGCGCGATGCGGCGCGCGAGGCCCTCCGTCAGGGCCTGTCGCCCAGAGAGGTGGAATGGGGCGCGACCGGCGCGCAAGCGGGCCTGTTTGATACAGACCTTCCTGCTGATTTCAGGGGGGAGACGACCGAAACCTGCGTAGGGAGGGCCTTCACCGTCCCTTCTGCCTTTGTCGAATTGTCCAAAGCCGTGCTGTGTCACAGCGATTCGCGGCGCTTTGATCTCTGTTATCGCCTGCTGTGGCGGCTTCAGACGGATAGGTCTCTGCTGAGCGTGGTGACCGATCCGGAGGTGGCGCTGGCCCAGGCCTTTGCCAAATCGGTGGGGCGCGATACGCATAAGATGAAGGCCTTTGTCCGCTTCCGTGAAATCCCGACGCCGGGACCGCGCCGCGCCTTTGTGGCGTGGTTTGAACCGGAGCATTTTATCGTCGCGCGCACGGCCGGCTTCTTTCAGCGGCGCTTCAATGACATGGACTGGCTGATCGCCACACCTAAGGGCTCCACCGCCTGGGATGGCGAGGCGTTGCGCGTTAGTGATGATCCGGTCGAAAAGCCTGACATTCGCGACGAGACGGATGACCTGTGGCGCACCTATTTCGCCAATATCTTCAATCCTGCGCGCCTGAAGGTGCGGGCCATGCAGTCGGAAATGCCCAAGAAATACTGGAAGAACCTGCCGGAGGCCGAGCTGATCCCCGATCTGATCCGCAGCGCCGAACAGCGCGTGCGTGAAATGAAAGAGCGCGGTGCCTCAGACACCGCGCCCAGATTTCATGAACGGCTGCAACAAAGGGCGGATCAGTCCGCGCCGAACAGGTCGCGCGTATAGATCTTATCGGCAACGTCTCTCAGTTCATCGGCCAGACGGTTGGCGATGATGACGTCCGACAGGGACTTGAAGGTCGCCAGATCACGGATGACCTTTGAATTGAAGAACTCTTCGGCCTCAAGCGCGGGTTCATAGATCACCACCTCGACGCCCTTGGCCTTGATGCGCTTCATAATGCCTTGCACCGAAGAGTCGCGGAAATTGTCCGAATTGGTCTTCATGGTCAGACGGTAAACGCCTACGACCTTCGGCTTTCTGCGCAGGATGCTCTCAGCAATGAAGTCCTTGCGCGTGGTATTGGCCTCGACGATCGCCTTGATCAGGTTCTGCGGCACTTCCGAATAGTTAGCCAGCAATTGCTTGGTGTCCTTGGGCAGGCAGTAGCCGCCATAGCCAAAGGACGGGTTGTTATAGCCTTTGCCGATGCGGGGATCGAGCGAAACGCCTTCGATGATCTGGCGCGTATCCAGCCCCAGCGCTTCGGCATAGGAGTCGAGTTCGTTGAAATAGGCGACGCGCATGGCGAGGTAGGTATTGGCGAACAGCTTGATCGCCTCGGCCTCATCGCTGTTGGTGAAGAGGACCTCGATGTCCTTTTTCTCTGCGCCGTTTTTCAGCAGGTCGGCAAACAGGCGGGCCTTTTCCGATTGTTCACCTACAATGATGCGCGACGGATAGAGGTTGTCGTAAAGCGCGCGACCTTCGCGCAGAAACTCCGGCGAGAAAATAATGTGGGCGTCGGGGTGCATCGCGCGCAGACGGTTCGTATAGCCCACCGGAATGGTCGATTTGATGACGATGGTGGTTTTTGGATTGACTGACAGGATGCTGGCCGTGGCGGCTTCAATGGAGCGTGTATCGAAACGGTTGGTCGTTACGTCGTAATTGGTCGGGGTCGCGACGATGACGAATTCGGCGTTGCTGAAGGCGTCGTGCGCATCCAGCGTGGCGCGGAAGTTGATCGGCTCGCTGCTCAAATAGCGTTCGATATCGGCATCGACGATGGGCGATTTGCCGGCATTGAGCAGGGCGACCTTTTCCGGGACAATGTCAAAGGCCACAACCTCATTATGACGGGCCAGCAACATGGCGTTGGACAGGCCCACATAGCCCATGCCGGCAATACCGATTTTCATTTTCGCCTCATATATCCGGATCAGGTCGGTCGCCGTGACCTTTTTGCTTTCAGAAAGCCTTTAGGCAGACAGAAAGGGAGTTAAGTGTTGACCCAACCCCACTTCGCTTTATCCCATTGCGAAGCCTTTGGGTATCTGTCGCCTTTGGACGCGGCGGATTTATGACGCGGCCATCGGACGCAGCCCCAGCGATTGCAGCAGGAAGGCGTCGGAACCGCGCTCCGGATTGGGCGTGGTCAGAAGCTGATTGCCGACAAAGATCGAATTGGCCCCGGCCAGAAAACACAGGGCCTGAAGTTCTTCGCTCATCTCGTTGCGACCGGCCGACAGACGCACCATCGACTTGGGGCAGAGGATACGCGCCACGGCGACGGTACGCACAAATTCGACCGGCGTGACGCCACCCTTTATTTTGGACAGTTCACCCAGCGGCGTGTTCGATACCGGCACCAGATTGTTGATCGGCAGGCTGTCCGGATGGGCGGGCAGGGTGGCCAGCTGGTGCAGGAAGGAAACGCGGTCTTCGCGGGTTTCCCCCATACCGACAATGCCGCCGCAGCAGGTCTTCATGCCGACCTCACGCACCGCTTCCAGCGTGTCGAGGCGCTCCTGATAGGTGCGGGTGGTGACGACGCTCTCGTAATATTCCGGCGAGGTGTCGAGGTTGTGGTTGTAGTAATCGAGCCCGGCGTCTTTCAGCGCCCTGGCCTGATCCGGGGTGATCATGCCCAGCGTCGCGCAGGTCTCGAGCCCCAGCGCCTTTACCTCGGCAATCATCTGGCTGAGGGCCGGCACGTCGCGGTCTTTCAGGTCGCGCCACGCCGCCCCCATGCAGAAGCGCTGGGCCCCGCCGTCACGGGCGGCTTTGGCGGCGCTCAACACCTCATCAACCGGCATCAGCTTGGAGGCCTTCAGGCCCGTGTCATGATGCGCCGATTGCGAGCAGTAGCCGCAGTTTTCGGCGCAGCCGCCCGTCTTGATCGACAGAAGCTGCGACAACTGGACTTCGGACGGATCAAAATGCTGACGATGCACGGTGGCCGCGCGATAAACCAGCTCCATGAACGGCAGGTCGAACAAGGCGGCGATTTCCGTCTTTGTCCAGTCGTGGCGCACAGTGGCAAAGGTCGGGGCGGTATCGGGCATCACAAACTCCGGGCTTTTATCCCTGTGCCGCAGCACCAGGTTGACCCTCGTCTAGCGCGATCAGGCAAACCGGTCAAACCCGGCACATGACAGCCCACAGACGGCGCGTTATGGTAACGATGTTGTCGCTGCGCCTGTGGAGATTCGCCATGCCTGATGCTACCGCCCCCCAACACGGGATCAGGGCTTCGCAACTGGTTGACGATCTGGCCGACTCGTTTGGTGATGCGCCCACCGTGACGGTCGGCACGCTGCTCAAAAACCTCGAAGGCCGCGGGCTGGGGCTGTTGCTGATCATTCTGGCCCTGCCGATCTGCATCCCCAACATTCCGGGCATTTCGACCTTGTTTGGTCTGCTGCTGATCGGACCGTCGATCCAGATGCTGCTGGGGCACAAGGCGCTGTGGATGCCGGGATTCATCAAGAACTGGGCGTTCAAAGGCGAGACCCTGCGCGGAGCCTTTCGCGCCTGTGGCGTCGTGCTGCGCAAGGTGGAGTTTCTGACCCGGCCACGACTGATCTTCCTGACACGCGGGGTGTGGCTGTTCTATGCCGGTGCGCAGACGCTTCTGATGGCGCTGATCCTGCTGCTGCCCATGCCGGGGGCCAATGTCATACCGGGTATCGCGGTGGTGCTGACGGGGCTGGGCCTGCTGCAAAGGGACGGGGTCTGCCTGCTGCTGTCCGTCCCCGTGGCGGTCGGCGCGACAGCCTGGGTCTATTTCGGGGCGCGCTACGTGATCGACTTCGCGCTTTGGGTGTGGGATTGGGGGCAAGACGTGATTAATCTGGCTTTTTCGAGCGCGTTATGATCCCTGATATGCTCAGCAGTACCAATGCAAGGCCTGCCCAAAAACTTCCATGCATGAAAAAGGCATACGGGGGATATACCCATAGGAGGGCGGCACCATTATCGCTCCAATGCTTGAAAGCGTAATCTGTCAGCACAAGAGGTGTTACCGTCAGGATGAGACCTGTCAGGGCAACGCAAACGAATAGAAGTCCCTTTTTCATCTCTCCCTCCAAAGTTAACTTGAACAACGTTCAATATGCGCTTTTATCGCCGTGTAAGTCAAGGTCGCGGGAGTCTATTTTTTCATCCATATAAAGACATCTTTATATCTTGATTGCATCCGGCGCCGTGGCCCGCTATAAGACGGCAACATTTGAAACTATGGATGCACCCCAATGGCCGCTCAAGACTTTATCGTAAAAGACCTGTCCCTCGCTGACTGGGGCCGCAAGGAGCTCGACATCGCCGAAGGCGAGATGCCGGGTCTGATGGCGACGCGCGAGGAATACGGCCCGTCGCAGCCGCTGAAAGGCGCGCGCATCGCTGGCTCGCTGCACATGACCATCCAGACGGGCGTGCTGATCGAGACGCTTCAGGCGCTGGGGGCCGAAGTGCGCTGGGCCTCGTGCAACATCTTCTCGACGCAGGACCATGCCGCCGCCGCCATCGCTGCCAAGGGCACGCCGGTGTTTGCCATCAAGGGCGAAACCCTCGAAGAATACTGGGACTACGCGCACAAGATTTTCGAATGGCACGACGGCGGCTATCCGAACCTGATCCTCGATGACGGCGGCGACGCGACCCTGCTGACCGTGCTGGGGCCGAAGGCCGAAAAGGATGCGTCTATCCTCGACAGCCCGACCAATGAGGAAGAAGAAGCCCTCTATAAGGTCATGAAGCGGTACTTGAAGGAAAAGCCGGGCTTCTATTCGGCCATCCGCGACGCCATCACCGGCGTGTCTGAGGAAACCACCACGGGTGTCCACCGCCTGTACGCTATGGCGCAAAAGGGTGAGCTGCCCTTCCCGGCGATCAACGTTAATGACTCGGTGACCAAGTCGAAGTTCGACAACCTCTATGGCTGCCGTGAATCGCTAGTCGATGCCATCCGCCGCGCCACCGACGTGATGCTGGCCGGCAAGGTCGCGGTTGTCCTCGGTTATGGCGATGTGGGCAAGGGCTCGGCGGCATCTCTTCGCAATGGCGGGGCGCGCGTCATCGTCACCGAAATCGACCCCATCTGCGCCCTTCAGGCCGCCATGGAAGGCTATGAAGTGCGCACCGTTGAAGAGGTGGCCAAGGTTGGAGACATCTTCGTCACCGCCACCGGCAACAAGGACGTCCTGCGCCTCGAACACATGCGCGAGATGAAGCACAACGCCATCGTCTGCAACATCGGTCACTTCGACTCGGAAATTCAGGTCGCGTCCTTGCGCAACTACAAGTGGGACGAGATCAAGCCGCAGGTCCACCATGTCGAATTCCCGGACGGTAAGAAGATCATCGTCCTCTCCGAAGGGCGTTTGGTCAATCTCGGCAACGCCACCGGCCACCCGTCCTTCGTCATGTCGGCCTCGTTCACCAACCAGACCCTGGCGCAGATCGAGCTGTGGACCAATAACAAGGCCTACGACAAGCAGGTCTATACCCTGCCGAAGAAGCTCGACGAAAAGGTCGCCCTGCTGCACCTCGAAAAGCTGGGCGCCAAGCTGACGACGCTCAATGCGGAACAGGCTGACTATATCGGTGTGCCGGTCGAAGGCCCGTTCAAGCCGGAACACTATCGTTACTGATATTTCCTAAAGGCTGTCCCCATATTCCAGGACCTCCGGTACCACCGGAGGTCTTGACTTTTTACAGCCCTATCCCGGTAAAGTCGGTCATCCAGTTGCCTAACCGGTATTTGTCGGCGCATAGTCGCCACCTGTCCGGAAACAGTTTGTATTCCAAGGATGATTTATGAAAATCTTACCGGTCATCATGTCGGGTGGGTCGGGTACGCGCCTGTGGCCCCTGTCCACGCCTGAACAGCCCAAACAGTTTCACGCGCTGGCCACCCGGCACAC
This sequence comes from Asticcacaulis excentricus, assembly GCF_003966695.1. Classification (NCBI taxonomy): domain Bacteria; kingdom Pseudomonadati; phylum Pseudomonadota; class Alphaproteobacteria; order Caulobacterales; family Caulobacteraceae; genus Asticcacaulis; species Asticcacaulis excentricus. The sequence continues at coordinate 2,200,796 of NZ_AP018827.1, forward strand.
CATGATTCAGGAAACGGCCCTGCGTCTGTCGGGGGCGGGTTTTCTGAAACCTGTGGTCATTTGCGGCAAAAGCCACGAAGCGCTGGCGACGGCGCAGCTTGAGGCTATTGACCTCACACCGCAGGCGGTCGTGCTCGAACCCTTTGCGCGCAATACGGCGGCTGTGGCGGCGGTGGCGGCCCTGATCGGTCTGGAGATCGACCCGGAGGCGCTGGTTCTGCTGGTGCCTGCCGATCACATGATCTCAAAGCCGGAGGTGTTCCGCGACGCCCTTGACCGGGCCGCCGCGACGGCCACGGCCCGCATCGTCACCTTTGGCATCACCCCCACCGCTCCGGAGACGGGCTTCGGCTACATCCAGCGCGGCGAGCCGCTGGCCGAAGGCGTCTATGGTATCCGTCGCTTCCTCGAAAAGCCAAACTTTGAAACCGCCCAAAGCTATGTCGCCGATGGCGGCTATGACTGGAATGCCGGTATCTTTCTCTTCTCACCGCAGGTGATGCTGGAGGAGTTGAACCGCTATGAGCCGGATGTCCTCACCGCCACGCAGCAGGCCTTTGACAGGGCCTCTCTGCAGGGCGTCACGCGCACGCTTGACCCGGAAAGTTTCAAACTGTGTCCCTCTATCTCTATCGACTACGCGGTGATGGAGCGCACCTCACGCGCCGCGACGGCCCCTTGCGATATCGGCTGGGCGGACGTGGGCGGGTTCAGCGAACTGTGGCGTCTGGGGGCCAAGGATGATGTCGGCAACCACGCGCAGGGGCGTACCATCCTGATCGACGCCCACAACTGCCTGATCCGCGCCGAAGGGCCGCCTGTGGCCATTATCGGGCTCGATGACATTATGGTCGTGTCCACGCCGTCGGGCATTGTCGTCGCGCCCATTTCGCGCGCACAGGACGTCAAGCTGGCGGCAGAAGCGGCCAAGCGGCTGAGCGAAGTTAGCGACGGTTAGGGAGATGTAGAGCGAAATGATTTATTTCGCTCAAGCCGCCATTGAGGCGGCGGCCAAGGTGGCGGAGCCACCGCCCGGCGAGGGACTAATCATCTAGTGGCGGCTGGCCAGACCCGCCACCAATGCCCAGAAACCGCTGCAAGAGATAAACAGGCCCAGAAGCGTCCATTTCAGCGGCATTTTGGCTTCCATGACCGCGTGAGTGTCCAGAGCGCTCAGAAGGCCGCCGTCGTTTGCGGGTTTGGAGGCTGTGGAGGGGGTGTTCAGCTTCGCAGTATCAGGGCGCATACAGGGTTCCGGCGTGTGGATTTCCACGCACCCTAGCTGCGCAGGGTTAAATAAGCGTCGATGCGTGCGGGATTAGAGCGCATTCCGAAAAGTGTGAAACGGTTTTGGCTTCGCCGAACTCCGTTTCGGAATCAAATGCGCGACAAAACAAAATGTTAGAGCGAGATTTCGATTCAATCTGTACGAAATACGCTTGTCTTATGATTTCTGTGCTTCTTGGTGCGATAAAGAAGCGCCGGAGAGGACGGCCATCCGTCTCCGGCGATGGGGGACGGATCGTGATTCCGCAGGTCAGCCTTCTAAGGAATGCCGGACCGGTTTAGAGTTTGATCGCCCCCATCTTTTCCAATCGTCCTGAACGGATACCGGAGCTTTTGGCTCGGATGACAAGCATAGGAGATCAGAAAAGATGAACGATATTACCATCGGTGCAGACATCTCGAAAGACCATATCGACCTGCACAGTCTGCCAGACGGTCAAACCCTGAAGCGCACATCATCGCCTTCTTTGCGCTGACGCTGATGCTGCAACTGGCCTTTCCGCGTGTGCGGCGCACAGACCTGGCTCTGGGGGTGCTAGTGCTCGGGGCGCTGATCGAGGTGGCGCAACTCTTTACGGGACGCAGCGCCAGTGTCGGCGACTGGCTGGCTGACCTGATTGGCGTCAGCCTCGCCACCCTGCCGTCCTATGCCGAAACCTTCCGTCATTATGTGCGGTTGGGCGGTCGCGCGCCGCGCCGCCGGTCAGGTGACAGAACGGCGAAGCGGGCAAAATCGTCGAGCCTGTAGGGCTTTGGCAGACAACAGCCGCGCGCTATAGTCCTCACATGACCGATCTTATGACCGTTTCCATCACCTGTGCCGATGCCAATGAGGCCGAACGCATCGCGGAGCTTCTGGTAACGCAGAAGCTGGCGGCCTGTGTGCAGTCTACGCCGCTGCGGGCCACCTATGTGTGGCAGGGGAAGGTGGAAACGGCCGATGAGATCGGCCTGACTATCAAGACCCTGCGCGACAAACTCCCGGCGCTGGAAGCGGCGGTAAAGGCCGCCCATAGCTATGAGGTGCCGGAACTGATCGCTACGCGCATTGAATGGGCCAGCGCCGACTACGAACAGTGGCTGAGGGACGCGCTTAAGCCTTGATCTTGCGCACTTCGAGATCGGCATATTCGGCGACCAACGGGGCCATCTGACGAAAGCCGATGCTGCCGCCGGTGGGCCATTGGCGATCCGCGGCCCCGGTCCAGTTGACGACGGGCAGGTCGTTAATGGTGAAGGCGACGCTGGCCCCCGACTTGCGGATTTTGATGCGGTAAGGCGGGCGGGCATCTTCGACATCGGGGAGGGGGTCCGCCCCCTGCGCCAGCATCTCAAAGCCCGGTGCGTAGCGCAGATTGGCCAGGTGGAAGGCGCGTTCCTCCTCCCAGCGGCGGCGGAAATAGGAGATCTGCAAGGCCTTTACGTCGCTCTTGGTATATTGGTCGTAGATGCCAGCACGGGCTTTCAGCTTTGGCGACAGGATGTGTTCGCCATTCACCCCACCCGCGGCAAAAAACAGAATGCACAGGCCGGGCTCTTTCAGCGGCCAGAAGTTCCAGCTGATCTCGACATGATCGGGGAAGACTTCCGGGCACCAAAAGACGAAGTTGGAGGCCTGCCCTTCGGCGGCATCGCGCAGCGCGCTTAACTGCATGCGGCCATTGGGGAAATCGACCTTCGCATCGCCTTCCATTTTAAACTTTGCCACGTCGGACGCGGCCTCCAGCGGATTGGCATAGATCAGCTCACCCGCCTCGGCCGCGAACAGCGAGGGGGCCAGAAGCGAGGAAGAGGCGGAGGCGGCCAGACCGGAGGCCAGCCACTGACGACGCGAAAGGCTCATGTGAAATTTCCGTTAATGATGCCGATTATACGCGCGAATCAGACGATTCCGCCTCCGTGCGCCGCGCGGGTTTTGCGCACCTTGGCCTTTTCGGCGCGGTAGCCGGTGGCGCGGAAGGCCAGCATGGGGTCAATGGCCCCACCCTTGCGCAGACGCGCCATGGCCAGCGCCGGGCGCACATCGGTCTCATAGGCCATGCGCAGGCAATGGTGCGCCATCATCACGTCATTATTGGCCTGGTGTTCTTTGAGCGCCTTGCGATCGACGATCAGCGCCTTGACATAGGCTCCGGCAATGGCGCGCGCCGAATTGAGCAGGCTCTCAATAGGGTCGGTCACGTTATGCGACTGATCCATCATATAGGCCGGATTGAACTGCCCCTTGGCGCGCGTTTCGGCATAGACCAGTTCGTTGAAGATCAGGAAGAGCTGGAAGGGGTTGAGCGACCCGGCGTCAAGGTCATCGTCGCCGTATTTGGAGTCGTTGAAGTGGAAGCCGCCCAGCTTGCCGAACTGCGCCAGCCGCGCCACGATCAGCTCGATATTGACCGTCGGCGCGTGGTGGCCCAGATCGACCAGACACTGCGCCTTGGGGCCCAGTGTCTGCGCACAGAGGATAGACGTGCCCCAGTCCTGAATGACGGTGGCGTAGAAGGCCGGTTCATAGAGCTTATGCTCGATAAACAGCCGCCAGTCGTGCGGCAGGGCGGCATAGATCGCCTTCATGCTGTCGAGATAGCGCTCCAGCGTGTCGGCAAACTCGTTCTGACCGGCAAAGTTCGAGCCGTCGCCGATCCACACGGTCAGGGCCTTGGCACCCAGCCGGTCGCCGATCTCGATACATTCGAGATTGTGCTCGATGGCCTGCGCGCGGGTGGCGGGGTCCGAATGGGTCAGCGAGCCATACTTGTATGACAGGCGCTGCCCCGGCTGATCCTGAAAGGTATTGGAATTGACCGCATCAAACCCCATGCCGTAGGCGTGGGCGAAGTCGCGCACCTCGTCGATATCGTTGGCCTTGTCCCAGGGAAAATGCAGCGAGATGCGCGGCGTCAGGCCCGACACCTGATGCACGGCGGCGCAGTCTTCGATCTTTTCCAGAATATTGGTGGGCTCACCCGGCATGGGGAAGCGGGCAAAGCGCGTACCGCCCGACACCATGCCCCAGCTCGGGATGCCGACCTCAAGCGTCATCAGGCGATCGACCACGTGCTCGATATCGACACCCACACGCGCCAGTCTGACGCCCAGAGCCTCATAATCGGCCATATGCGCCGCCATCAGCCGCGCATTCTCCCGATCAATAATGTCCTGCGGCAGGGCCGACTGGGTCTTTTTGACGGCGACATAGCCCATTCGGGGTGTCCATTCCTTCAGCACATGGGCCTCCAGATAGGGTTAAAAGACGGACAGAGTCAAATCAACAGACTGTTCACGCGAGCAGTCTGGATGTGGCGCGCACGCCACGCCATATATGAGAGCGCGGGGAAACACCCCCTCAACCTGTTTTTTGTGGGCGCAGACGCGCTTTTCTTATAGGGTAGGAGACTAACGGAAATAGCGGCAGAAAACAATCTCTGTTGCTAATTTTCGATCAATAATGATCGGCAATGGACGGGAAAACCGGTAATCGGCTCCCGTTCGCTCATGAAAGAGCGGCTGATGTCGGGAGTGAAGGGTGCGCAATAGCCTTAGAGACGTGTCGGTAAGCCCCGTGACGGAGAGGGTTCCGTCGGCGGACGGTTACGCGATGACGGGAGTCTCCGGGGGCCATACGCGCGCCGCGGTGACGGGCGAGGGCGTCTGCGTTGTTTTTGATGTCGGCAAGACCAATGCCAAGCTGAGCGTGATTGACGCCGAAGGCCAGATCCTCAGCCGCACGACGTTCAAGACGCCGCACCTGCATACGCGGCTCTATGCGGCCTTCGATGTCGATACCCTGTTTGCCTGGTGTCTGAGCGAGCTGAAGCGCCTGTCGCAGCGCTACCGCATCGACCGCATTATCCCCGTCGCGCACGGGGCCGGCTGCGCCTTCCTCAGCGCCGATGAGCAGTTGCTGCAACCCATTCAGGATTACGAAGCGTCGATCCCGCTGCCCTATGAACGCGCCTATCAGCGGGTGCGCCCGGCCTTTGAGGAAACCCTGTCGCCGCTTCTGCCCAACGGGCTGAATCTGGGGGCGCAAATCTTCTGGCACGCGCGTCGCGATCCCAAATTCTTTGAGCGGGTCCGCTACATCCTCTCTTACGCACAGTACTGGACGTGGCGGCTGTCGGGCGTTTTGTGTTCGGAGGTGACGTCACTGGGCTGTCACACCGACCTGTGGAACCCGACTCAGGGCACCTTCTCCAGTCTAGCAGTTTCTGAGGGCTGGGCGGAACGCTTTGCGCCGCTGCGCTCGGCGTGGGAAAAGGCCGGGCCGTTGCGCCCTGAAATCGCCGAGGCCGTGGGCTTAAGCCCCGACTGTCAGGTGCATGTGGGGCTGCACGATTCCAACGCCGCTCTGGCGCTGGTTATTGCGCGATATCAGCACGATGAGGCGGCGGTTTTACCGGTCATACTGACGACCGGCACCTGGTATGTTGCCATGGCCCCCGGTATTGCGCCCGCCGCCGTGTCGGACAGCCTGCGGCCGGATCGCGACTGCCTCGTCAATATCGACGTCTATGGCCGTGCGGTGCCCTGCGCGCGCTTTATGGGCGGGCGGGCGCTTGAGCTGATCACCAATGGTCATGTCGATGTGCCGGTGACGCTCGATACGGTCCTTGAGGTGATCGGCTCAGGGGCCATGGCCTTGCCGAGCTTCGTCGATGCCGGCGGGCCCTTTCCCGGACGGCGCGGCGAAATCGTCGGGCTTGAAACCGACACGCCGCAAACGCGCGCCGCACTGGGCCTGATCTACGTCGCCCTGATCGCGGTCACCTCGCTCGATATGATCGCCCCCGCGGATCGGCCGCTGCTGATCGAAGGCCCGGCGGCGCACAATGCCGCCTTCTGCACCCTTCTGGCGGCCATGCGCGACGCACCGGTTCTGGTCTGCGAAACCTCGTCCGGGGTGACGCGCGGCGCCGGGGCAATGGCCTTTTTCAGCGATCATGTGCCGCCGGTGCCAGCCTATAAGCCCGTCGCGCCGCAGGGTGTTGAGGCCATACGCGCCTACCGCGCCGCCTGGTTAAAGGCGATGGAAAACGATTGAAGCCCTACCCAAAAAAGGTGCTTCCCACCATGTGGAATGCGCCCTATAAGAATCAATCACATTCGATCATCAATCGCGTAGGGCCGGAGCCGGCTGCGCGTATAAGGATCGTTACACAGAAACGCAGGGCGGGCCATATGCACCTTCAGGATCGCTGGAAGCTGATCATCGACGAACTCAATCCGGACCGCGTGACCTCGGTCGATGAGCTGACGGCGCGTCTGGGAGTGTCACCGGCGACCATCCGCCGCGACCTCAATGAGTTGCACGAACTGGGGCATCTGCTGCGCGTGCGCGGCGGGGCCATGCGCATTGAAGGCAAGCACTTCACGGCCAAGGCCGAACCCAAGACACCGGAGTTTCAGACCGACAGCCTGATCGGGCAATCGAGCTTTCTGGCCTCGACCATCGTCAATGCGCCGGTCAAACGCGCCATTGCCCGCGCCGCGCTCGACTTCCTCAAGCCCGGCATTTCGATGATTATCGACGGCGGCTCGACCACCTACACCCTGGCCAATATGATGGCCAATGAGCCCTATCACGTGCTCACCACCTCCATTCCCATCCTGCAATGCCTGCTCGATCGCTCAAAGGTGAAGGTCACCCTGCCGGGCGGCGAACTGTTCCGCGAACAGCGCATCATCCTCAACCCGTATGAGGACGGCATGTTGCAGAACTTCTCGGCGGCCAAGATGTTCATTGGTTGTCAGGCCCTGACGCGCAACGGCCTGATGCAGTCGGACACCCTGCTGGTGCAGTCCGAGCGCCGTCTGATGGAGCGCGCCGATCAGGTCATCGTGCTGGCGGATTCCTCCAAAATCGACGCCCCGGCCTCGCTGTCGGTGTGCCCGCTGACGGCGATTGACGTGGTGATCACCGATGAAGGGCTGAGCGACGCGGCGCGCGAATGGCTGGAACACGCCGGTATCGAGGTGCGCATCGCCCAAGTGACCGCCGAAGACCGCAAGGCTTCGGAAGTCGTCTGAGGCCTTTATCCAAAGGACAGACCTCTACGGTCCCTTAGGGTTGACATCAGCGTCGTCAAAGGCGTCACCCAGATATCGCTCGTGCTGAGGCGGTAGGCCTCGTCGCCCGGATAGACGATGTAGCGATGGGTTATGCCCAGATCGTCGCAGGCCTGATGAAAGCCTCTTTGCGCCTTCGGTGCAGAGGCGCGCTTGACTTCAATGGCGACCTCAGGCTTGCCCGCCTTGACCAGCACGAGGTCGATTTCGGCTCCGGCCTGCGTACGGTAGAAGTAGGGCTGCCACAGTGATGCCGACAGGCAACTGAGCAGGTTTTCGACGACAAACCCTTCCCAGCTTGCGCCAATAACCGGATGGCTCAGAAGGCTGTCGGCGTCTTCGATAGCCAGCAGAGCGTGCAGTAAGCCGCTGTCGCGGATATAGACCTTGGGGGATTTGACCAGCCGCTTGCCGATATTTGCGTACCAGGGCTCAAGGCGGCGCACCAGCAGCAGGTCCACCAGTATGTCGAGATAGCGCGATACGGTCTGTCCACTCAGGCCCAGCCCTTCGCCAAGGCTTGAGGCATTAAACAGGCCGCCCTGATGGTGAGCCAGCATGGTCCAGAAGCGGCGCAGGGTTTCTGCGGGCACGCGAAACCCAAATTGCGGCACGTCGCGCTCCAGATAGGTGCGAATAAGATCGAGCCGCCATTTCAGACTTATCGCTTCGCTGCGAGCGGTCAGGCTGTCCGGATAACCGCCGCGTACCCACAGTGGATTTAGGTCTTGCGCGGCGGCTGAGGCGAGTTCAAGCGCGTTAATGCCTGAAAGCTCGGCATAGGCCACGCGCCCGGCCAGACTTTCGCTGGTCTGACCCAGCAACTTTAGGGAGGCCGAGCCGAGGAACAGGAATTGTCCGCTGCGCTGGCCGTCGCGGCGACGGCGATCAATAACGCCGCGCAAGGGGGCGAAAATCTCCGGTGCGCGCTGGACCTCATCGAGAATAAGGAGCCGTTCCGGATACTGCGCCTGAAACAACTCGATATCGCGCACCTGATCCAGATCGCGCGGTCGTTCAAGGTCACGATACATGCCGTTCAGTTCCTCGCCCAGATTGACGGCCAGCGTCGTCTTACCGATCTGACGCGGGCCTAACAGCACGACCGCCGGATATTCGGCAAGGAGAGTTATGAGCGTTGACTGTAAGTGGCGTGTAATCATCCTTGTAAATTTACCATCTATCGGTAAATTTACAAGGATGTTGGCGGCGCGCTCCGCCAATCGTTTGTTACGCCATGTAGAACACCGGCTTCAAATCCTTCGCCACCGGTGAATTGTCGGGGTTTGAGTCCATGATGTCGGCCATATAGGCCCACCATTTTTTCATCACCGGATGGGCGGGCAGGTCGGCCATGGTGTGGTTGTCTGTGCGGCGCAGGACGCCAAACAGGGTCAGGGTTTCCGGGTCGAGGAAGATTGAATAGTCTGATACCCCGGCCTCGTGCAAAAGGTCCGACAGTTCCGGCCAGATCTCATCATGGCGCTTCTGGTATTCGGCCTCAAAGCCCGGCTTGAGCTGCATTTTGAAGGCGTGAATCTGGGTCATGAGGTTTAGTTCCCTGAAATCTTTGCCGGGGCCTCGCGCATGACGGGCCAGTCGGCGGGGGTGAGATCGAAGTGTTTCGGATCGGCCGGATGGGCCGGATCGAAGGCGGTGAAATCGGGCGCGGCCTTGAGGCCCAAGCCGCTCTGCGGATCGGTGATCGCCTGCGCCACATAATTGGCGATCTGATAGGCGCCGTAGGCATTGTGATGAGTCTTGTCCTGACCGTTATTGCCAAAGGCCAGCGGGCTGATCTCAGGCCCCAGCGCCTCATAGAGCGTCTTCGTCTTCGCGGTCAGGTCGATAAAGGGCACGTTCAGCTCGGCGGCGACTTTCCGCACCGCGTCGTCATAGCCGGCCAGCGTATTGGTGATCCTGCCGTTTTCAAACGAGCGGCGCGACACCGGCGAAATCAGCACCACCTTCGCCCCGTGCGCCTGCGCATCCGTCGCAAAGGCCTTCAGCCAGGCCGGGTATGAGCGCTCGGCATCGACATAGGTGCGCGGCCATTGCTTCTTCTGATCATTATGGCCGAACTGCATCAGCACCACATCACCCGCGCGCAGATCGCTGAGCAGCTTGTCCCAGCGCAGGGAGGTGACGAACGACTTCATCGTCTCGCCAGAGCGGGCGTGATTGGCGACGGAGACATCGCTGGATAGAAAGCGTGGTAGCATCTGTCCCCACGAGGCGTAGTCCGTGCCAGCCTGATCGGTGACGGTTGAATCCCCGGCAATCAGGATACGGCGGGCTTTTATGGGGGTGATCTCAACGCTTTGCACGGCGGGTGAGGGGCCCGAAAACGCGATGGTCAGCCTGTCATCCCAGGTGCGCCCGATGTCTTCGTCGCCGCGCAGACCGACGCGCGGGGCCTTGCCCTTGGCGTCCTGCTCAGAGGTGACGACCGCGGCGTCGCGTACATTGACAATAAACTCAACCGTCTTCGTCTCCCCCTTTTTCAGCGCCACCGGGGCCAGCATCAGCCGCCGGTCTTCGGCCCAGATCGAGGTGCGGCTGTCCGCCTTTTTCGTGCCCAGAGTCACGCGCACACGGTAATCACCGGGGACGGCCTTCACGGCCAGCGCCATTTCGTTGCCGTCGCGTGTATTGGTAAAGCCATAGCCGCGGGTTGCGTCATAGGTCATGTCGGGGGTCACCCGCACAGCCGTCGCATCGGCTTTCAGGGCGGGGTCGAGCAGGAAGCGCTGGGGCAGGGGCGTCACGGAGGCCTCCGAAGCGGCGATCTGCGCCATGACGGATGTTCCGCCTAAACTTAGGGCCAGCGTCAGAACAAGGGCGCGCAGCCGCGTGCGAGTCTCATTTCCCTGATTGGTTTTGATCATAATGGCGTTTTTTCTGATCATAATTGGCCCTTATGTGCTCGTTTGTGATATTTTTTCATTGATATGGTCCGTCGTCAATGTCATCTTAACGCACCAGCCGCCGCTGGCCGTCGCTGCGCGGGCGTCCAAGACCCGCCGATCTGAAGATCCCGGCCACGGCGCTGTCTCAGAGGAACCCCAAAAGAGGACCCCCAATGCCCAACCAGAATCCGCTGCGCCGGAAGTTTTTCCGTATGGCAGCCCTTTCGCGTGTTTCGCAAATCGGTCTGATCGCCGCCGCCGGTGCCCTGCTGGCCTTTGGCGCGACGGCGCAGGAACTGGGGATTCCGCGAGGCTCCGATGCGCAAAAGCAGGCGCAGGTCAGTGAAGCTGCCAAGGCACAAAACGTTTTCCTGATGTCGGCCTTCATGGCCACTTCGCAAAACACGCTCAGCCTGTTCACCTCCGCCGACGGCGTGACGTTCAAGACGCTGGGCTCTGAGGTCTATACCCCGCAAAAAGGTTTGCTGCGCGACCCGTCGATCATCCGCCATACGGACGGCTATTATTACGTCGTCTATACCACCAACTGGGACGGCTCGGATTTCGGGATCACCCGCTCGAAAGACCTGAAAAGCTGGGAGCTGGTGCGCGAGGTCAAGATCGACCTGCAGGGCGTCACCAATACCTGGGCACCCGAATGGTTCCGCGACAAGGACGGCAGCCTGAAGGTCGTGGTGTCCCTGTCGAAGGGCGGCACCAAGGGGCCGTTCGGGGCCTATGTAATCGAGCCCAACTCTGATTTCTCGCAATGGTCGGCGCCCAAGCCCATGCAGGGCCTGCAAGGCAACTATATCGACACCTTTGTGCTGGCCACCGACAAGGGTTACACCGCCTTCGTCAAGAACGAGACGACCAAATTCATCGAACTGGCCACGGCCAAATCGCTCTACGGCCCGTGGAAAATCGAGAAAAAGGGTGACTGGGCCGGGTGGGGCGACTGGCGCGAAGGTCAGGCGCTGGTGAAGCTGCCAGATGGCGGCTGGCGTATCTATTTCGACGACTATATCACCAAGCGCTACTGGTATTCCGACAGCCACGATAATTTCAAAACCTGGACGCCGAAGAAGGAAATCGGCGGCGTGTCGGGCGTGGTGCGTCACTTCACCGTACTGTCCGAAGACCCGAAGGCTCTGGCCGAAGCCACCAAGCCCAAAAACCCGCCGAAAAAAGTCACCTGGGACGAACACTCCCTGATGGTCGATGGCAAGCGCATCATGGTGTGGTCGGGCGAGGTGCACCCCTTCCGCCTGCCCAACCCCTCCCTGTGGCGCGACGTGTTGCAAAAGATGAAGGCGTCGGGCTTCAACGGCGTCGCCTTCTATTTCAACTGGGGCTACCACTCGCCGGCACCGGGCGTTTATGATTTTACAGGCATCCGCAATGTCGAACGTGCCATCGAAATCGCTGAGGAAGAGGGCATGTACGTTATTGCCCGCACCGGCCCCTATGTGAATGCTGAGCTCACCGCAGGCGGCTTCCCCGGTTGGTTGCTTCGTCAGCGCGCCGAAGCCCGCACCGATGATCCGCTGTTTCTGGCCGCTACCGATGAGTGGATGACGCAGATCAACGCCATCATCGCGCGGCATCAGATCACCAACGGCACCGGCAATATCATCGCCTACCAGCTCGAAAACGAGCTGGGCAAGGTCGAGCCGAAGCACGTGCGTCAGATGGAGCATCTGGCCAAAAAAGCGCGCGCCGACGGCATCACTGTGCCCTTCTTCCACAATGCGGCCGGGCGTCTGCCAGACTGGACGCCGAAGGATTCGACCGCGCCGTGGGCCAATCCGGGGCCGACGGACATCTATGCCTTTGACGGCTATCCGGGCGGCACCTGTAATGTTCATGCTGATCCGTCAGGCCCCAACAAGGCGCCCGACTGGGGCATATATGGGACGACCCCGCCGCGCATCGGCTCTCTGTCTTCGCCCAAAACGCCCGGTTTTGCGGCGGAACTGGGCGGCGGCTGGTTCGACTACTGGGGCTCGAACGGCACCTATGAATGCACGGCCAAGCGTCAGGGCAAGGGCTATCAGCGCGTCTTTTATGGCACCAACCTGATCAACCGCATCACCATCCACAACGTCTATATGACGTACGGCGGCACCTCGTGGGGCTGGCTGGCCGGACCGGTCGTCTATACCTCTTACGACTACGGCGCGGCCATTTCCGAAGACCGGGGCCTGCGCGAAAAGGCCTATGCGCTGAAGCAGCAGGGCATGTTCGTTCAGGCGGCGGAACAGGTGCTGGCCGAAATGGACAAGGGCCCGGTGCTCAAGCCCTCGAACGACAAGATCAAGGTCTATCACAACATCAATCCGACGCTGAAAACGCACATCCTGTTTGCGGTTCATAACCCGTCCGATGCCCTGACCGACGACAGTGCCACGTTTGAGCTGACGACGAAGGACGGCACCTACACCATCCCGGTGCGCGTCAATGGTCAGGACGCCAAGATGCTGCTGGCGTCCTACGCCATGGAGCGTCAGCACCTCGTCTATTCCAACTCGGAAATCCAGACGCATTTCCAGAATGGTGAACAGGACATTGCGCTGCTGCATGGCCGTGTCGGGGAGGCGGGGGAAACCGTCCTGCGCTTCTCGCAAGCGCCGAAGGTCGAGCTTCTGTCCGGTCAGGCGACGACGAAGTTTGATGCCAAAACCGGCGATCTGAAGATCAGCTATACGCATAGTGGCCTGATCCGTCTTCGGATTACGGATGGTGGCCGTGCGCCGCTGCTGCTCCTGATCGCCGATGAACCGACCAGTTTCAATTTCTGGCGTCAGGAGACGGCGGAAGGCCCCGTTCTACAAATGACGGCGGCACTGGTGCGCGAAGCCAAGCTTTCGGGCGGTAAGCTCGACCTCTTGGGCGACACCATGACGGAATCGGCCCTGACGATCTGGGGCCCGAAGTCGGTTGAAAGCGTCACCTTCAATGGCGAACCGGTCGCCGTAACGGCGCAAAACGACGGCAGCCTGTTCAGCACCCAGCCCCTGCCGCGTCCGGAAAAGGTGACCCTGCCGGACCTCGCGCAGGTGGCGTGGACGCGCCGCATGGACAGCCCCGAAGCGCAGCCCGGCTTTGACGACAGCCAGTGGGTCAAGGCCGATAACCGCCCGACGGCAGCTCAGACCTGGACGACCACCGAACGCGGTCAGCCGACGCTGAGCATGAGCGATTACGGCTTCCACCACGGCGATGTCTGGTATCGCGGGCGCGTCAAAATCACCGATCAGACGGCGGATCAGCTTGAGCTGTTCTACGGCGCAGGCGGTGCCGGCATGATTCAGGTCTGGGTCGATGGCAAATATATCGGCCACCACGAACACGATACGGGCCGTCAGTTCCCCGAAACCACCGACAGCGTGAAGTTCAAGCTCGACAAGCTGACGCCCGGTGAGCACGTGATTTCGGTCATGGTGCGCAACAATTCGCACAACTGGGACCTGATGGCCGATGACGCCCACCGCGAAGCGCGCGGCCTGATCGCCGCATCGCTGACCACGCGCGCTGGTCGCCGTTTTGCGGTGCCGATCGAATGGCGCATTCAGGGCAATAAGGGCGGCGAACAGATCGCCGACCTCGTCCGCGGTCCTCTGAACAATGGCGGCCTCTATGGCGAGCGCGAAGGCTGGTATCTGCCGGGTAAGCAGGACGGATGGGAGAGCGCAAGTCAGACTGCTGCCCCGCCGGCGGCGGGCACCTACTGGCTGCGCACGCAGTTCAAGCTCGACCTGCCCAAGGGGCATGATGTGCAGCTTGGCCTCAGCTTCGGCGATACGACGCAGCCGCGCTCGGACCGTGAAAACCGTGTGCTGATCTTCGTCAACGGCTGGAATATGGGGCAATTTATCGCCCATATCGGCCCGCAGCGCACCTTTGTCATCCCGCCGGGTATTTTAAACCCCAATGGCGACAATACCATCGCTCTGGCCGTCACCACCGATGGCAAGCCGGAAAACGCGCTGGAGCCCGTTCAACTGGTTAACCTGCGTACCGCGCGCACGAGTGTTCCCCTCGAAATCATGCCCGCACCCAATAAACTGCAACGCTAACAGTACCTCTCCCAAGAGTTCTCTCTCATGACCGCTCAGATCCTCAAAAAGCCCGTCAATACGAACAATCAGGTCCTCACCCCGACCGACCCGTTCAACATCCATCCGCTGCTGCAACATCAGTCGGCGGCGCTGGATGCCGACCGTGACGATTACCGCCGGGCCATCGACCTGCTGATCGATAATCTGATCCATATTGAGGACACGTCGGGTGAGTTTCTGCTGCGCCTGACCGATGGCCGCGTGATCGACACCAAGGCCTGGCATGGCTTTGAGTGGACGCAAGGCATCGGCCTTTACGGCATGTACAAGGTCTGGGAGATGACCGGCGACAAAAAAGCCTGGGACATCATGATCAACTGGTTCGAGGACCGGTTCAAGGAAGGCTCGCCGTCGCGTAATATCAATACGGTCGCGCCCTTCTTGACGCTGGCCTACCTGTTTGAGCGCACCGGTGACCGCCGCTATCTGCCCTATCTCGATGTGTGGGCGGAGTGGGTGTATAACGATCTTCCGCGTACGGAAGAAGGTGGCTTCCAGCACATCGTCTATAACAGCGTCAATAACCAGCAACTGTGGGATGACACGCTGATGATGTCGGTCGTGCCGCTGGCCAAGATCGGCCTGCTGCTCAACCGTCCGCACTATGTCGAAGAGGCTAAGCGTCAGTTCCTGATCCATATCAAGTACCTGACCGACCGTAAGACCGGCCTGTGGTTCCACGGCTGGACCTTTGATGGCCGTCACAACTTCGCCAACGCCCTGTGGGGGCGTGGCAATTCGTGGGTCACCATCGTCATCCCGGAATTTATCGAGCTTCTGAATCTGCCGAAGGATGATGCCTTCCGTATGTTCCTGATCGAAACGCTGGAAGCGCAGGTCAAGGCGCTGGCGAAGGTTCAGGCCCCGTCGGGCCTGTGGCGCACCATTCTTGACGATGAAACCTCCTACGAAGAGGCCGCGGCCTCGGCGGGCTTTGCCTATGGCATACTCAAGGCCGTGCGTAAGGGCTATATCTCGCGTGAGTATGAGGCCATCGGCATCAAGGCCGCCAAGGCCGTGCGCGCCCATATCAACAGCGCGGGTGAGCTGACCCAGGTGTCGTTCGGCACGCCGGTGTTCAACTCCATTCAGGAATATAAAGACATCCCGCTGACTTCGATGCCGTTTGGTCAGGCCATGGCGCTGCTGACCATGGGCGAGTTCCTGTACCGGTTTATTTAACACGCACCTCCCCGGTTCAGGGGAGGTGGATTTTTTGGTGTGAGCCAAAAAAAGACGGTGGGGTTTAGGTCGGCCTGATCAGCCCCTTCCGTCGCCGTCAAGACGGCGATACCTCCCCCGCTAAGCAAGGGAGGTGGATTTTGGGAGTGAAACGATATGGCCGAAGTGGCTCAGGTGCGTAAGCCAAGCTGGATCAACTACTGGGGCTGGGGATCGGGCGATATGCTCGGTGCCGGGGCTCAGGCCGTCATCACCGGCTGGCTGTTTTATTTCTTCACCAACTTCTGCGGTCTGAGCGCCATTGATGCCGGATTTATCCTTGGCCTGCCGCGTCTGCTCGAAGCCATTACCTGCCCGCTGATCGGCTATATCTCCGACAATCTGCGCCATACCTGGGTGGGGCGTAAAATCGGCCGTCGTAAGATCTTCCTGCTGATCACCATACCGCTGCTGCCGTCCTTTGCGCTGTTGTTCGTGACCGGACAGACCTTCTGGTACTATCTTTTCGTCTTCATCTTCTTCGAACTGCTCTACACCATGTTCCTCATTCCGTGGGAAACGCTCGCCGCGGAAATGACCAAGGATTACAAAGAAAAGGCCAAGTTCGCCGGCGCGCGGATGATCATTGCGCAGTCTTCCGCCATCCTCGCCTCCTACCTGCCGACCTTCATTATCGACAATTTCGGGGGCAAGGATTCGCCGGACACCTTCCTGATCATGGCGACCATTTTTGGCCTTCTGTTCTCGCTGGTGGTGATTCTGGTGGTTGTCTTCTCGTGGGAGCGTCCGTACACGGAAGATGAAAAGCGGATCCAACCGCAACCCTTCAATGCCGCCGCCGCGTTGATGATCCCGGTCAACATGTTCCGCGACCTGTTCTCGACGCTGAAACTGCGCGCCTTTCGTCAGCACCTGTCGATCTATCTGGGCGGATACCTGTCGCAGGACATCTTCAACACCGCCTTCCCGCTGTTTGTGGCGACCGTTCTGGCGGCTGGGGCGACGCTGAGCAAGGGCGAAACCACGACGCTGATTTCGGGCATGATGACGCTGATGTACATTGCGCAGCTCGTTTCGGTGATGATCGCCATTCAGGTGGTGATCAAGACGGGGCCGACCCTGGCCTATCGCATCGCCATCAGCTTTGTGGGCGCCGCGCTGTTGCTGTTCCTCGCCTTCTACTTCACCCAACCCGAAGGCATCGCGGCGGGTCTCGAAGGCCTCAATGGCAATCTGTTTGCCGCTTTCAGTCACTCCAATTTCGGCGTTGCCTTCTGGCTGATCGTGCCGATCATTCTGGCGGGTCTGGGTCGCGGTACGCTGAATTTTGTGCCGTGGTCGGTCTATAACTATCTGCCTGACATTGACGAGGCCGTCACCGGTCAACGTCGCGAAGGCATCTTCGCTGGGGTCATGACGTTGGTGCGCAAGGTGGCGCAGTCTGCGGCCATCGTGGCGACCGGCTGGATCATTAATCAGGGTGGTTATCTGGCGGCACCGAAGGACTCGTCCGTTGTCATCCAGCAGTCTCCGGAAGCTATCCACACGATTGTGCTGGTCCTGATCGCCGGTCCGATCGTCGTAATGGTGCTGGGTATGATCATTTCGTGGAGCTTCGGCCTCAATGTCAGATCCCACGGCATCCTTGTCCACGAGGTCGAGCGTTTGCGCGCCGGGGAAACCCAGCCGGAATCGGAGGAAAGCCGTCGTGTGGTTGAAGACCTGACCGGCTTCAAGTTTGAAAAACTTTGGGGCCGCTACAAGCGCTAAGCCGCAAAACAAACCCCCGCTTCGATGATACCAACGCCCGAAGATGCTAGCCGCATCCGGCCGTTGAAGACACGAAACTGTCTCATATGTCTCAGGGACATGAGACAGTCTCGAATGGAATACCAAGGGTCATCTTCAATGACCCTTGGTATGAGGCGGGGGTTTTCATTTCCGGCAGTCGGCGTTCAGCGCACCGCCACCTTCTGCTTGAGCAGGAACCACGTCACCGCATCGAACAGGGCGTCGTTTGAGGCATCAATCACGTTCGGGCTGACCCCCAGCGTGTGCCAGGCGTGGCCGTCCGTATCGCGGCTTTCGATCACCACGCGGGTCAGGGCTGCGGTGGCGTCCGATGGTGTCAGGATGCGCACCTTATAGTCCGACAGGTGCATGGCCTTCAGTTCCGGATAGTGCGGCGTCAGGGCCTTGCGCAGCGCCTCATCCAGCGCATTGACCGGGCCATTGCCTTCGGCCACGGTCATCACGGTTTCCCCGGCGACCGACAGCTTGACAGTGGCCTCGGCCATCGTGTCCTGCGCGCCGGAGGCCTCAACGCGGCATTCGTTCAGCGCGCGATAGCTGAGGAGTTCGTAATAGCGCGGCAACTGCCCCAGAAGCCCGCGGGCCAGAAGCTCGAACGAGGCGCTGGCGTCTTCATAGGCATAGCCCATCGCCTCGCGGTCCTTGACGATCTTCACCAGCTCATTGACGCGCTCATCATCGGCGGCGACCGCAATGCCCATCTGCTCCAGACGGTTCAGCACATTGGCGCGGCCCGCCTTGTCCGAGACTAGGATCAGCCGCGTATTGCCGACCAGCGCCGGGTCGATATGCTCATAGGAGCGGCTGTCGCGCGCCATAGCTGAAACATGCAGGCCGCCCTTGTGCGCAAAGGCGCTCTTGCCGACATAGGCGGCGTGGCGGTTGGGCACGCGGTTCAGCCGGTCGTCGATCAGACGCGACAGCGAGCCAATCTCCTTGAGCTGTTCCATCGACACGCCCGTCTCATAACCCATCTTGAGCATCAGGGTGGGGATCAGGGCGATCAGATTGGCGTTGCCGCAGCGCTCGCCAATGCCGTTGATCGTGCCCTGAATCTGACGCACCCCGGCCTCAACAGCGGCCAGCGAATTGGCCACGGCCTGCTCGGTATCATTATGGCAGTGGATGCCCAGACGCGCCTCAGGCAGCCTGGCCTTGACGTCGGAGACGATGCGATACACCTCGGACGGCATCGAGCCGCCATTGGTGTCGCACAGGATGATCCACTCCGCCCCGGCCTGATAGGCAGCCGTAAGGGCCTCCAGCGCATAAGCGGGATTGGCCTTATAGCCGTCGAAGAAGTGTTCGGCGTCGAAATGCGCCTCACGACCCTGCGCGATCATGTGGCTGAGCGAATCCCCAATCATTTTCAGGTTTTCGCTGGTCGAAACCTTCAGTGCCGTCTCGACCTGCCAGTCCCAGCTCTTGCCGACCAGACAGACGGCCGGCGTGTTGGCGTTGAGAATGTCCTGAAGGCCCGGATCGTTTGAGGCCGAACGCCCGACGCGGCGCGTCATGCCAAAGGCCGAGACCTTGGCAAAGCGCGTCTTCGGCACGCGCGCAAAAAAGGCGTCATCCGTGGGGTTGGCCCCCGGCCAGCCGCCTTCGATATAGTCGATGCCAAAGGCGTCCAGCGCCTCAGCAATCGCCAGCTTGTCGGCAACGGTGAAGTCAATCCCCTGCGCCTGCGATCCGTCGCGCAGGGTGGAGTCATAAAGATAGATACGCTCGGCCATGGCTCAGCTATAGCCTGACTTTGGGGGCGTCAATAAAATTCCAGCACCTGAACGGCAATTGCGCCGCCAAGTGTCTGAAATCGCGCTGTTCGTTTCTGCGATTACTATTTCTCACCGGCTCTGAGGGCTGCGAACATCTGTTCGGCGACCTCCCAGTCTTCGGGTGTGTCGATATCGACGACCTCGGTGCGCGGCAGGATGACCGGGGCGGAATGAATCGAAAAGACGTCTTCGCCATTCAGCGCCGCCTCCGTCCAGCTCCAGTAGAACTGCGCCGCGTCGTGATAGGCGGGCACGAGGTCCTGAGAGCGCGTCATGCGGTGTTCGGGCTGGAACATGGCTACCCCGCCCTCCGGCGTGACATAGAGGGCGCGCTGGATAGGGAAGGCGTAGCTGGTCACCGAAAAGGCGTGGCGCTTGCCCTGAAGCGCCTCCCAGCCCTCGATCAGGCGTTTGGCGGTCAGAAACGGGGCGGTGGCATAGAGGCAGCACAGGGCGTCGGGGCGCTCCCCCTGTGCGATCAGCCAGTCGAGGGCGTGGGCCATGACCGCGCCGGTCCCCGCATGGTCGTTGGAAAGTTCCGGCGGGCGCACAAACGGCGTTTGCGCCCCGCAGGCGCGCGCCACTTCGGCGATTTCATCATCATCGGTCGATACGATGATGCGTTCAAACAGGCCGGACTCAACGGCCGCGCGGATCGAATAGCCGATCATGGGCTGCCCGAAGAAGGGCTTGATATTCTTGCGCGGGATGCGCTTTGACCCGCCGCGTGCCGGAATGATACAGACCCGTCTCATCGCAGAAAGACCTGATTGATGTAAGCGTCAAATCCGCCGGGATTGTCCATCACCGAGGCCTTCGGCGAATGCGGCGTGGCGTAGAGATTATACTGAAACGCCAGCAGCAGACGCGGGCGCGACACGGGCAACAGCCCCTTATGAAAGCCATAGACGTCTTCCAAGAACCACGAGCCGGCGGGCGCGGTCAGCGTCACCACCTTGTCGGCCCCGAAGGCCGCTTCGATATCGGCATCCGTCTGGGCCTTGCCCGTTTCGAGGATGGGGGAGCGATGAGAGCCGCGCACGAACACATGCGGGCCGGATTGGGCGTCGATGTCGGTCAGATAGTAGAAGAGTTTGACATTGCCGACGCAGTCGTAATCGCGATGGAACCGTTGAACGCCCTTGGCCGTGGCGCGGCCGGGGAAGGACCAAACGGCCCCGATATTGTCGAGAATAGGCCGCGCCCCCAGATACAGCTCGGCAGCCGCCAGAACGTCTGGATGGTTGGCTAACGCTAGCGCGTGCGGGGCGCGGATCACCTCTTCGGGCGTGTAATAGCCAATATTGATGTCTTCGGACGGCACCTCATCCCAGCGAAACCGCCCCAGATGCGGGCGATAGGGGTCGTGGCAGGGCAGGTCGCGGAAATAGGCCGTGAGGTCGCTCAACACCTGCGCATCAATGGGTGGCTGAATGGCGGTAAAACCGTCTTCGCGCAGCTCCGCACACAGGGACTGCGCCAGAGGTGAGGGCGCAAGGTCGGGTGTACGAGGTTTAAAGTGACGGATGAGGCGGCTTACCCGTTGCCGACCGCGATAATCGAGCAGTGGCAACAGGTCGTAGGCAATATTGCGCCGGTCAGCGCGGGCGCGCGCGGCAAAATGCCGCCATGAGGGAACCCGCGTTTTCAGGCGCTCTCGCAATCCCGGCGTCTGAGCCACGGCGTCCGCCGGTCTCAGAGCCCGACCAGAGCGGCCAGATCCTTGATGGTTTGCGCGGCGCGCAGTTGATCACCGCTAACCACCGTATTGTAGTTGGCGTCGGCCATGGCCACAAAGGTGATAACGGCCAGGCTGTCCCAGTTGCCAAGCTCTGTCAGGGTTTCCGCACCCGTCAGACCCGCCGGGTCGATTTCGAGAATTTCCGCCACAGAGGCGATGAAGGCCTGATCGGTCATGAGTTTTTTCCCGCGCCGTAGATATTGAAAACCGTAGGCTTCGATCCTTGGGTGATCCGCTTAATATTCCCTTAAACGTGGCCCTGTTTGTGCGGGCCCCACAGGCGGCGCGCCCTGTCCCTTAACGCGATCTTAACGCAAAGCAGCGGATGACAGGCGCAGTCCATAACACGGGATTCGGGAGCGTTTCATGACCGAAGGCAGATTGCAGGGCGTGGCGGTGCGCGGCATCCGGGCCTGTGTTCCCAAGAGCGGACGGACGCTGGCCGAAGAGGGCCTGATCCCCGATGAGGCCGAGCGCGAACGCCTGATCAAATCCATCGGCGTGCGCTCACGACGCATCGCCCCGGAAGGGGTGATGACCTCCGATCTGTGTCAGCGGGCCGCCGAAGGTTTGCTCGATCAGTTGGGCTGGGCGCGCGACAGCATTGACGTGCTGATCTTTGTCACCCAAAGCGCCGACTATGTGGCCCCAGCCACCGCCTGCGCGCTGCAACACCGGCTGGGTCTGGGCTCGTGTCTGGCCTTTGACGTCAATCTGGGCTGTTCGGGCTATACCTACGGCCTGTGGATGGTGGCTTCGCTCCTGAAGACGCTGAGCATTGGCGGGCGTCCGGCGCGGGGTCTGCTGCTGGCCGGGGACGTCTCGACCTCGCGTCTGTTGAAAGATGATCGCGCCACCGTGCCGCTGTTTGGGGATGCGGGGACCGCCACGGCGCTGGAGGTGGATGCCTCTGCCCCGGAAATGACCGGCGTGTTTGGCACTGACGGTGCCGGGGCTCCGCACATCATGGTGGAGGCCGGGGGCATCAAACTGCCACTTCTGCCGCAGGACGGACCGCAGGACGAAGAGACGCAGGCCCGGCTTTACCGCGCCTCGCGCCTCTATCTCAATGGCCCCGAAGTCTTCACCTTCACGCTCAAAAACGTCCCGTCTCTGGTCAGCCAGATTCTCGCCGCCGCCGGCAGCACGGTCGAGGACATCGAGCATGTGGTCTTCCATCAGGCCAATGTCTTCATGCTGGAACACCTGCGCAAGAAGGCGGGCCTGCCGGCGGAGAAGGTGCCGATCGCCATGGAAACCTATGGAAACACCTCTTCGGCCTCCATCCCGCTGACCATTGCTGACCGCCTGTCCGATACCTTCGCCACCCCCACACCGGTTCTGCTGGTCGGTTTTGGGATCGGCTGGTCGTGGGCGGCCCTGAAGCTGCATCTGGGCCCCATGCCGCAGTGTGTGGTCGATGACTATGACTGATGTAGCGCCACAGGACATGCCGCAGACGCATGAAACCTGGAGGCAAAGGCTGGGTCTGATCCCGGCGGATCATTATTATCGCGAGGACGTCCTATCGGCTGAGATTGAGCGCGTGTTTGCGCGTAGCTGGCTGTGCGTCGGCTTCGTGCAGGATCTGGCTCAGCCCAATGATTTCCTCACCTTTCAGGTCGGCCCCCACAGCATCGTCGTGCAAAACTGTGAGGGCGTTTTGCGGGCCTTTCGCAATGTCTGCTCGCACCGCTTTGCCCGCATCCAGTGTACGCGGTCGGGTAACCGGCCCCTGACCTGTCCCTATCATGGCTGGACCTACGATGCGGCGGGCCGTCCGGCGGGCATCCCGCTGAACCGGCAGAATTTTGAGTTTAACGACGCTGATAAGGACGCGCTGGCACTCAAAGCCTATGCGCTGGAAACCGTCGGGCATTTCGTCTTTGTGCGGATGAATGCCGAAGGGCCTGACCTCAAGACCTTTCTGGGCAGCTTTTATGATGACCTGGCCCACGTTTCCGAGGCCTGCCCGGACCGTTTTGAGCACGAAGTGCTCGACTGGTCGGTGAACTGGAAGCTCGGCATGGACAATGCCGCCGAAGGCTATCACCTGCCGATGGTGCATTCGGGCAGTTTCAGCCTTATCCTGTCTACCGATCTGACGCTCAGCACCGATGCAGGCCATAGCCGCTATACCGGTAAGCTGCGCGACCGCTCACGTAAATGGTGGGACAATGTGGCGCGCGCCATAAAGCTTGAGCGCGGTGATCTTTACCCGGAATATGCCAGCTTTCTGATCTTCCCCAACATCATCGTCACCTTCTCCTACGGCGCGTTTCTGACGTTTCAGACGTTTGAGCCGACCGGCACGGACAGTCTGCGCCTGACGACGACGGGCTGGCTCGGCAAAAACAATGGCCGCGCTGCCCGCGACATGGTGGCCGACAGCCTGCGCGGTTTTACAAAACAGGTGCGTGACGAAGACCGCGACATCTGTCAGGTGACGCAGGCCGGGATGCGCGATGCGCCGCCGCAGCGGCCGCCGCTTCTGGGGGCCATGGAAGACCGTATCGCTGAGTTTCAGCGTACCTATATGCGCCTGATGACGCCTCCCCCTCCTGCTGAAAGAGATATGCCGTGACGACTTCATTTCATCCGATGGATATGACGGGACGGACCGTTCTGGTCACCGGGGCGACCAGTGGCATAGGACAGGCGGCGGCCGTCTATCTGTCTAAGCTTGGGGCGCGCGTGGTGGCCAGTGGCCGCAACGCCGAACGGCTTGAGGAAACGCTTTCCCTGCTGGAAGGCGAAGGCCATGTCGGCAAGCTGTTCGATCTGGCCGACACCGCGGGTATCGTGCCCTGGCTGAAGGCCTTATGCGCCGAGGTCGGACCGTTGAACGGTATCGCCCATTGCGCCGGGATACAGGGCACCCTGCCCATACAGGCGGTGACGCCCACCTTTGCGCACGATGTGCTGATGCAGAATCTGGCGGCTTCGCTGATGCTGGCGCAGGGTTTCCGCCTCAAGGTGTGCCACACGCCGCAGGCTTCGCTGGTGTTTGTCTCGTCCTCAGCGGCGTTGAAAACCGCGCCGGGCAATGTGGTCTATGCCGCCTCAAAGGGCGGGCTGATCTCGGCCGTCAAGGGGCTGGGGGTCGAGCTGGTCCGCGACGGCATCCGCGTCAACGCCATTGCCCCGGCCATGGTCGAAACGCCGATGTCGGAGAATTTCAAGAACAAGGTCTCCGAAGAGAAGTTCCAGAAGATTATCGACATGCAGCCTCTGGGTCTGGGGCGACCTGAGGACGTGGCGGCGTCTATCGCCTTCCTTCTGGCCGATACCTCGCGCTGGATCACCGGCACGGTGCTGTGCGTTGATGGTGGCTTCACGGCCTGACCGGGGGAGGGGGCGCACATGCATCTGTGGGTGCGTACCGAAGCCTCAGCGCAGATTGGTCTGGGCCACTTTATGCGCTGTTTCGCCGTGGCTGAGGCGGCGCGTCATCGCGGTATGGCCGTGACCTTTCTGCTCAACGAGTCCACGGAGGCCATTCGTTCGCGTCTGGCGCAGATCGGCGCGGGATGCCGACGACTGGAGACAGCGATCGGCAGCCCGCAAGATGCTGCGGCCATACGCGCCAGCGTGCCCACAGGCGAGCTGTTGCTGGTCGATTCCTACGCGGTGGGGGCTGACTTCTATACCGATCTGTATGCGGATTATCGGCTGGCTGTGTTTGATGATCTGGCGCAGGTGCGACCGCTGAACGTGCATCTGGTGATCAATGCCGCCGCTTCGGCATCGCCAGAGATGTATGCCGAAATCGCCCCGGATGCGCAGCTCTGCCTGGGGCCGGACTATGCGCCCATCCGCCACGAATTCCGGCGCACCTACCCCACATCAGCCCGCGCGCACATCAGCGTTCTGTTTGGCGGATCGGACCCCAAAGGGTTTACCACCCTGTGCGCCGAGGCCCTGCTTGAGGTCGCGCCGCGCTATGATATCCGCCTGATCGTCGGCCCGGCCAATGGCGATGTCGATGCCCTGCGCCGCCTGTGTGCGGCCCATGCGGCTTTGAAACTCTATCTGTCGCCTGACAATGTGGCCGAGGTGTTAAGCGGGGCGTCTCTGGTCGTCACGGCGGCCGGCGGTAGTGTCGGTGAGGTTGCCGCCATGGGTCTGCCCGCTCTGGTTATGGTGGTGGTCGATAATCAGGCCGCCTTGCTCAGCGCCTCGCCCTATCCGGTTCTGGATGCGCGCGACGGCTGGCCCGACGGTTTCAAAGACAAGGTAAAGACCCTTCTGTCTGATGTGCTCGGCCGTGTCTCTATGGCGGCCAAAGCTCACGCTCTGGTCGATGGGCGCGGCGCGGAACGTATAGTGGAGGCCATGACCCGTGTATGAGTTTTTAAGCTACAGGCCGGTGCAACCGGATGACGCCAAGCTGTTGCTGGATTGGCGTACATCGGTGCGCATCACGCAATTCATGCTCACCGACGTGCCCTACGATATCGAGCGCCAGCGCGGCTGGATCGAACGCTGCGCCAGCCGTAACGACTATCATCACCGCATCATCTGCATCGAAGGCCGCGATGTCGGCTATACCTCGATTACCGTAACCGACCCGGTGAATGGGATAGGCGAGGTGGGGGTCTATGTGGGCGACGAAATCGTGCCACCCACCCTGTCGGCCTATAATTTTATAGGCACGCTGAACCACGCCTTCTGCACGCTGGGCCTGCATAAGCTGGTCAATCACATCGTCCACTGGAACGACCGCGTGGTGCGGGCGCAGACCTTCAACGGCTATCGCCATGTTGGTGTGCTGAAAAATCACGTCCTAAAAAACGGGGTGCGCCACGACCTGCATATCTTTGAGCAGGAGGCGGCAGAATGGCGCACCTTCCGTAAAAAATTCCCCGACACCCGCGACTGGGACGGCAACGAGACAGAGTAGTCTTAGATCATTATGATTCCATCAGGAATCATACCGCTTTAGAGTTCAAGATTCAGACGATAAAGCCGGTTGGCATTGCCCGCGAACATGGCCTTGCGTTCGGCCTCGGAGACGTCACGGGTCACCGCGTCAAACGACTCCATTATGGTCCTGTAGTCCGAGAACAGCTTATCGGTCGGTACGTCAGAGGCGAACATCACGCGATCCGTGCCGAAGATGTCGATGACCGTCAGCACCAGAGGTCGGATGGACTCGGTTGTCCAGTGGCGATTGGCAAAGCCCATGCCGGAAATCTTCACCGAGACGTTCGGCTGGGCGGCTAGCGCCTTCAAGCCCGCTTCCCAGCGGCTCAGATAGCCCTCGCCGTCATTGACTGGCATACCTGCATGATTGAGCATGACGGGAATGTCGGGGTGCTTTGCCGCCAGAGCCGCCGCTGCCGCCATCTGGTTTTCGTAGATTTGCAGGTCGAAGGACAGGCCGTATTTGGCCAGCAGGGCATAACCGGCCTGCCATTGCGGGTCCTCCAGAAGGTTGGCGGGCGTATAGCTGAAATAGGGGTCGGGGTGCCAGTTGAGGATGTGGCGGATGCCGCGCACGGCGGAATGCTGCGTATGGGCTTCCAGCAGGGCTTCGACCTTCGGATCGTTCAGCCCGGCAAAGGCAACAATGGCGGTAGGCAGACCGGTCTGTTCGTGCAGTTTTTGCAGCCACTGCGTCTCGGCCAGGGCGTCGTCCGGATGTGCACCGGCGTCGATATGCACGGTGCCGCGGACGTCAAAGCCTGTGGCGTCGGTTTGATAATGTGAGGGGAGGTAGGTCGAAGCGATGGCCTCGGTGGAGCCATTGACGCCGGTATCGTCGAACGGCGCGCTCAGCCAGCCGTAGCGCAGATGGTCTAGGTCCCACAGGTGAATATGGGCGTCGATGAAAGGCAGTTTGGTCATGTTTCCTCCGAGCCAGCCGCTCTGGAGGTCTGCAAAGCCTCATCCGTCTGCGATACGCGGCTAACGTACTCAACTACGCTAGAGCATTCGTCGGCTAAGTCTTTTCGACTCACCATAGCGATTTTTGTGCTTTGTTATAAGAGAACGGCGGCCCCGTCAGGCGCCGCCGTCAGATCGTTTAGTAGGTCGTGCGGCCACCCGATGTATCGAACACCGAGGCGGTGGTGAAGGAGCACTCTTCCGAGGCCATGAAGCACACCATGGCCGCCGATTCATCGACGATGCCCAGACGCCCCATCGGGATTTTCGAGCGCATATAATCGACCTGGCTTTGCGGCAGTTGCGCCAGAATGGGCGACTCGAAGGTGGCCGGGGTCAGGGCGTTGACGATGACGCCCTTGGTGGCCAGTTCCTTGCCCAGCGACTTGGTGAAGCCGATCACGCCGGCCTTGGAGGCCGAGTAGGCCGAGGCGTTCGGATTGCCTTCCTTGCCGGCGACCGAAGCGACATTAACGATGCGGCCATAGCCGTTTTCGAGCATGAAGGGGATGATCTCACGGTTGCAGTAGAACAGGCCGTTGAGATTGATGTCCATGACCTTCAGCCACGACTCGACCGGGAATTCCCACACCGGCACGGTCGCACCGGTAATGCCCGCCGAAGCGACCAGAATGTCGATCTTGCCCAGGATTTCCGCGGACTTTTTAGCGGCCGCAGAGACTTCCTCGAGCTTGGAGACATCGAGCGCCACAAAACCAGCCGCGCCGATTTCCGTAGCGGTGGTTTCCAGCAGTTCGGCGTTCAGGTCCCACAGGACGACCTTGCCGCCCTCAGAGATGATGCGTTGAGCGGCGGCCTTACCGAGACCCCCGGCGGCACCGGTGATGACGGCGCAGCGATCATTAAAACGTCCAGCGTAGGTCATTAGCCGATGATCTCCTGATGTTCGAGCGAGAAGGGCACGACGGTCTGGCGCTGTTCGCCGAGGCCGGTGATGCCGAGGTGCATGGTGTCGCCCGCATTGAGGTAGATCGGGTTCGGCTTCTTGCCTTCGCCGACGCCCGGCGGCGTGCCGGTGATGACCAGATCGCCCGGTTGCAGGGTGATGAAGCGCGAAATGTAGCTGATGCAGTGGGCGACGTTGAAGATCAGGGTCTTCGTATTGCCGGTCTGCATACGCTCGCCATTGACGTTGAGGAACATGTCGAGATTATGCACGTCGCCGATCTCTTCCGGCGTGACCAGCCACGGGCCGGTCGGGCAGAAGGTGTCGCAGCCCTTGCCCTTGACCCACTGCGTGCCGCGCTCCTTTTGGAAGGCGCGCTCGGAAATGTCGTTCACCAGCACGTAACCGGCGACGTGGCTGAGCGCGTCGGCTTCCTCGACATAGCGGCAGGTCTTGCCGATGATCAGGCCCAGTTCGACTTCCCAGTCCATCTTGGTCGCATCGCGCGGCTTCATCACCTCGTCATTGGGGCCGGTGAGCGAGGTCACGGCCTTGGTGAAGAAAATGGGTTCCGGCGGCACGGGCAGGTTCGATTCGGCGGCGTGGTCGGCATAGTTGAGGCCCACCGCGATGATCTTACCGATCTTGTTGACCGGCACGCCATAACGGACGTCGCCTTCGACGACGGGCAGGGCCGAGACGTCGGTGGCCTTGAGGCCTTCCAGCTTCGACAGGCGCACCTCTTCGGGGGTGATGTCGGCCACGACCGACGACAGATCACGCAGCTTGCCGTCAGCGTCGATCACGCCGGGCTTTTCCTGACCCTTGGGGCCAAAACGAACGAGTTTCATGGGGAGGTTCCTTAAAAGTATTGGCCACGAAAAACACGAAAACACACGAAAAGCGACAAAGGTGCCTGCTTTTTTAGTCTCTTTGAGCGCCGGAGGCGCTCGAACCCTATGGAACCAGTGGCGTCACAGGAAAGTGGTTTTCGTGCTTTTCGTGGCTAAAGATCAATGTTCGTAGGGGCGATAGAGCTTCACTTCGGGGTTCAGGTCCACCCCAAAGCCCGGCTTGTCGAGTGCGGTGACCTTCAGGCGGCCCTTTTCCGGGATCGGCTCATTGAGCAGTTGCGGATGGAACATCGGCGCCACGTGATCAGCCTTCGGCGCCATCATCAGGAACTCGGCAAACGGCGAGTTGTGACGTGTAATGACGAAGTGATAGCTGTATACGGACGATCCGTGCGGCACGACCAGCGCGCCGTGCGCATCGGCCAGGGCCGAAATCTTCAGAAGCTCGGTGACGCCACCGCACCAGCCCACATCCGGCTGGATGATGTCGCAGCAGCCCATTTCCAGCAGCATCTTGAAGCCCCAGCGCGTCGATTCGTGCTCACCCGTGGTGACCAGCATCCCGGCCGGGACGTTCTTCTTCAGTTGCTGATAGCCCCAGTAGTCGTCCGGATTGATGGCTTCTTCGATCCACTTCAGACCGTACTCATGGCACTTGTGCGCCAGCTTGGTCGCGTAGTTGACGTCGAGCGCCATCCAGCAGTCGTACATCAGCCAGAAGTCTTCACCGACGCGCGAACGCATATCGGCGATCAGCTCGACATTCTTTTTGAGGCCTTCGTCGCCTTCGATGGGGCCGTGATACAGCGGCAGCTTGCCGCCGATAAAGCCCATCTCCTTGGCGAGGTCCGGACGCGCGCCGGTCGCATAGAATTGCAGTTCGTCGCGTACCGCGCCGCCCAGCATATGATAGACCGGCTCCTGACGCAGCTTGCCCATCAGGTCCCACAGGGCCAGATCGACGCCGGAAATCGCATTTACGACAATCCCCTTGCGGCCATAGTATTGCGAGCCGAAATACATCTGATCCCAGATGCGTTCATACTCAAAAGGGTTGCGGCCTTCGAGGAAGCGGGCAAAGTGCTTTTCGACCATATAGCAGGCGGGCTCACCGCCGGTCGTCACCGCAAAGCCAACCGTGCCGTCATCGGCTTCGATTTCAACGACCAGCGTGCCCAGCACATTGATGCCGAAGCTTTTGCGGCTCTGGCGATATTCCGGATAGCGCCCCATCGAGGTCGCAATGTGATTGTCGATCCAGTGGCCTTCGCCCTGATCGTGGTAATCGGCGCCGCCGCCGCCCTCGCCACCTTTAATGACGTATGCGCGCACCTGCTTGATCTTGGGGTAACCCATAATAGAAGCCTTTTTAACCCTGCGTGTCGAATGCGGTTCCGGGAGGACCGGAAATGATCGGATTGTGGTGAAATTGCTCAATAATGAGCATAAATGCGATTGCCAATCTATTTATTCCAATATATGAAATTAAGCCAAGGCTTATCAAGCAAAAAACGTCAAGCGTGAACGCAGAAACGTCGAAACCGGGCATGAACGCAAATCCGACGACCACCGAAACCAAACGCGACAAACCTGGCGGGAGCCAGACCCTTGTCCGTGGGCTGATGATCGTAGAGGCGGTGGCGTCAGGGCGGGGTAGTCTAAGCGAAATTGCCGAAACCGCGGGCCTTGCGCGTTCCACCGCCTATCGTCTGGCCTCTACCCTTGTCGAGCAGGGCTATCTCAGTGTGGCCCCGCGCGACGGCAGTGGTGGCGGCTACCGGTTGGGGCCCAAATTCATTCGCCTGTCGCACCAGGCGACCCACTTATAAGTTGGAAGGAAACGGGGGGCGTTTCGCGCTTCCGGTCAGAGAGAAGAGACAAAAAGATGTTGCTCAAGGACAAGGTATTGCTGGTCACCGGCGGCTCAAAAGGCATTGGTCGCGCTATCGCCATCGGGGCGGCGCGTCAGGGCGCGAAGGTGGGTATCAACTATGCGGGGGATGAAGCCGCCGCCGAATCAGCGGTGAAGGAAATCCGCACCTTCGGGGGCGAAGCCTTTGCTCTGCGTGGTGACGTCGCTGACCCGGCTTCGGCGACGGCCTTTGTGGCGGCGGCGGTGGAGGCTTATGGCCGCGTCGATACCTTCGTGAACAATGCCGGAATCTGCCCCTTCCACGGCTTCCTCGATATGCCGGTTGATGTGGTGGACCGCACCATCAAGGTGAATCTGAACGGCGCCTACTACATGTGTCAGGCCGCCGCCAACCAGATGGTCAAGCAGGGCAAGAAGGCCAACGGCTTCGCCGGGTCCATCGTCGCCGTCTCCTCCATCTCGGCGCTGGTCGGCGGTGAGTTCCAGACCCACTATACGCCGACCAAGGCCGGTGTGCTGTCGCTGATGCAATCGACCGCCATTGCGCTGGGCAAGCATGGCATCCGCTGCAACGCGGTCCTGCCCGGCACCATCCTGACCGATATCAACAAGGATGACCTGGCTGATGAGGCCAAGCGCAGCTACATGGAAGGCCGTATTCCGCTGGGCCGTCTGGGGCAACCCGAAGATCTGGCCGGGCCGGTCATTTTCCTCGCCTGCGAAGAACTGGCCGGATATGTGACAGGGGCGTCGCTTCTGGTCGATGGCGGGGCCTTCGTCAACCTGCAATAAAATCGTTGGCAGAAAAGGAAGGAAACCGGTTTCCTTCCTTTTCATTTGTCGCTATAGGAAGTCTCATTATGTGGCGAACGATCCCGCAAACCGGGATTTCGCCGTGCTGGGATGGAAAGCGCCGCGCCGTCGCGCCCGGGGCTGATTATAAAAACCGGAGCCGCTGCCATGTGCCAGACGTCTTTGTACGCCAAGATCTATCACGCCACCCATCCGGACATGATGGCCTATGCGGATACGGATGATCTGCGTGACAAATACCTGATGCAGGGCCTGTTTGCCCCGGACTCGGTGGTCCTCAACTACACCCATTTCGAACGCTTTGTGGTCGGTGGCGTCGCCCCGGTGTCGCAAAACGTGCGCCTGCCCGATCAGACCGAACCGGCTTCGGCCGCCGGTCACCCGTTCCTTGAGCGCCGCGAATTGGGCGTGATCAATGTCGGCGGTGGTGCGGGCGTGGTGACCGTCGATGGCGTCGCCTATGATCTGGGTCAAAAGGACGGCCTGTACGTCCCGATGGGCACAAAGGATGTGGTCTTCGCCTCGAACGATGCGGCCAATCCGGCGCTCTATTATCTGACGTCTACGCCCGCCCATGCGCGCTATGAGACGGTCAAGATCTCGATTGATCAGGCCGTGCCGCTCGAGCGCGGTTCGCTGGAACAATCAAACCAGCGCGTCATCTATCAGTACATCGTGCCGACGACCGCGAAGTCGTGCCAGTTATTGCTGGGCCTGACCATTCTGGCCCCCGGCTCGGTGTGGAACACCATGCCGCCGCACCTGCACGACCGCCGCTCGGAGGTCTATTTCTACTTCAATCTCGGTGAAAACGACCGCGTCTTCCACTTCATGGGGCAGCCGGACGCCGCACGCCATATCGTCATCCAGAACAACGAGGCCGTCGTCTCGCCGCCGTGGTCGATCCACATGGGCGCGGGCACGTCGAACTACGCCTTCATCTGGGCGATGGGCGGCGAAAACCTCGACTATACCGACATGAAGGTGCTGGACATCTGTCAGCTCGCTTAGAGCGCATTTCGTTCATTTTGAATCGAAATGTTGCTCTAAGTTTTTGTTTTGTCGCGTTTTTTAACGCTCAACCGGTATCCACTTGAGCGAAAAACGCTCTAGTCTCACCTCCCGATGCTGGCGCATCGAGAGGTGGTTTCAGAACGGTCAAAAAATCTCTAGGGGCGGCCCGTCGAGATTTTTTGCCTTCTTAGTTTGGCGAGGCTCTGCCTCGCGCGCCTCCGCTCTTGCTGAGTAGGGGGAAGGATTGAAAAAGGGAGATATTTCATGAGCCATCCATTTGATCTGACTGGTAAGGTCGCGCTCGTCACCGGGGCCAATACGGGTCTGGGGCAGGGCATTGCGCTGGCCCTGGCCGAAGCGGGTGCCGACATCGCCGCCGTGGGCATCGTGCCCGCCGATGAAACCGGCGAGAAGGTCAAGGCGCTGGGCCGCAAGTTCGTCAATATCGACGCCAATCTCGGCACGCTGGAGCCCATCGAGCGCGTGGTGAAGACCACGATCGACGAGCTGGGCGGCCTGCACATCCTCGTCAACAACGCTGGTCTGATCCGTCGCGCCGACGCCGTGGACTTTTCGGAAAAAGACTGGGACGACGTGATGAACGTCAATATCAAGGGCGCCTTCTTCATGGCGCAGGCCGTGGGGCGTCACTTCATCGCCCAAGGCTATGGCAAGATCATCAATATCGCCTCGATGCTCTCCTTCCAGGGCGGCATCCGCGTTCCGTCCTACACGGCATCGAAGTCCGGTATTGCCGGTATTACCCGCCTTCTGGCCAACGAATGGGCGGGCAAGGGCATTACCGTGAACGCCATCGCGCCGGGCTATATGGCCACCGACAATACGGCGCAACTGCGCGCCGATGCCGATCGCAACAAGGCCATCCTCGACCGCATTCCGGCCGGTCGCTGGGGTGAGCCGTCTGACCTTGGCGGGGCGGCCGTTTTCCTCGCCGCACCGGCGTCGGACTATGTCAATGGTGCGATCATCCCGGTGGATGGCGGCTGGCTGGCGCGCTAAGTCATTACGTTTCTAATCGAAACGATAATGACTTAGCGTTAGTTTAGCCCCTCGCCGGGCGGTGGCTTTGCCACCTTGGCCGCCGCCTCAATGGCGGCTTGAGCGGAACGATTTCATCAGAAATCATACCGCTCTGATACGGGCCAACTCGAAAGCTAAAAAGAAAAGCCCCTTCCGTGCGAACGGAAGGGGCTTTTTGTATGCCGTTGAGGCCGGGTGTTAGCCCACGATGCCCTTGATATAGGCCTTGATCTCTTCGTCCTGCGCGTTGGCGAAGAAGTATTCCGAGAACTTCTCACCGGCGACGGCGGCCTTCAGCAGGTCCTGATCGACGGTCTTCAGCACCGTCAGCATGTCCTTGCACGAGGCGGCCTTGAGATCCTTCAGGATGCCGCGGTTCTTGGCCATGATCTGCGCGCGTTCCTTCGGGTAGCCGAGGCCACGTTCACCGTCGAACAGCTTGCGATAGACGTCCTGAAGGTTCAGTTCGGCGGCCCAGCCAAAGCCTTTGGCATAGGGCATGGAGATGGCATTGCCGTCATTGATCTGACCGAACAGGAAGGCGTCGGTCGGGTCGATGACCAGACCGCAGAACACGCCCGGCATCGCATTACAGGCAAGCATGGCGCCCATGCCGGTGCCGCAGCCGGTGACGACGAAATCGGCCGCTTTCGAATTCAGCAGAATACCCGCCAGCAGGCCGTTCATCACATAGGTCAGCGACGCCGAATCATCAGCGCTGTACATACCATAGTTGAAAACCGTGTGGCCCAGCGGCTCAGCGACCGTCTTCAGGGCGTCGAAAATGATGCCGTTCTTGGCGGCCTGGCTGTTTTCGTTGATCAGAGCGATTTTCATAAAAGTCTTCCTGCGTGTTTTTGCGTGAATATGCGCGTGGATGCTTCAATAGCGGGCTAAGCGAGGGACAGCAAGCCGCGAAGCGGCCCGAAGGTCCGAAAACCGTTTGCACGTCGCCGTGCGCTTCCTATCCTGAGACAGCCCCTTGTCATAGCCGGAATCTTTGCCTGTGTGCATAAACACCGTTGAAAATGACACCGGTTTCCCCTACACATGAAGCCAATCAAGAATAATCAGCTAAAAAGTGGGGAAACGTGTCGGTTGACAGTGTCAGACTTACGGATGTGCGCAAGACCTTTAATGGCCATGAGGTCATCAAGGGCGTCTCGCTAGAGGTCAAAAAAGGCGAGCTGGTGGTCTTTGTCGGGCCGTCGGGCTGCGGGAAATCGACCTTACTGCGCCTGATTGCGGGCCTTGAAACGCCGACCTCGGGCCAGATTGATATTGCGGGCCGCGATGTCACCTACGCCCACCCGTCGAAGCGCGGCGTGGCCATGGTGTTTCAGTCCTACGCCCTCTATCCGCACATGACGGTGTTCGACAATATCGCCTTTGCCTTGAAGATTCAGGGCCTGCCCAAGGCCGAGATCGAGCACAAGGTCAATGCGGCGGCGGAAACGCTGCAACTGACGCATCTTCTGAAGCGCCGCCCCAAGGCCCTGTCCGGCGGGCAGCGTCAGCGCGTCGCCATTGGTCGCGCCATTGTGCGTCAGCCCGATGTCTTTTTGTTTGACGAACCGCTGTCCAATCTCGATGCGGCGCTGCGCGGGCAAATGCGTGTCGAAATCGCGCGGCTGCATACCAAGCTCAATGCCACCTCGGTCTATGTGACGCACGATCAGGTCGAGGCCATGACCCTGGCCGACAAGATCGTGGTGCTGAACGCCGGGCGTATCGAACAGGTCGGCTCGCCGCTTGATCTGTATCGTAAACCGGCCAACCTGTTCGTCGCGGGCTTTATCGGATCGCCGCGTATGAATACCATCAAGGCCCGTGTGCGTGAGGTGTCGCCAGACGCCGTCGGGCTCGACCTGCCGCAGACCATCCTGTCTGTGCCGCGCGTCGGCGCACAGGTCGCGGCAGGGGCCAATGTGACCTTTGGCGTGCGCCCGGAGAACCTGCATCTGGCCGTGACAGACGAAGAGGCGCACCTCAGCGGCTACGTCATCCTGATCGAGCGCCTGGGTGGTGAAACCTTCGCCTATGTGACGCTGAAAGACAGTGAAGGTGAGCCGCTGATCATGAAGCTCGACGGTGAGGCGGCGCTTTATAACCATCAGGAAGTGCGCCTGAAAATCGACCTCAACCGCGCGCATCTGTTCGCCGAGGACGGTCAGGCGATTGGCGTGTCGCCCGACTTTGCTGATAAGACAGACGAGTCCGTCCATGTATAGCAACAAGTGGATCGGCAGCCTTTACATTACCCCGTTTGTGATCGGCTTTTTGCTGTTCACGGCCTTTCCGTTCGTGGCCTCCTTCGTGCTCAGCCTGACCGATGCGCGGCTTCAGGATCAGTTGGGGGCGGCCAATTTCGTCGGCCTGTCCAACTATACGGAGATGGCGGCGGACTCGACGTTTCGACAGTCGCTGGGCGTGACCTTTGCCTACGTCTTTATCACCGTGCCGCTGAAACTGGCCTTTGCCCTGTTCATCGCCGTGGTGCTGAATTTCAAGCTGAAAGGCATTGGCCTGTTCCGCACGGCCTTTTACCTGCCCTCGATTCTGGGCGGCAGCGTCGCTATTGCGGTTGTCTGGCGTTTCGTTTTTGCCGGTGACGGCCTGCTTAATCAGGCGCTGGCGGGTATCGGCATAGGCGGTGTCAACTGGCTGGGGGAGCCCACAACCGCCATGTTCTCCATCGTGCTTTTGCGCCTGTGGCAGTTCGGCTCGGCCATGGTGGTGTTTCTGGCCGGTCTGAAAGCCATCCCTGAAGACCTCTATGAGGCCGCCGATCTCGATGGGGCCTCGCGCCTCAAACAGTTCTTCATGATCACCCTGCCGCTCTTGACGCCGGTGCTGTTTTTCAACTTCATCATGCAGATTGTGCAGGCGTTTCAGGAGTTCAACGGCCCCTACATCATCACCGCCGGCGGACCGCTCAAATCGAGCTATCTGCTGCCGCTGATGATCTACGAAGAGGCGTTCAAATACTTCAATCTGGGCTATTCCTCGGCTCTGTCCTGGGTATTGTTTATCATCATCGCCGTCTTCACCGCGGTGGCCTTCTGGTCGCAGAAACACTGGGTGTTTTATGCGCAAGACCGCGACGATAAGGGAGGACACTGAGATGGCGTCTTCGCTAAACCCGGCCGATCACGGCTGGCGCAAACATCTGCCGGTGATCAATGCCTTCGTGCGTTATGGCCTGCTGATTCTGGTGGGTTTCCTGATGATCTATCCGCTGTTGTGGATGATCGGCGGAGCGTTCAAAAACAACGCAGAAATCTTCTCTTCCGTGGGCTTTATTCCCAAAAATCCGACTACGGACGGCTTTATCAACGGCTGGAAGACCTCGACCGAATATACGTTCGCGACCTACCTTCTTAACACCATGAAGATCGTGGTGCCGAAGGTGATCGTCACGGTCATTTCGTCGGTCATCGTCGCCTATGGCTTTGCACGCTTCGCCATCCCCGGCCGCAAGTGGCTGTTTGCGCTGCTGATGGCCACGGTGCTGCTGCCGAAGTCGGTCCTGCTGATCCCGCAATATCTGATGTTCCGCGAATTCGGCTGGCTCGATACCTATCTGCCGCTATATGCGCCGCAGGCCTTTGCGACCGAAGGTTTCTTCGTCTTCATGATCATCCAGTTCATGCGCTCCCTGCCGCTCGATATGGAAGAGGCGGCGGTGATGGACGGCTGCAACTCGTTTCAGGTCCTGACCCTAATCGTCTGCCCGGTCATCCTGCCCGCCATCATTTCGGTCGCCCTGTTTCAGTTCATGTGGTCGATGAACGACTTCATACAGCCGCTGATCTACCTGTCTTCGGTGGAAAAGTATCCGGTGGCGCTGGCGCTCAAAATGTCGATCGATGTGACCGAAGCGACCTCGTGGAACGAGATTCTGGCCATGTCCACCATCGCGCTGGCGCCCTCGCTGATCCTCTTCTTCCTGGCGCAGAAATACTT
Organism: Asticcacaulis excentricus; assembly: GCF_003966695.1. NCBI lineage: Bacteria > Pseudomonadati > Pseudomonadota > Alphaproteobacteria > Caulobacterales > Caulobacteraceae > Asticcacaulis > Asticcacaulis excentricus. The sequence goes on from NZ_AP018827.1 coordinate 2,238,046, forward strand.
CGTCGAAGGCGTCACCTCCGGCGCGGTGAAGGGGTAGGGCGATGGACGCTTACAGACTTCACCGCCGGTTCGTCCTGCTGGGCGCGTCTGCCGCCGCGCTCACCGCCTGCTCAAAGCCGCGTCCGGCCCCTTCCACCGGGCGTGAGTTGCGCATGAGCTGGTGGGGCGGGTCTTCGGCGCACAAGGCGACGCTTGAGGCGCTGCGCCTGTTCGAGGAAAAGCACGGCATCCGCGTGCGCGGCGAATATACGGGCTTTGCCGGCCATCTGGAGCGGCTGACGACGCAGATCGCCGGGGGGACCGCCCCGGACGTCATGCAGATCAACTGGTACTGGCAGACCCTGTTCTCGCGCGACGGGACGGGCTTTTACGACCTGAAAAAGCTGACGGACAAGCTCGACCTCAGCCAGTTCGATGCGCGCACGCTCGGCATGGGCACCAATAAGGGCGTGCTGAACGCGGTGGCCGTATCGAACGCCGCGCGCCTGTTTTACCTCAACCAGACCACCTACCAGAAGGCGGGTCTCAGCCTGCCCACGACCTGGGACGAGCTCTTCGCACGCGGCCCGCAGTTCCGCGAAAAACTGGGTACGGGCTATTATCCGCTCGATGGCCTGTTTCTGGAATTTATCGCGCTCGCCCGCACCTATGTGGTGCAGGGCACGGGTAAGCCCCTGATCAATGCCGAGACGAAATCGCTCAACTGTACGCGGGCCGACATGTACGATTTTGCGGGCCTTTACGCCCGCATGACGCGCGAACACGTCTGGCCCAGCGCGCAGGTGCGCGCCTCCTATGGCAATGTGGCGCAACAGGAGATGCGGCCGTGGATTAACGGCCAGTTCGCCGGCACCTTCCAGTGGAACAGCTCGATCGATAAATATAGCGATACGCTGGCCGGCAAGCAGACACTGGCGCTGGCGCCCTATCTGCTGAGGCCGGGGGCCAAGGACGCCGGGATGATGTATCGTCCCGCCATGATGTTCGCCGTCAATGCCAAAACGGCGTACCCGGACGAAGCGGCGCTTTTGATCGAGTTTCTGCTCAACGACCCGGCCGGCATCCGCGCCATGGGGCTGAAACGCGGCGTGCCGGTATCCAAGGCGGCGCGCACCCTGCTCGACAAGGAAGGGTTGATCACGCCTATCCAGCAGCAGAGCGAGGCGCAACTGGCGGCGGCGCAGATCCATGTAGTCGAAAGCCCGTGGTTCGAACATCCGCGCGTGCGCGACGGCTTTCAGGACATATTGGAGGCGCTGGGCTATGGCCGCCTGAGCGAACGCGAGGCCGGCGACCGCCTCTATGACGACATCAACGCCATCCTGCACCGCGTCGTGCGATGACGGGTCTGCGCTGTCTGGCTGTCCTGCCGACGGCCCTGAGCTTTGAGGTCGATGACGGCTCGATCTGGGCCGCGGATGCCCCGCGCGACGTATGGGTGGATGGCGCGCTGGCGTTGCGGACAGACCGGAATGTCTTTTCGCTGTATGATCTGCGACCGGACACACAATACGCGGTGCGCGTTGGGGCCGACCGGTTGGTGGTGCGGACCGCCGCCTGCAAGGCCCTGGTTGATCCGCGCGCCTTCGGGGCCAAAGGCGATGGCGTCAGCGACGATACGGCGGCGCTTCAGGCCGCATTGATGGCCTGCCCGCCGGGCGGTCTGGTGCGACTAAGCGCCGGGCGCTACCTGACCGCGCCCCTGTTCCTCAAAAGCGATATGGCCGTCGAACTGTGCGACGGTGCAGACGTGCTGGGTCATCGCGATATAACAAAATGGCCGGTCTTACCGGGTGTACTACCGGACGCCGAGGGGACGGAACGGTCCTGTCTCGGGTCGTGGGAAGGCGAGGCGGAGGCCTGCCACGCCGCCCTGTTCAACCTGTTGTTTGCGCGCAACGTGCAGCTTTACGGGCGCGGTGTCATCGACGGTCAGGCCGGGTTTGACACCTGGTGGGAAAAGCCCAAGGCGCGGTTTGTCGGCTGGCGTCCGCGCCTGATCTTTATGGTCGAAAGCGAACAGGTCATACTGCACGGTCTGACCCTGAAAAACAGCCCGTCATGGACGCTCCACCCGCTGTTGTCGCGTGGTCTGACCTTTGCTGACCTGCGCATCGAGGCCCCGGCCGACAGCCCCAATACGGATGGCCTCAATCCGGAAAGCAGCACCGATATTGTCATCAGCGGCGTCGATTTTGCCGTGGGCGACGACTGCATCGCGCTAAAGTCAGGCAAGATCAGCATGGCGAGACGCACTGTGCGTCCGACCCGCCGCGTGCGTATTTCCAACTGCCGGATGCGCGACGGTCATGGGGCCGTGGTCATCGGATCGGAGATGGCGTCCGGTGTCTATGATGTTTCCGTACAGACCTGTCTGTTTGTAAACACGGATCGCGGTATCCGCCTCAAAACGCGGCGCGGTCGTGGCCGCGAGGCGGTGATACGGGGCCTCAATTGTCGCCATATCCGCATGGAGGGCGTCGGCACGGCCTTCGTGATCAACAGCTTCTACTGGTGCGATCCGGACGGCCAAACGGACTATGTGGGCGACCGTAACCCGCGCCCGGTCGATGACCGTACGCCCGCCATCGGCGACATCCACCTGAGCCATATCGACGCCACAGGTGTGCGTCACGCGGGCCTCTACGTGCTGGGCCTGCCGGAGCAGCCGGTGGACGGCCTGACGCTCGACCACATCCGCCTGCGCTTTGACCCGGAGGCGCAGCCCGGTGAACCCGACATGGCCGCTTCGATTGCGCCCGTGGCGCGTCTCGGCGGCCTGATCGCCAATGTCAGACATCTTCGCACAAACGCGCTGGACATAGACGGCCAGAGCGGCGAAACCCTTACGCTGGAAAACGTCACATGCTTGACCTGAAACACAACATCCCCGTCGATGTCGCGGCGGCACCGACGCAGCGCCCCTTCGATCTGTCGCCGCAGACAACCGCGTCTCTGGCGCGCTTTGGCGACTCTGTCCCCGCCTTCATTAGCGGCTATTTCCGCACCTGGGAGCCCTATCGCCCGCACTGGAACTACGAAGACGGCGTGGTGTGGAAGGGGGCGCTCGACCTCTATCAGGTGACGCAGGATCGCGTGTTTCTTGACTATATTCTGGGTGAGATGCAAACGCGCGTCCTGCCCGATGGCTCCATGCCAACCTTCCACCCGCAGGAATACAATATCGACAACGTCAACGGCGGGAAGATCCTGTTTCCGCTCTATGCCATTACGGGTGAGGCCCGCTTCCGCACGGCGATGGACGTGCAGTTTGCGCAGCTCAAGGACCATCCGCGCACGCAGTCGGGCAATTACTGGCACAAGCAGATCTATCCGCATCAGGTGTGGCTGGACGGCCTGTTCATGGCCCAGCCGTTCCAGACCGAATACGCTCGCATCACGCAGGACGAAGCCCTGTTTGCCGACACGGTGGCGCAGTTCCGGTTCGTCGATCACACCCTGCAAAAGGGTAACGGCCTCTATGCCCACGGCTGGGACGAAAGCCGCACCGAGCGTTGGGCTGATAAACAGACCGGTCTGTCCCAAAACGTCTGGGGCCGGGCCATGGGCTGGTGGATCGGGGCGCTGGTCGATGTCTATGAAGCCTCCGAAGGGTTCAGCCCGTCCCTGCGCGCCGATATTGCCGATATCACCCGCCGCACGCTTGAGGCCCTGCTCAAGTTCCGCTCGGACAACGGCCTGTGGTATCAGGTCGTGGATCAGGGCCAGCGCGAAGGCAATTACGAAGAGGCTTCGGCCTCGCTGATGGTCGCCTATGGCCTGATGAAGGCCGCGCGTCTGGGCATCCTGTCCGAAGCCGCAGGCCGCACGGGCGTCGAGTCGCTGAAAGCCGTCTGCGCGCGCTTTGTGACCCCGTCGGCGCTGAACGGTGTGTGCGGCGTGGCCGGGCTTGGCAATGTGCCCTATCGTGACGGCTCCTACGCCTACTACCTCTCCGAAAAAATCACCCCCAATGATCCCAAGGGCGTGGGGGCCCTCATGTGGGCCCTGTCCGAAGGGATACGCACAAAGGACACCCTATGAGCCTAAAAGAGATTGCCCAAAACTTCGTTGCCGCCCGTCGTGGGGCGCGCGCCCTCAGCGACTATCCGGGTCAGATTCCGGCGGTCCTGACGGACTCCTACGCCATTCAGGAAGAGGCGATCAGGCTGTGGGACCGTCCGGTCATCGGCTGGAAGATCGGCCGTCTGGCGCCAGAGCGTCAGGCCGAACACGGCACCGAGCGCCTGGCCGGACCGATTTTTGAGACCGTCTTCAAACCCTCCGAAGGCGAGGTCGAAATCCCGGTTTTTGAGAACGGCTTCGCGGCGGTCGAGGCAGAATTTGTCTTCCGCATCGGCGTCGATGCCGAACCGGGCAAGACCGACTATAGCGAGGCCGAGGCCCTGCGTCTGATCGACGCGCTGTTTGCCGGGGTCGAGATGGCCGGCTCGCCGCTGCCGACGATCAACAAGCTGGGGCCGACCGTCGTGGCATCCGATTTCGGCAATAATTTTGGCCTGATTCTGGGGACGCAACTGGCGGCCTTTGACGCCTCAAGCACGGTCGAGAGCTTAAGTGAAGCGGTTGTCAAGGGCTATGCCGCCACGACTGAAATCGACGGTCAGGTGGTGGGCGAAGGCGGCCTGTTCACCATGCCGGGCGGCCCGCTGAAGGCCATTGGCTGGCTGGCCGGGCATCTGGCGGCGCGCGGGCGTCCGTTGACAAAGGGCCAGTTGATCTCATCGGGGGCGACGACCGGTATCCACGACATCCTGCCCGGTCAGTCGTCGGTGGTGACCTATGCGGGTCCGCACCATGAAACGACCCAAATTCGCCTGAAGACCGTCACCCTGACTGAGGCGCGCCCCGAATTAAGCTGATTTGTGTGATGCATTTATCACGGTGACGGCACAGAAAGGCCGTCACCATTGATCTTCAGCCTTTGTTAAAGGGACGGGCGGATTTTCAGAGATAAGCGCCGCAAGTGCGCTGTCAGGCAGGACTGAACCTATGGCAGATTTGTCACCCTTTTAATCAACCTGAACGAAGGCGCTTGTCTTTTGGGCGCGCCTGTGTCTAGCTGAGGTCACTGACACCGGTTACCATGCGTGTTTGACACCGGTATCATTTCAACAGAAAACCTGCCCTCAATGGGCGTCCACTGCCTGATCAGCGCGCCAGTCAAGAGCGTGCAGCGGGCCGAACGGGGAGTTACAAGATGAAAACCAAGTCCAACCACAGCCGTACTGCGTCTGCTATCGCCCGCTATGGCGTATCCGTACTGGCGCTGGTCGCCACGGGCGCAGCCATGCCGGCTCTGGCACAGGAAGCGGCACCCGCCGCTTCTGACAATGTCGAAACCGTCGTCGTGACGGGTTTCCGCAACAGCCTTCAGACGGCGATCAACGAGAAAAAGCGCTCGACTGACATGGTCGATGTGATCAAGGCCGAAGACATCGGTCAGTTTCCGGACCTCAACCTCGCCGAATCCCTGCAACGCATTCCGGGGGTGTCGATTGACCGCGACGGCGGTGAAGGCAAGCAGATCACGGTCCGTGGCCTGAACTCCGAATTTTCGCGCACGCGCATCAACGGCCTTGAGGCGCTGGCCACCACGGGCTCGAAGGACTCGTCGGGTGGCACCAACCGCGGCCGCGGCTTTGACTTCAACGTCTTCGCCGCTGACCTCTTCAACTCGCTGACCGTGCGCAAGTCCATGTCGGCCGAAGTCGATGAAGGGTCGCTGGGGGCCACGGTCGATCTGCAAACGGCACGTCCCTTCGACTATAAGGGCTTCACCATGGCCTCGTCGGTGCAGTTTGGCTATAACGATAAGTCGGGCAAGACCGAGCCGCGCGGCACCTTCATGATCTCCAACCGCTGGGCCGATGGCAAGCTGGGGGCGCTGTTGTCGGTCGCCTATGGTGAGCGTACCGTCATCGAAGAAGGCGCCAATACCACCCGCTGGGAAAATGCCTATGCGGCCTCGAACATCGGGCGCTTCCAGAGCTTCTCGACGGATGGCGGCAAGACCTTTACGGCCATTACGCCCTGTACCGGTGGGGGCGCGACGCCAAACACGACGCGCGTCTGTAACACCAATTCGGCGCTGGAACCGGCCCTGACCGGCGAAGCGGCCAAGATCTCCAATTCGCTGCACCCGCGCATCCCGCGCTTCAACCACTTTGAAACCGAGCAGAAGCGTCTCGGCGTCACCGGTTCGTTCCAGATGCGCCCGTTTGACGGTACGCTGATCTCGCTGGACGGCATGTACGCCAAGTTCGGGGCCAATCGCGACGAGTGGGAAATCGAAGCCATTTCCTTCAGCCGCAGCGGTCAGGGGAACCCTCAGACGGACATCTACGACTATACGATCGACGATAAGGGCACCATCACCAAGGCCTCGTTCAATGATGTCGATATCCGTTCGGAACACCGCTTTGATGAGCTGACCACCACCTTCACTCAGGGCAACCTGACCTGGGATCAGACCTGGGGTGAGCGCTTCTCGACCAAGCTGATGATCGGTTCGTCGAAATCGGTGCAGGACACGCCGGAACAAACGACCTTCACGCTCGAATCCTATGATGTCGATGGCTATTCCTACGACTTCACCGACATGACGGCGCCGAAGTTTAACTACAGCACGAAGAATGGCTGTACGCCGGATCAGGCCTGTTACTGGACCTATTCGTCCAGCACGGCGAGCGGCGATGCCTCGCTGATCCGTCTGCGTCCGCAGCAGGTAACGAATAAATTCACCACCACGCGGCTGGATGCCAAGTTTGACCTCACCGATAATGTGACGATCAAGGCAGGTGTTTCGTCCAAGAAGTACGATTTCAACTCGACGGAATCCGGGCGTTATACCACTGACGTCAATGCGCGTAATGAAAATGCCAGTGGCAATATCGTCACGGAAATCAACAGCAATATCGCCAAATACTCCCAGACGGTTTCGGTGGCAGGGAACACCTATCTGATCCCCAATCTTGACCTGATCCGCTCGACCTTTGGCTATGACTGTAACTGCGCCAATAGCTGGGGCATCTTTACCACCAACTCGACCAACTCGTCGTCGCGCACCAATAACCGCGTGGCCAGCGAAACCGACAATGGCTGGTTCCTGCAAGCCGACTTCAGCGGTGAGATCGCGGGCCTGCCCTATCGCGGCAATATCGGTACGCGTCAGGTTGAAACCAATCTGGTGGCGACGGGTATCGTCGGGACGGCTAACAACAACTTCCAGCGCACGACGGTCGAACGGTCGTACAAGGACAATCTGCCCTCGTTCAACCTGATGATCCAGCCGGTGCCGAGCGTCTATCTGCGCTTTGCCGCGGCCAAGACCATGGCCCGTCCGACGCTTCTGTCGATCATTCCGGGCGGCGGTTCGGTGAACACGTCGGCCAAGACCATCACCACGGGTAACCCGGCTCTGGACCCGGTACGCGCCAATACGCTCGACTTCTCGGCCGAATGGTACGTCGATAAGGACACCCTGTTTACGGTGGCCCTGTTCAAAAAGGACATCAAGTCCTACATCCAGCAGCGCCAGACCACGGCCAAGCTGTCGGACTACGGCTATAATCCGGCCGACTTCGGTGAAGCGGCGGACGTCACCTATGCGGTCACCACGCCTGTCAACACGCCGGGCGGTGAGCTGAAAGGCTACGAAATCTCGCTGCAAAAGCCCTTCCACTTCCTGCCGGGCTTCCTGCGTCACACGGGCGGTATCATCAACTACACCAATGTCGAGTCGCAGATTAACTACTACACCTCGGCAACGGCCACGACGACGACGCGCGCCAACCTGCTGGGCCTGTCGCCCAAGGCGTGGAACATCACGGCCTATTACGAAGACGACAAGCTGTCGGGTCGTGTCGCCTTCGCCTATCGTGACGGCTACCTGTCGCAGCTCAATCCGGGTTCGTCGGCCGACTTCTGGGGCAAGAACGAGACCTTCAATATCGACGCTCAGGTCACCTATCAGATCAACAAGAACCTGACCTTCATCCTGGAAGGGATCAACCTGACCAACGAAGCCGATGACCGCTTCATTGCCTACAACACCGTGCAGGGCAATACGGCGCAGGACCTGCTCTATGACTACTCGAAGTCGGGTCGTCAGTACTATCTGGGCCTGCGTTACAAGTATTAAGCTGGTCAGAGTGTAAAGTAGCGTAAGCGTTCAACAGCCTTCTGACTTTGAGGCGTCGGGTCACCGGCGCCTCTTTTTTATGGGAAGGCGACGCCTCGTCTCTTTCTACGAAGCCAGCCCCAAAAAGCGCTTCACATGGATAGGGATGCGCTCTAAACCCTTCCAGACAAACAAAAACACCAACGGAATGCTGCCATGACCAAAGCCTTCACCTGTTTCGGGGAACTGCTGATCCGCCTGTCCACCGCCGGCCGTGATCCGCTCTATACCCTGCCGGAGCTGACCCCCTATGTGGGCGGGGCGGAGGCCAATGTGGCGGTTGGTCTGGCGCGGCTGGGGCACGCCACGCGCATGATCAGCGTGGTGCCGGACAATGATCTGGGGCAGGCCGCTGTGGGGCAGTTGCGCTATTTCGGCGTCGATGCCAGCCGGGTACGCACGGCGTCGGGCCGTATGGGGCTCTATTTCCTGACCACCGGCGGCATCCATCGCCCATCGGACATCCTCTATGACCGCGCCGGTTCGGCCTTTGCCACGGCGGATTTTTCGGCCTTCGACTGGGCGCAACTTCTGGAGGGCTCTGAGTGGCTGCACGTTTCCGGCGTGACCGCCGCGCTGGGGCTAAATGCCTTTCAGGGTGCCCTGAAGGCCATGCAGGTGGCGCGCACGCTCGGCATAAAAGTCTCGTTTGACTGCAATTATCGCCCCAAGCTGTGGGAAGCTTGGGGCGGCGACGCGCCCAGCCTGATCCCGCAACTGATGGCGCAGGCCGATCTGATCTTCGGCGGTTACCGCGACATTGAGCTGGTGTTCAAGACGACATTTGCCGGTGAGGCGGGCAGCCACGCCCGCAGCCGTGCCGCCGCCGACCACGCCTTCAGCGCCTTCCCGGACCTCAAACGCCTGATCTGCACGCGCCGGGAACAGGTCAATGTCGATCACAACCGCCTGGCCGGGCTGATGTACACGCGCAGCGAAACGCTGGAGACCGAGACCTACGATATTGCGCGCATCATCGACCGCATCGGCGGCGGCGATGCCTTCGCGGCGGGCGTGCTGCACGGTATCCTGAGCGGCAAGTCCGATCAGGAGGCCCTGAACTACGGCATTGCCGGGGGCTGCCTGAAACACGCCATGCCGGGTGATTTTGCGCTGGCCACCGTGGCGGAGCTGGACGCCTTCCTCAGCGACGACGGTTTCGACGTCAAGCGCTGATGCGGTAGCCGTTCGGCTTTTGGGCGATGGCCTCGGTCACCGCCGCGATCAGTTGGTCCGGATCAAAGGGTTTCAGCAAAATCTGCGTGACGCCCACAGCGTGCCACTGCGCGCTTTGGTTTTCCATGCCCGTCACGGCAATGACCGGCGTGTCGCGGTTGGGCCCGTCGGACTGGCGCAAGCTGGCCGTGGTCTGGAGCCCGTCCATGCCCGGCATAATCATGTCCATCAGGATCACATCGAAGTGCTGCACCGCCGCGATGTCCAGCGCTTGCGCCCCGTTAATGGCCATGACGGCGCGCCAGCCGAGCGGCTGTAAAAACAGCGACGCCAGGCGGCGGTTGATCTCATGATCATCAACGATCAGGACGGTATGGGACGGAGAGTCTGACATGGTACGTGTACGGAAGATAACAAAACCCTCCGTACACTCTAACCCAAGAACCTTAAGGATCACTCTACTTTACGGTTTCATCCACCGTGGCGCGCGTCACGGAATGATAAAGCGGCCGCGCCTTCGCATAGACGCGCTTGGCCATATCGACACCCCAACCCTTTTGCGCCATCAGCGCCGTATAGAGCGGGCTGACGAAGCGGCGGCGGCCCTGCGAGGTGAGGAAGGTTTCCAGCGCCGGCAGGGCGGGTTCATAGTGGTGCACAATGGCCAGTTTCAGCCACGCAAACAGAATTTCCGAATTGCGCGAGCTGGTGAAGCTAAAGGCCGCATCGAGGTCCTTCATCTGCTCCAGCGTCAGGGTGTCCGGCAGGGACTCGATGAAATGCTGCCATTCCTGCGTCACCCAGCCCTCGGTGATCAGAGACTTGGCCGGGGTGCCCTTGGTGAAGGCTTCAACCTGTGCTTCGACGCGCGCAAAGGCTTCGGATTGCGGCTTGACGGCGTTGGACGGCAGGCCGGGCTTGTACAGCCACTCATTCAGTTTCAGGCGATCTTCCGCACCCGGATCACCCTTGATCAGGGTTTCGCGCAGGTCTTCGACGAAGCCTGCCGTGGTCATGCTCTTGAAGGCATAGCGCGTGAAATAGCCTTTGAGCCACGCATCAAACTTCTTGCGGCCATAGGTCTGTTCCAGCAGGCGCAGGAAGGCCGCGCCCTTCTCATACGGAATGTCCGAGAAGCCGTCATCCGGGTCGCGCCCTTTGAGGTCCGTATGCAACTGCGTCAGGCCCGGTTCTTTGATGCGGCTCAGGGTGTCCTGAAGGCTGCTGTAACCCAGGCTTTGCAGCATGAGGGCGCGGTCCTTGCCGTACATCTCCTCCATGATGCGGTTTTCAAAATAGGTGGTGAAGCCTTCGTTGAGCCAGAAATCGTCCCAGGTGGCATTGGTGACGAGATTGCCTGACCACGAATGGGCCAGTTCGTGCGCGACCAGCGACACCAGCGACTTGTCACCGGCCAGAATGGTCGGCGTGGCAAAGGTCAGGCGCGGATTTTCCATGCCGCCGAAGGGGAAGGACGGCGGCAGGATCAGCACGTCGTAACGTCCCCAGCGGTAGGGGCCATAGAGTTTTTCGGCGGCGGCGACGAATTTTTCGAGGTCTTCCAGCTCGGCGGCGGCGCGGGCAATGGTGGCCTTTTCGGCATAGACGCCGGTGCGGTCGCCGGTCGGGCGGAAGTCGATATCGCCAATGGCCAGCGCGATCAGATAGGGCGGTATGGCCTGATCCATCTTGAAGCGGAAAGCGCGCAAGCCCCCGTTCCCCGGCACGGCCTCACCATCCGGCGTCAGCATTTCGGCGCTCATCACGGCTTTGAGCGGTGTCGGTACACGGATGATGGCGCTGTAGGTTTGCCGCACCATCGGGGAATCCTGCGTCGGAATCCACGTGCGGGTCAGGATCGACTGGCCCTGCGACAACAGGAAGGGGTGTTTTTTACCCTCGGTTTGCGACGGGTCGAGCCATTGCAGGGCCTGCGTGTCCGCGGTGGTCTTGTATGTCACCACCACCTTCTGCGCCCCCTGCGGCAGTTCGATGGTCAGCGGCGCGCCAAAGATGGGGTGGGGCGTGCCCAGCGTGTATTTCAGCGGTTCGCCAGAGGCATCGGTGACGCCTTCGATGTCGAGCGCCTTGACGTCCAGCACGACCTGTTTGGCCGTCGGCGCGGTTTCCAGCGTCAGGGCGGCGGTGCCTTTCAGCACCTTGGCGCGGAAGTCAGCGGTGAGGTCGAGATCGACGTGGCGCACGCGCGCGACGTTCGGTTCGGCGTAGGAGTGGACGTCTTTGGCGCTGCGCACCAGAGCCAGCGGGGCGGAATCGTCCGAGGCCGGCTCAACCTTCGGCTCACAGGCCGTCAGAAAGGTCGAACCCATCAAAGCCGCCATAAAGCCGATTGCCGTGCGCCGGTCCGGCGCGAAACCCTTAGTCCGCATATCGCCACTCCATAAAACAGTACCCCCTGAAAAGGTTTCAGGGGGCACCATATGGATTAGTTAAAGCGGAAATATGTCGTCTTCACAATGTGGAAAATTCAGCACGGGTGAGACGCGTATCCCGTCTCCCGGCGAATTTTAGCCGTTGCGCGAACGGCGCTTCAGTTGTGCGCCTTCAGAACGATTGACCGGCTCATTGTGGTGAGCGCGCGGCTTGGTGTTGGTCTTGCGACCACCCAGCTTGCCGCTGGCCGATTTACCGAACGGCTTCTTCTTGCGTTCGTCAAAGCGGCGTTCACCCGTGGGGCGCTCGTCGCCACGTTCGGCTGCCGGTCGCGCCGGACGGTCTTCGAAAGCACGCGTGTCGCTGCGGGCGTCGTCGCGCTTCTTGAACGGACGTTCGCCCTTCGGCTTGTCGAAGCGGGGCTTTTCGCCACGCGGCTTATCGCCAAAGCCCTTATCAACCGGGAAGTCGCGGGCGGCCTTGGTCGGGGCGCGCTCGGCGGCCAGCGGGTCGTAACGCTCGGTGCGTTCCGGACGCTCATTGCGCGCCTGACGCTCGGCACGGTTACCGAAGGCGTCCTTCTTGCCAAAGGTGCGTTCACCGCGCGAATTATCGCCATCGCGGCCATTACCACGACGCTCGTCACGATTGGGACGGTTGCGCGAACGCTTGTGCACGCGCTCGGCGTCCGGGTCGACGTGGCGGGCGGTCTTTTCGACCACGCGGTCCGGCGTCTTCGGCTTTTCGGTCTGACCCGAGGCGAGGATGGCCTCATCGAGCAGTTTCAGCGCCTGATCCTTGCGGCGGTCCCACGACGGGATGCGCTGACGGGTGATGCGTTCGATGTCTTTCAGCAGCTTACGCTCATCATCGGCGACCAGGGTGATCGAATGGCCTTCCTTGCCCGCGCGTGCGGTCCGGCCGATACGGTGGACATAGGCTTCCGACACGAAGGGCAGTTCGTAATTGATGACGTGAGTGACGTTATCGACGTCGATACCACGCGCGGCGATGTCGGTGGCCACCAGCGCGCGGACGCGACCGGCCTTGAAGGCCTGAAGGGCCCGTTCGCGCTGCGACTGGTTCTTGTCGCCGTGGATGGCGGCGGCTTCGACGCCTCCGGCTTGCAGATAGGCGGCGACGCGGTCGGCGCCGCGCTTGGTGCGCGTGAAGATCAGGGTGCGGGCCAGCTTCTCATCGGCATAGAGTTCCGACAGAAGCGCGCGCTTGCGCTGCTGCTCGATGAAGATGACCTGCTGGGTGACGCGCTCGGCCGTGGTGGCTTCCGGCGTGATCTCAACCTTCTTCGGATCGGTCAGCAGCTCGTTGGCGAGGCCAGCGATTTCCTTCGGCATGGTGGCCGAGAAGAACAGGTTCTGACGCTGGGCCGGCAGGCGCGAAGCGACCTGACGGATCGGCTTGATAAAGCCCATGTCGAGCATCTGATCGGCTTCGTCGAGGACGAGGTGTTCCACAGCCTTCAGGTCGATAGTCTTCTGCTCGATATGGTCGATCAGGCGGCCCGGCGTGGCGACCAGAATGTCGATGCCGCCCTGCAACGCCTTATATTGCGGGCCGTACTTGACGCCGCCGAAGATGGTGGCGATCTGAAGGCCCAGACCCTTGGAATAGGCCTTGAAGCTGTCGGCGATCTGCGTGGCCAGTTCGCGCGTCGGCGACAGGACCAGCACGCGGCACGAGCGCGGGGCGGGGATGATGCGGTTGCTGAGGATGTGGTGCAGGATGGGCAGGGAGAAGGCCGCCGTCTTGCCCGTACCGGTCTGGGCGATACCCAGAAGGTCGTGCTTGTTCAGCAGGATGGGGATGGCCTGCGCCTGAATGGGGGTAGGGGTGTGATAGCCCTCTTTTTCAAGCGTGGCGAGCAGGCTGGCCGAGAGGCCCAAATCTTTGAAGGTCGTCAAGACGATGCGCTTTCAATACGGATGCGCGCACACCCGGCAAAATGACCGTCGCACACCATCCTTCGGCCCGGACGCGCTTTTGTGGCGTAGCGGGCGGTTTCGGATGAGGCCAGCGCGTGTCTTAGCTCTCGGGTTTCATTTTTAAAGATTATCAAGCGCGAACAGGGTTCGCACATCTGTCATCCGTTAAAACTGGCTTGTCGGGACACATACCAAGGACTATGTCCTGTGTCGCCCGACCTCACGCGGCCAGTCAGGTGCGGCATTGCACCGCAGCAAACCGCCATATGCGTTGCAATGGTGGAAAAGTCAACCCCCGTAAAGGAAGTCTTCACCGCTACGCCTTAAGGTTCGCGGCAATTCCGGTGCGTTGCCAAACGGCGTTCAGTACCCGGCCCCTCTGGGTCATAATTTCGCGTTTTCAATAAACAGTAGCGTTTCGTCATCTCCGGGTGTGGGTTGTGCGTATGCACGACTGTGCCTGACCACACCTATAAAAAGAACCTTTTATAAATGGCTGTGTACTATCTTAACCCCAACTCCCCGCGAAAGACTCCCAACGCCATGCCCGGCTCAGATGGTCGCTCTGCATCGCCTTCCGTGACCTCGCCGCAGGCGGGGGTCGAGGTGATTCAGCCGTTTCAGCAGTTCCTCAACCGCCGCGCCGAGCCGCGTTTTGACTGCATGGCGTCGGGCGCGCTGCTGCTGCTACCCAGCGGGACCGAGGTAGCGTGTGATATCGTCAACCAGAGTGCTTCTGGCGCGCAGGTTCTGGTCAAGGACATGCCGCAAAACGCCGGTGATCTGTGGCTGGTGGATGTGGCCGGTCAGATGGTTAAGTTCGGCTCACCGGTGTGGACCCAGCCGCACAAGATGGGCCTGCGTTTCAGCTTTGTGCAGAAGCTCGATCCCAACGGAACCCGCCCACCGCGCGTGCCGGAACCCGTATGGAAGGCCTGGCGTCGCCTCGCCGGACTGGATACGCCGCCGCCGCAGGACGATGTGTTCTTTCTCGACTGAGGCGTGATTCAAACCCTTGCACACAAAAGGCCCTCAGCCAGTTGGCGGGGGCCTTTTGTGTATCATACCAACGGCCGAAGATGCTGACCGCATCCGTCCGTTGAGAACTCGAGAATGTCTCATATGTATCAGTGACATGAGACATTCTCGAATGGCATACCAAGAGTCATTTCCAATGACCCTTGGTATCAGCCTATGGCGGCTTTCAACGCCGCTTCCTGAGCCGCCGCTGCCTGGGTCAGGGCGCGCAGGTCTTCAAACAGGGCCGGGTCGATCTTTTTAAAGGCAAAGCACGTCTTGCCCTGCCGTTTCTTTTCAAGAGACGCAGGAACAAGCGCAGTCAGTTCCGGCAGGCTATAGAGCGGCAGGATGTGATAGGCGACGTAGGATTTTTTGAGCGCCAGCCAGCCAAACCACGCCGGCTCACCGGTGCGCGCTTCGGCCCACGTCGTTTTCAGCGTCAGGCAGCAGTCGGTATCGGCGGTGACAACCATGCCGGGTGCGGCTTCGATCATCAGCGCGCGCAGGGCCTGAAAGACAGCGGGAAACGCATCGGAACTTGCCATCCACCTGTCTCCTATACCCCAGTTTGCTACACCCCAGCCTGCTATACCAGTGAGCGGAACTTCAGCGTACCGGTGACGGCCTTCAGTTCATCCAGCGCCTCACGCGAATAGCCGCGGTCCACATCGACGATCACATAGCCCAGTTGCTCATTGGTCTTGAGGTGCTGGGCCAGAATGTTGAGATTGTACTTGGCGATGATGTTGTTGATCGCCGCCATGACGCCCGGCACGTTCTGATGGATGTGCAGGAAGCGGTGACGCCCTTCGACCTCAGACAGTTGCACGTTCGGCATATTGACCGAGAAGGTGGTGTCGCCGCGGCTGATGAAATTCAGCAGACGCTCCGACGCGAACTCACCAATGGCTTCCTGTGCCTCTTCGGTCGAGCCACCGATATGCGGCGTCAGGATGACATTGGGCAGGCCCATCAGCGGGCTTTCAAACGGATCGTCATTGGTGCGCGGTTCTTCGGGGAAGACATCGACGGCCGCGCCGTAGATCTTCTTTGTACGGACGGCTTCGGCCAGGGCCTCGATATCGACGATGTGGCCGCGCGACAAATTGATGAACAGCGCGCCGTCCTTCATCTTGGCAAACTGCGCCTTACCGAAGATGTTCTTGTTTTCGGCGCGCCCATCGACGTGCAGCGACAAAACATCGGCTTCGGCCAGAACGGCGTCCAGGGTGCGGTAGCGTTTGGCATTACCCATGGTCAGCTTTTCGGCGACATCGTAATAGATGACGCGCATCCCAAAGGCTTCGGCCAGCACCGAAAGCTGCGAGCCGATGGCGCCGTAGCCGATGATACCCAGCGTCTTGTTGCGCACCTCGTGCGCGCCGGTGGCCGACTTGTCCCACTTGCCGGTGTGCATCTGGATCGACTTGTCGTAGATGTTCCGTGTCAGGATGACCGTCAGGCCCATGACCATTTCCACCACCGAGCGGGTGTTGGAATAGGGGGCGTTGAACACGGCCACGCCCTTTTCGGACGCGGCCTTCAGGTCGATCTGATTGGTGCCGATGCAGAAGGCGCCAATGGCCATCAGCTTGTCGGCGGCGTCGAGCACCTTGCGCGTCACAGTGGTCTTAGAGCGGATGCCCAGAACGTGCACGCCCTGGATGGCCTCGATCAGGGCGTCTTCGTCCAGCGCGCCTTTCAGCGTCGAAACGTCATAGCCTTCGTCGCGGAAATGCTGGATGGCGACCGGGTGAACGTTTTCCAGCAGGAGCATCTTCATGCGCGACCGTGGGAAGGAATAGCGGCCTTCATAGCCTTCGTTATGCAGCACTTCGTCGAACGACGCGACGACCTGCGTCGCCTCGCTGGCCGTGGTGGCGGCCACCACCTTTTCGCGGCTGACGTTTTCGGTGAAGGCGTAGAAACGGTCGGCCGCGCCGCCCTGATAGACCTCGTAATCGGTCCAGCCGTCGCCGACCATCACAATGGCCCCGGACAGGTCGGCCCAGCTTCTGAGCGCCACGATCTTGCCGCCGTCCTTTGACAGCGGATTGTCCTGATCGACGCCGGTGGCCACGCCATCGTCGCCAAAGACCAGACGGTTGGCCAGCACGTGCTCCGGCTTGATGCCGTATTCGGCCACGACGGGGTCGATAAATTCGTGGAAGCCGCCGGAGATGATGCGGATCTTGCCGGGGTTTTCCTCAAACACCTTGCGATTGCGTGCAATCGAGGCCGACACCTGGGCCTTCAGGGCTTCAGCCAGCGCCTCAATATCGGCGCGTGACGGTTTCAGGATACTGATACGGCGTTGCAGGGCCTCACCGAAACCGATCTCGCCCGACATGGCCAGGTCCGTCAGGTCCTTGATCGACTTGAGGTCCGTCAGGCGCGCCGGATCGCTCGAAAACAATTGTTCGGCCAGCACATCGAGGGCTTCGACCTTCGTGAAGGTCGAGTCGAAATCGAGAACGAGTGTCGCGAGGTTTACGCTTGCGGGAGCCATGTGCATGATCATGTCCGTTGGAGCGCATCCCCAAAAGTGGGCACCGGTTTTCGGCTCAGATGCGCGATAGTGTAAGGGTATAGACGGGTCGCTGAAGCCACCAAAATTTATGCGCGGGATTAGGCCAAAAGCCCCCGCAAGACAACCGCCTTTGTCAGTATTTCCGACGTCTTCGGCTTTTTTTGACCGGGCGGATCGGCTAAGGTGTCAGTATTGCCGCAGTAATGCCTTGAAACCGGTCAAGGTTGAAACTATCTCCGCCGCTTATGTCCCTTTTTGTGTGATTTCCGATGACCTCCTATCCTTTGCCGTCGCAGGACTATGCCGCCCGTTTTGTGCTGGACACGCTTCCCGTGCATGGGCGTCTGGTGCGCCTTGATGAAACGCTGAACGCGATTCTTGACGCCCACGCCTATCCGGACGCCATTGCGACGCTTTTGGGTGAGGCCTGCGTGCTGGCCGTCATGGTCGGTTCGGCGCTGAAGTTTGAGGGGCGGCTGATCATGCAGGCGCAGGGGCAGGGCGTGGTGCGCTATGTCGTGGCCGACTATGACACGCGCGGTTCTCTGCGTGGTTTCTGCCGCTTCGATCCGGAGGAGCTGAAGGCGCTTGAGGCCGAAAATGCCGGCAAGTTTCAGTCTCTGGGCGCGCAGCAACTTTTGGGGCAGGGCACCTTTATCATGACGCTGGAGCCCGACGGCATGGGCGACCGCTATCAGGGCGTGACCCCGATTGAGGGCGATTCCCTGTCTTTGTGCGCCGAGCATTATTTTGCGCAGTCCGAGCAGATTCCGACGCAGATCAAGCTGGCCGTGTCGCGCGAAACAACGCCGAACGGCGAACGCTGGCGCGCCGCCGGGGCGATGATTCAGGCGCTGGCCGGTGACGACAGTCGCGGCGATACGCGCGAAGCGTTTGAGCATGTGCGCGCCCTATTTGCGACTCTGGGCGAAGAGGAACTGACGGATTTCGAGCTGGAAGCCGATCGCCTGCTCTATCGCCTGTTCCACGAAGACGGCGTGCGCCTGTCGCCGCCCAAGCCGATCGCCAAGCTGTGCCGCTGCTCGCAAACCCGCGTCGAGGAGCTGGTGCGCTCCTTCTCGGCCGATGAGCAATCCGACATGCTGGAGCCGGACGGTCAGGTGCACATCACCTGCGAATACTGCTCGAAGACGTTTTTCGTCGCGCCGTAAGACGCGCCTCGTTTGTGGCGAAGGCATAGGGATTTGGCTTAAATCCCTTCGCCGTCGTCATAGACATTGAGGTGGATGCCGCATTCGGTCTTGTCCTGACCGGCCCAGCGACCAGAGCGCGCGTCCTGACCCTCTTCGACCGGCTTGGTGCAGGTGAAGCAGCCAATCGACGGATAGCCCTGCGCCACCAGCGGGTGTTCGGGCAGATTGTGGGCGCGGATATAGTCGGCCACGTCCTGCGCCGTCCAGTTGGCCAGCGGATTGATCTTGAAGTTACGCCCGTCAAATTCGACGACCGACAGGTTGGCGCGCGTCGCCGCCTGATGCCGCTTGCGGCCCGAAATCCACGCCGCATAGTCTTTCGTCACCGCCGCCAGCGGCTTCGTCTTGCGGAAGTCGCAGCAGGCGTCCGGGTCGCTCTGGAACAGGGTGTTTTTGGGATCGAGCGCGCGGATGTCTTCCAGCGCCGGGCGCAGATTGGTGAGGTTGGTCAGCCCCAGGGCCTCGACCAGCTCATCGCGGTATTGCAGGGTCTGAAAAAAGTGGCGGTCGGTGTCGAGGAAGATGACCGGCGTGGTGCGGTCGATCTTCGCCACCAGATGCAAAAGCGCCACCGCATCGGCCCCGAAGGAGGAGGTGAGGGCGATCTTGCCGGCAAACTCCTGACCGATGGTGTCGCGCAGGATCGACTCGGCGTTCCAGCCTTCGTACTTGGCCGACAGTTGCCGCGCGTGTTCGTGGTCAGGCGTATCGGCCACCAGATTATTGATCAGCACAGTCATAACGGACTCCGGACCTTACGCGGGATGGCGCAGGGCCCATACGGGTTTCAGACCGTCGGCGGCGGACTGATAGGCATTTGTGTACAGAGAGCGGGCGTACTTTATCGCACCCGCCGGGTCGGCGTCCTTCAGCAGGAAGCTGTCGAAGCCGCAGCGCATCATCCAGAACAATTGATCGCGCAGCACGTCACCAACGGCGCGGATTTCGCCGTCAAAGCCTAAGTCCTGACGCAGGATGCGCGCGGTCGAATAGCCGCGCCCGTCGCGATAGCCCGGAAAGGCCACTTCGATCAGCGCGATCTTGGACAGGAAGGGTGTCAGCAGGCGCACATCGTCGCCGGGCGCAATGCGTACGCCGTAGCGGCCATTGAGCCCATCCAGTTCATTGACGGCGCGCGCAAAGCTCAACACCGCCTGATCGACGCCGATGGCTTCGTCGTCGGCCAGCAGGGTCCAGCCATTGGCGCGCACCTCGCCCTGATCGCTGACCAGTTGCGGCGCGTGGGAAGAATTAAGCTGGCTCATGCAAGGCTCCGGCAAAGGCGTCGCGGCCAAGGCGGCCCACGGTGTCGATGAAGCGCTCGGTCTCATCCGTGCGCAGGTCGAGATAGAGTTTGATCAGGCGTTCCAACGCGGCGGGCACGGCCTCGGCGCTCAGGCCCTTGCCCGTAATGACGCCCAGCGCGGCCTGCTCATCGGCGCGGCCGCCCAGCAGGATCTGATAGAATTCCTCGCCCTGCTTATCGACGCCCAGAATGCCGATATGGCCGACATGGTGGTGACCGCAGGCATTAATGCAGCCGGAAATCTTGATCTGAAGATCGCCGATCTTGTCGGTCAGCTCGGCATCGGCAAAGCGCTGCGAAATGTCCTGCGCCAGCGGGATCGAACGCGCATTGGCCAGCGAGCAGTAGTCGAGACCGGGGCATGCGATCATGTCGGTGATCTTGCCGACATTGGCAGAAGACAGACCGTTCTGATCCAGCAGACGATAGAGGTCATACAGGTCGGCTTTGGCGACGTGCGGCAGGATGACGTTCTGCTCATGGCTGACGCGCAATTCGCCGTAAGCGAAGCGATCGGCGGCATCGGCCATCACATCCATCTGCGCCGAAGAGGCATCGCCCGGCGGCAGGCCGGTCGGTTTCAGCGAAATCGTCACCGACACATGGTCGTCGCGGCGGTGGGCCAGCGTATTGTTGCGCACCCAGCGGGCAAAACCGGCATCGGCGGCCTTGGCGCGGTCCAGAGCGGCAGCGTCAAACGCCTTGTCGGCATAGGCCGGCTGCGGGAAGAAGCTCTTGATGCGCGCGATTTCGGCGTGCGGCGCGTCGATCTGCGCCTGATCGAGCGTCGCCCATTCTTCCTCGACCTGACGCGCATATTCCTGCGGCCCCAGCGCCGAGACGAGGATCTTGATACGCGCCTTGTAGATATTATCGCGGCGGCCATACCGGTTATAGACGCGCAACGCGGCTTCGAGATAGCTGAGCAGCTTTTCGCCGGGCAGGCCCGACCTGATCAGGTGCCCCAGATGCGGGGTACGACCCATGCCGCCGCCGACATAGACATCAAAGCCCTTGTCGGTCAGTTGCAGCCCAATGTCGTGCACGCGGATGGCGGCGCGGTCGCGGGTGGCGCCGGTAATGGCGATCTTAAACTTGCGCGGCAGGAAGGTGAATTCCGGGTGGAAGGTGGACCACTGACGGATCAGCTCGGCCCACGGGCGCGGATCGTCGATCTCATCCCTGGCCGCCCCGGCAAACTGATCGGTGGTGGTGTTGCGGATGCAGTTGCCCGACGTCTGGATGGCGTGCATTTCGACGGCGGCCAGGTCTTCGAGAATCTGCGGCGTGTCGGCCAGTTTGATCCAGTTGAACTGGATATTCTGGCGCGTGGTGAAGTGGCCGAAATCGCGGTCATAGGTGCGCGCAATATGGGCGAAGGTGCGCATCTGACGCGACGACAGCACGCCATAGGGCACGGCGATACGCAGCATATAGGCGTGCAGTTGCAGGTAGAGGCCGTTCATCAGGCGCAGCGGCTTGAACTGATCCTCGCTCAGCTCGCCCTTCAGGCGACGTTCGACCTGATCTTTGAATTCGGCGTTGCGGGCGGCGACCATGGCGTGGTCGAACTGGTCATACTGATACATGTTAGAAAACCTCTCCGCGCTGGTGCTGACGGGCGGTGTCGAAGGCGGTCTGACCCGCGGTAGGGCCATTGGCGCGCACGTGCTCACGCACATATTCGCGCTTGACCAGGGTATTCTCATCGAGGAGCGGCACAAGGTAGGGCGCGACCACTTCGGTTTCGCGCGCCTTCCAGTCTTCCAGCAGCGCGGCCGCCGCCTCGTCCTCAAGGCGGGTGGCCAGCGCCGCGTCTTCGGTCCAGCCCGACAGGTCCGGGCCTCCGGCGTACCACAGCACCAGACCATCGGTCAGGCGATTGGCGGTCAGGAGTTTCATGTAATCCTCGCAGGTTCGGCGACGGCAGGGTGCGCGGCCGTCGGCTGATAAAGAGCGGCGACTTCGCCGATAATGAGCAGGGCCGGCCCCTTGGGCGGATCAGCGCGCAGGGTTTCCGGCAGATCAGACAGACAGGTCAGTCTGCGAACTTCGTCGGGCCGCGTACCGTTTTCTACCACCAGAACCGGCGTATCGGCGGCGCGCCCATGCTGGGTCAGCTTTTCGGAAATGGTCTGGGCGGTGTGGATGCCCATATAGACGACCAGCGTATGGTTGTGCGCCGCCAGCCGTTCCCAGTCGAGCGCCAGCGGATTGTGCTCGAAATCCCCATCCTTAGCGTGTCCGGTGATGAAGCTCACGCTTTGCGCATGGTCGCGGTGGGTGAGGGGCACGGCGGTTGAGGCCGCGCAGCCCAGCGCCGCCGTGATGCCTGGCGTGATATGGACTTCGATCCCCGCCGCTTTCAGCGCTTCGACCTCTTCGCCGCCGCGTCCGAAGACGAACGGATCGCCGCCTTTGAGGCGCACAACGCGCTTGCCCAGCCGCGCCTGTTCGACCAGCAGGCTGTGGATTTGATCCTGCGGCACCGAATGGTTGGAGCGCGCCTTCCCGACATAGAAGCGTTCGGCGTCGCGGCGCGCCATGTCCATAATGCCGTCGCCGACCAGCCGGTCATAGACGATGACATCGGCCTCGCTGAGGAGGCGCAGCGCTTTCAGCGTCAGAAGCTCCGGATCGCCGGGACCGGCCCCGACCAGATGCACGACGCCCTGACGCGGTTGCGGGTTACGCGCGGCAGCGAGCGCTATGTCTACGGCCTGATCAATGCGGCCTTCGCGCGCCAGCCGCGCCGCGTCGGACTCCAGCACGTCTTCCCAGAAGCGGCGGCGCTCATCGACGTGGGGCAATAGTGCGCGCAGGTGCGGGCTGAGGCGCAGAGCAAACTCGGCCAGTTGCGCTTCGGACGGCGGCACCGCCGCCTCGATGCGGCGGCGGGTTTCGCGAGCCAGAACCGGAGCTGTGCCGCCGGTGGCCACACCGATCGACAGCGGACCGCGGTCGATAATGGCCGGGACGTGGAAGTCACCCAGATCAGGATTATCGACGACATTGAGCGGCTTATGCGCCGCGCGTACCAGCGTCGCCCCCTGTTCGGCCTTCGCGCGATCCTCGAACGCCACGATGACAAAGGTGGCGTCGCTCAGGTCTTCGACCGTCGGCCAGCGGCGTTCGGGCGCCACGCCCTCATAGGCCGTCTCATCGTCCGGCGTATAGACGCTTAAGCTCGCCGGGGTGCGCCGCAGCAGGGTCAGCTTGCGCGCAAGCCAGTCGCCCGTCCCGATCAGGACGACGCGCCGGCCTTCGAGCGGCCAGGAGAGCGGCAATGCGAGCATAAGGAGGGTCCGCGGCGGTTCAGAAGATGAGGGTCTGGTGCCTCTTTGAAGAGGCTTTTAGTCCCCACCCGCCGCGAAGGAAAGCGATGCTTTGTGCAGACTGGGTTTAGGGCGGCTAAAGGGAGCGATGTATCTGCATCTCCCACCTGAGATAATTGCGTTCAAGATATTTATTAAAGCTACCATTTTCTCTTTGATAAATATCGAACGCACTCATCACTTGAGTAAGATCGGATTCGCTCATTACGTTAATTAAAAATGTTTTCCATCCGCCGCTAGTTGGTTTAGGGTAGAACTCGTCAACAATGACGCTAGCTTCAACTGGATCAAGTGCTGTGCGCATTATTTTTTCGTAATTTTTAATGTCAAAAAATCTTATTGCAGTAATAATTGCTAGGTAAGAGTTTAGTGAGCTAGTGTACGTTTGAGAATTTATAATTGAAATTGATTGTATGTATTTTTGAAATGATCTTATTGATACGTTTTTATTTTGAAAATAATTTATAATTTGCGAAATGTCGCTTCTAATGATCAGATTGTTTCTTATATGTGAAAGATACGAATCGATTGGAACGACTCCTCTTGGATGATTGGAATCCGGAAGATTTGTGAAAATCGTAAAAAATTTTTCTAGATATGTATCTGAATTTATACCATTTCCGTAAGCATACGAAACTGAATTTTTTAACTGAAGAATGTGCACGCCGAACACGAAATGAATACTGGGAACTGAACAAAAATGTTTTATTCTCTCCAGTAGTTTAAGAGCATAATCCGGGCGGCACCTGTCGAGTTCATCAATTATAAAAATTAATGGTTTTGGATTAATGGGATGTCCATCTTCATTTTTCGGTCCATCATAAAGCTTATCGGGCAACTGACTTAGGGCTTCCCGGAAAGCTTGAAATTCATTTTTTGTCTCTTCGTACTTATCAATTAATTCGCCTACTTCTTTAGCCGCATAGTCAGCGAGGCCATCTGCGACATCATCTTTGACGCTGTCAATGAGCGAGCCATCAACTGCATTCAGAGTGACTAGCTTAGTGCCAACTTTGACGAAGCCCTTCGCCAGAGCAAAGGCAACTTTCTTCGCCTTTTCGCTAATCGCAGTTTTAATCCCCTGATCTTTAGCCAAAGCTACAATTTCCCCTGCCAACGGGATAAAGGGATCGTCGTAATAGTCATTGGCAAAGGCGTCGAATTCAATGACCGGGAAGCCCTCGTTTCGAAGGTGTCCCGCCCACATTTTCAGGAAGGTGGTTTTGCCTTCACCCCATTGCGCATCAATGGCCAGAGTGATGGGGAAATTCGTGTTGGCGAGCAGGTTTGTCAGGCGTTCGCCAAAGGCTTCATGGCGGAAAATATCCTTCTCAGGCGTGAAGCCTTCATTCGCGCCTATATCCAGGCTGAAATCGTAAAGCGGCATCAGCGATCTCCTTTAGATTGCACGATGTTACGACGATTCTCATAGGGTTGAATTGGCTAAAGCGCTGCGAACGCGATATTAACCGCACCATGTTATTCTCACAGGGTTCCGTCTGTGAAAGATGTAGTGCTCATGTTGGCGTCACCTTCTCTGGCCACCCTGCGGCCGCTGGCTTCCGAAGACCGCGAGCGCCTGTTTGACTGGCGCAACCGCGAAGAGGTGCGCCGGTACATGTACACCGACACCCTGATCCCCTGTGAGCGGCATGAGGCGTGGTTTGAGGCCTTAAGCGGCAATGAGACGCGGCGCTATTTCATTATCGAATGGGACGGGCAGCCGGTCGGGCTGGCCAATTTCGTCGATATCGACCGGGTGTCGCAAAAGGCGGCCTGGGCCTTCTATCTGGCCGAAACCACAGCGCGCGGTAAAGGCCTGGGCGCGTGGGTCGAATTTCAGATGATCGAGCACGCTTTCAACGTCCTCAACCTCGAAAAGCTGTGGTGTGAGGTGCTGGAAAGCAATGGCGCCGTGTGGAAGCTGCACCAATCCTTTGGCTTTCAGACCGAAGCGCATTTCCGCCGCCACGTGGTCAAATCCGACGGGCCGCACGATGTGATCGGGCTGGGGCTGTTGCGCGCCGACTGGGCCGCGGTGCGCGACGATTGCCGGGCGCGGCTTCTGAGTCATGGATACACGGTTTAAGCCCCTGTGAAGGGCGCGCGGATGCGCCTATATTATGGGCACATGATTTTAGGTGGACACAACATTTCGCTCCGGCACCTCCCCTGATTTGGCTTCGCCGAACTTCGTTTCAGGGGAGGGTGGCGCGCAGCGCCGGGTGGGGTTAAAGCAGGTGGTGTTAACCCCACCGTCTTTGACGCCTAAACGGCGTCAAATCCACCTCCCCTGAAATCAGGGGAGGTGCTTGAATGAAACGTTCATCTAAAACCATTCTAGGGGCACACTGTAAAAGGACATCCGCATGGCCCGTTCCGAACTGGGGTTCGACCTGACCCCGCCTCCGCCCGAAAAGCTGCGCTTGCTGGCTGAAAAGCTCGATCCCGAAGCGCGGCGCATCCTGCTCGATCACGGCACCGAGCCGCCCTTCTGCGGCAAGTTCGATGAGTATGAGGAGGAGGGGCTGTACACCTGCGCCCTGTGCGCCCTGCCGCTGTTTTCCTCGCGCGCCAAGTTCCATTCGGGATCGGGCTGGCCCAGCTTCTATCAGGGCGTGGGTGAGGGGCATATCCGCTATCTGCGCGACGTCTCACACGGCATGGTACGCACGGAAATCCGCTGCGGCCGCTGCGACTCACATCTGGGGCACGTGTTCGAAGACGGCCCGCGCCCGACCGGCCTGCGTTACTGCCTCAATTCGGTAGCGATGGACTTTGTGCCGGATGGGCAGGCCCTGCCGGACCCGCTGGAACGCGACGATCCGGCGGCGATTGGCTGATTTCTGAAACATTTTTGCGTGTGAGCCCGGCCCTCTGGTCGGGCTTCTTTTTTGCCCCTGAAGAGCAAAATTCTTTTATTTCACAATATTATGAGATCATTTAATCCGTAAACTGATTAAATTCAGGCGGTAAAAAATCCGTGATTTTGTTCAGGGTCCGGAATATTTTTTGTTGCCAAACCTCTGAATTAGCGCATTCTTTATGGGCAGTCCCACGGGTTACGGTTGCGCCCTTGAACAAGGCATTCGCCCAAGAACAAGAAAAAATGGAGTGAATTCGTCATGATGAAATCTGTCTATGGTGCCGCCGCCGCTGCGGCCTTTCTGACCCTCGCCGTGCCGGCCTTTGCCGAATGCGACGCGCAGCAGGAGCGCATGGTGGGTAAGGCGATTGCCGACTCGGTGAAGGCCGATGCCGAAAGCGTGTCGGGCCAGGTGCGCAAGGCGGTGGTGGACCTTGATCGCTGCGAAGGCGGCAGCACGCATTTCGATACGCAGTTCAGGGTCAAGGCCGCTCTGGCCGATGGCAAGGTGGTGTGGGTCGAAGGCCACGCGCGCGGCGTCAACGATCAGATCGAGTCGATACAGTACCGTCAGGCCAGCCCGGAGCTGGTGGCGCTGGTGCGCGGCACGGCTCTGGCCAGCCGGTGAGCCTAAAGCGCCTCCCCTGAAATCAGGGGAGGCGCTAACCGCATAAGCATCACAAAAAAGCGCCCTCGTTTCCGGGGGCGCTTTTAATGTTTCGGGTGTGGGGGCGGCGGCCCCCACGTCCTTTGTCCAGCGAACTTAACCCGCGAAGGTATAGGCCGTCTTGACGATGGTGTAGAATTCCTTGGCGTAGGCGCCTTGTTCGCGCGAGCCGTAGGAGGAGGCTTTGCGGCCACCGAACGGTACGTGGTAATCGACACCAGCGGTCGGCAGGTTGACCATGACCATACCGGCCTGAGCCTTACGTTTGAAGGTTTCAGCGGCCTTCAGCGACGAGGTGCAGATACCGGCCGACAGGCCCATTTCGGTGTCGTTGGCGACCTTGATGGCTTCGTCGAGGTCCTTGACGCGGATGACCGAGGCGACCGGCCCGAAGACCTCTTCCTTGTTGATGGCCATGTCCGGCGTCGTCTTGTCGATCAGGGTCGGGGCGTAATAGTAGCCCGGCGTGCCGAAGGTCAGGTCTTCACCACCGGCGACGACCACGCCGCCTTCGGACTTGGCCTTGGCGACAGCGTCCTGCGCGATCTTGAGCTGTTCCTGAGAGGCGATCGGGCCCATCTGCACGCCGTCGGCGCGGCTGTCGCCGACCTTGATGGCCTTGGCCGCGTCGGCCAGAGCCGAGACGAACTTATCGGCGATGCCTTCCGTCACGATGATGCGCGACGAGGCCGTGCAGCGGTGACCGGATGAGAAGAAGGACGAGTTCAGCACCGAGTTAACGGCGATATTCAGATCAGCGTCGTCGAGCACGATGACCGGGTTCTTGCCACCCATTTCGCACTGGATACGCTTGCCCTTGGCCACGGCGGCGTCGCGCACGCGGGTGCCGGTCGGGACCGAGCCGGTGAAGGTGATGGCGTCGCAGCCGTCGATCATCAGCGGACCGGCGACCGAACCGCGGGCGAAGACGACGTTCAGCACGCCCTTGGGCAGGCCGGCGCGCGTCAGGATGTCGGCCAGCGCCCAGGCGCAGCCCGGCGTCAGTTCGGCCGGCTTACACACCACGGTGTTGCCGAAGGCGATGGCCGGGGCCATCTTCCACGCCGGGATGGCGATGGGGAAGTTCCACGGGCAGATCAGGCCGATGACGCCGACCGGCTCACGGGTGATTTCGACCTTGATGCCCGGACGCACGGAATCGAGCACTTCGCCGTGGGCACGCAGGGCTTCGCCAGCGAAATACTTGAAGATGTGACCGGCGCGGGTGACTTCGCCGATACCTTCGGGCAGGGTCTTGCCTTCTTCGCGCGACAACAGCGCGCCCAGCTCGGCCTTGCGGGCCAGGATTTCCGTACCGGCGGCGTCGAGAATGTCGAAACGCTGCTGCGGAGTCGAATATTGCCAGGTTTCAAAGGCAGCACGCGCGGCGGCGATGGCGGCGGTTACTTCCGGCTCACCGGCGGTCGAATAGACGCCGATGACATCATTGGTGTCCGACGGGTTGATGTTGTTGAAGGTGGTGCCGGTAACGACCCATTCGCCGTTGATCAGATTGCCGTAAGTGGTCAAGGTAGCTCTCCCTGCATGAATAAGGCGTTTGCCCGTGCGACGGAAATAGACCCGGACACGCGCCCGTACCAATGCCGAACGGGTATCCGTGAAAATATGTTAGCGCTCACACGCCGCTCTTATGCGCAAAAGCCGCGACGGGCTCAAGCGAAATCCGAAGGGCGCGGATCACGTCTGCCGCCGCCTTAGCACGGCGCATCGCCCGCGTAAATGTCCGACAAGTGAAGGCGTATACGGTATCCGAATATTTGGCCTGCCGCGCCGCGACGATAGGCCGCAGATGAAACGATAGGTAATGCCTTTTGAGGTGCGCCGGGCGTGAGGGGTGATAAGTCTCTGCCTCAACTTATGTGGCTTACCGAAGGTGTCTCATGGCTATTCCCTTTATTGATCTGGGTGCGCAGCGCGAACGCATTGGCGCGTCTATCGAAGACGGGATCAAAAAGGTGCTCAATCATGGCGCCTATATTATGGGGCCAGAGGTCCGCACCTTTGAGGCCAATCTGGCGGCCTTCGCCGGATCGAAGCACGCCCTGTCGTGCGCCAATGGCACGGACGCCATCGAGCTGGTCCTGCTGGGGCTGGGTGTGGGTAAGGGCGATGCGGTGTTTGTCCCGGCCTTCACCTTTGTGGCCACCGCCGAAGTGGTGCCGATGACAGGGGCTGAGCCGGTCTTTGTCGATATCGACCCGAAAACCTACAATATGGACCCGGTGAAGCTTGAGGCCGCCATCGCCGCCGTCAAGGCCGAAGGGCGTCTGAAACCCGCCGCGGTCATCGCGGTCGATCTGTTCGGGCAGGCCGCCGACTATCCGGCGATCTCCAAAATCACGCAGGCGCACGGCCTGTTCCTGATTGCCGACTCGGCGCAGGGCTTTGGTTGTACGATTGATGGCAAGCAGCCGCTGGAATGGGCGCACGCCACCTCGACCAGCTTCTACCCGGCCAAGCCTCTGGGTTGCTATGGCGACGGTGGGGCGGTGGTGCTCAATGACGACGCCTTGCTGGAGCGCCTGATCTCGTTCCGGGTGCACGGCGGCGCGACGCCGACCGACGCGGCGACCATGAACTACACGCATGAGGCCAAGTATCTGAACGTGCGCATCGGCATGAATTCGCGCCTCGATACAATTCAGGCCGCCGTGCTGATCGAAAAGCTGGCCATCTTTGCCGAAGAGATCGCGCTGCGTCAGGCCGTCGCCAAGCGCTATAATGAGGCGCTGGACGGCTATGTGACCAGCGTGCCCTATGTGAAGGACGGCTACGTCTCGACCTGGGCGCAATATACGATCGAGCATGAAAACCGCGACGGCCTGCAAATTTTTCTTCGTGAAAAAGGCATCCCGACGGCGGTCTATTACCCCATCCCCCTGCATCAGCAGCCGGGCTATGCGATATTCAAATCCGGCACGGGTGATCTGAGCGTTTCGGAAACCAAGTCGAAGGCGGTGATCAGCCTGCCCTTCAGCCCCTATCTCACCGCCGAAACGCAAGCCGAAATTGTCGCGGCGGTAAAGGCGTTTAAGTAGGACCGTCCCGCTTCTGTAAGAAAGGTTTTTATCATGGATAATGACCTGACGAGCGAAGAGACTGAACTCTTTGGTGCCTATGATCTGGCGGCCCAGTTGGCGGTCAGGTGTCGGCATCTGCGCGAGATGGACGTATCGGTCAGCGAACGCGCTCTGGAGCAGGTTCTGAATACTCTGATGACGGAGCTTTGGGATCAGGGGTTCAGTCAGGCTGAAATCCGCAAGGCCTATGAGCGGGCGCTGGCGGACATGCCCAGATACGCCGCCGGAAAAGACTAAGGTCCGGGAAGGGGCTTGGGTCACCCCTGTCTGAAATGCCACAAGCGATCCTTTCTACCGCTCTGCAACAGTTCGAAACGCGGTTTGTGAATTTTTTTGCCAGATGACGCAAAATTTGCTCGCTTTTCGGTAAAATTTCGCGCAAAGAGCAAAAATGTCGGAAAAACTGTGACGCGCAACGTCAAGCCTAAGGGCTGGGCGCTGTGTGCAGATGCGAGTTTTCCAAACCTTTTCAGAGTGCGTTCGGGGTTCAGGCGGTATGACGACGGGATCAGTGGCAGCAGCAGCGACGGCAGCACCGGCGCTTCTCAAGCATCAGGTGCTACTGGCGCTTGATAGCGGTCACACGTCGTGGATCATCGTCTCCACGGCGCTGGTGCTGCTGATGACCCTGCCGGGCCTGGCCCTGTTCTACGGCGGCATGGTGCGCAAGAAGAACGTGCTGGCGACCATGGCGCAGTCGGTGGCGGCGGCTGTTGTCGTGTCGGTCCTGTGGATCGTGGCCGGTTATTCGCTGTCGTTCGGCCTGAATGGCAATGACGGGCTGAACCGCTTTATCGGCTCGTTCGATGCGGTCCTGCTCAACGGCGTGACCATGCAGACGGCGTTCGGTCTGGCCCCGCAACTGCCGGAGTTCCTGTGGGTCGCCTATCAGATGACCTTTGCCATCATCACCCCGGCCCTGATCGCCGGGGCCTTTGCCGAGCGTCTGAAGTTTTCGGCCTTCCTGCTGTTTACGGCCCTGTGGACTCTGCTGGTCTATGCGCCGGTGTGTCACTGGGTGTGGGGCGGCGGTTTCCTCGGCAGCATGGGCGTGCTCGATTTCGCCGGCGGGGCGGTGGTGCACGTCAATTCGGGTATTGCGGGCCTTGTCTGCGCGCTGGTTCTGGGGCCGCGCCGGGGCTTCCCGCGCGACTACATGCCGCCGCACAATCTGGCCTTTACGATGATCGGCGCGTCGCTGCTGCTGGTCGGCTGGCTGGGTTTTAACGGTGGGTCGGCCTGGACGGCGGATGCGCTGGCCAGCGTGGCCGTGCTCAACACCATCGTTGCCGCCATGACGGGTGCCGTCGGCTGGACGATTGTCGAATGGTTTGAGCGCAAGCAACCGACCCTGCTCGGCATGATTTCGGGTATTGTGGCGGGCCTTGTCGCCATTACGCCGGCGGCGGGCTTTGTCGATCCCAAGGGCGCGCTGGCCATCGGCTTTATCGGCGGCATTGCCTGCTTCTTCGGCGCGACGGCCCTCAAAAAAGCCTTCAAATACGACGATAGCTTGGACGCCTTTGGCGTGCACGGCGTCGGCGGTCTGGTGGGCGCGGTGCTAACGGCGGTCTTCGCCAATCAAAGCATCAATGCGCTGGCCAAGGACGCCACCGTACTTAAACAGGTGCTGGGCCTCGTGGTCGTGATCGGCTGGAGCGCGGTGGTCACCTTCCTCATTCTGATGATCTGCAAATTCACCACAGGCCTGCGTGTGGACGAGGAGCAGGAGATCGAGGGTCTTGACGCGACACAGCACGGAGAGACCCAGCACGGATAGCCCGGACGCCCGCCAAAGGGACAAGGGGCTGAACCGGAACCGGTCAAGGACAGCCCCGCCCGAACCGAGCGGCAAGGACTTACAAAACCGGAACGGAAACGCCCCTCAGGATTTGCCGGGATTGCCCCGGCAGACACTGGGGGGTTTGTATGTCTGGACCTTCGGTTTACGCTCCGGAAACGGGGTGATAAAACCGGAAAGAAGGCATGTGAAATAGTACGATTTGTAACTACCTCCGCAAAAATCCCACGACCTCGGTTTTTGGTCGCGATTTTGGCGGGAAACGTCGGAAAACATCATTTTCCGCTTTAACTCAGCGGGCTTTTGCGCTTTAGGGCGTTTTAGCGCGCTGTAACAAGCTAAACTCCATCTTCCGGAAACGGAAGGTTTTTGCACCGAGTTGTGAGGTTGGGCCTATGACCTACGAGACGAACCGCTTCGTCGTTGAATACAAGAAGACGCCATCGAAGGCCGAAGCGAAGACCCGCATCACAAATTTCAATGAAATCTACGCCGATTTCAAACCGGAGCAGGCCAATGCGCAGGCCTCGCGCTGCGCCCAGTGCGGTGTGCCCTTCTGTCAGTCGGGTTGCCCGCTGCAGAACAACATCCCCGACTGGCTGCGCATGA
Source organism: Asticcacaulis excentricus (assembly GCF_003966695.1). NCBI lineage: Bacteria > Pseudomonadati > Pseudomonadota > Alphaproteobacteria > Caulobacterales > Caulobacteraceae > Asticcacaulis > Asticcacaulis excentricus. The sequence continues at coordinate 2,270,211 of NZ_AP018827.1, forward strand.
CCGCCGAAGGGCGCTTTGAGGAGGCCTTCCGCCTGTCCTCGGCGACCTCGACCCTGCCGGAAATCTGCGGCCGCATCTGCCCGCAGGACCGTCTGTGCGAAGGCTCGTGCGTGCTGGAGCAATCGGGCTGGGAAAACGTCACCATCGGCGCGGTCGAGCGCTATGTGAACGATATGGCCTTTGAAGAGGGCTGGATCGAGCCCATCGTTCCTGCCGTCGAACGCGCAGAGAGCGTCGGCATTATCGGCGCGGGCCCGGCGGGGATCGCGGCGGCTGACCGTCTGCGCACGCTGGGCTATAAGGTCACCATTTATGACCGTTACGACCGCCCCGGTGGCCTTCTGACCTATGGCATTCCGTCGTTCAAGCTGGAAAAGGACGTCGTTCTGCGCCGGACCCAGCGTCTGGCCGATTCTGGCGTCGAATTTGTCCTCAACTGCGACATCGGCAATGACGTGTCGTTTGAGGAGCTGCGTCAGAAGCACGACGCCATTCTGATCGCCACCGGCGTCTATAAGGTGCGCCGTCTGAGCGTGCCGGGCTGCGGCTCAAAGGGTGTCGTGGCGGCGCTCGACTACCTGACCGCCTCCAACCGCAAGGGCTTTGGCGATGCGGTTGAGGCCTATGACAACGGCACGCTGAACGCCGAAGGCAAGACCGTGGTGGTCATCGGCGGCGGCGACACGGCCATGGACTGCGTGCGTACCGCCACCCGTCAGGGCGCCAAGGCCGTGACCTGCGTCTATCGCCGTGACCGCGCCAACATGCCGGGCTCGGATCGCGAAGTGGCTAATGCCGAGGAAGAAGGCGTCAAGTTCGAATGGCTGTCGGCCCCCAAGGCCGTGCTGGGCGATGCCGAGCACGTGTCGGGCCTGCGCATTCAGCGTATGCGCCTGACGACGCCGGACGCGCAGGGCCGTCAGGGCATCGAGGACATCCCCGGTGCCGAAAACGACCTGCCCGCCGACCTCATTATCGAGGCGTTGGGCTTTGAGCCGGAAAACATCCCGGTCCTGTTCAACCAGCCGGGCCTCGAAGTCACCAAGTGGGGCACGATCAAGGTGCAGGCCGGTGAGTTCCAGACCTTTGTGCCGGGCGTCTTTGCCGCCGGCGACATCGTGCGCGGGGCGTCGCTGGTCGTGTGGGCCGTCCGCGAAGGACAGGACGCCGCCGCCGACATCCACCACTATATTCAGTCAAACGTTTCCGCTTCTCTGGAGGCCGCTCAATGATCTCTTCCGGCTCCTCGTCTTACGAACTCTATCACCGCAACCGTAACGCCCTGATCGAGGCCGACGCCTATGATCCGCGCACGGAATTCGATGCCTGCGGCGTCGGTGTGGTCTGCTCCATTGATGGCCAGCCGCGCCGCGACGTGGTCGAACTGGCGGTCAAGGCGCTGAAGGCCCTGTTCCACCGCGGCGCGGTCGATGCCGACGGCAAGTCGGGCGACGGCGCGGGCATTATGATCAATGTGCCGCAGGACTTTTTCCGCGAGCAGGTGCGCAATATCGGCCATGAGCCCCGCCCCGGCCCCGTGCTGGTCGGTCAGGTCTTCCTGCCGCGCAACGATCTGGGGGCCCAGGAAGCGGCGCGGACCATCGTCGAATCTGAAATCCTGCGTTCGGGCTTCTACCTCTATGGCTGGCGTCAGGCCCCGGTCGATGTGTCGCAACTGGGCACGCGCGCCAACTCCACGCGCCCGGAAATCGAGCAGATTATGCTGGCCGCGCCCGACGGTCTTGAGGAAGAGGCGCTGGAACGCGCCATGTTCCTGTGTCGCCGCCGCATCGAAAAGCGCGTCGAAGAGGCCAATCTCGACTGCTATCTGTGTTCCTTCTCGTCGAAGACCCTGATCTATAAGGGCATGTTCCGCGCCGAGCTGGTCGATGACTTCTATCTCGACCTGAAGGACCCGCGTTTCGTCTCGTCCGTGGCGGTCTTCCACCAGCGCTTCTCGACCAACACCTTCCCCGAGTGGCGTCTGGCGCAGCCCTTCCGCATGTTGGCGCACAACGGGGAAATCAACACCCTGCGCGGCAATGTCAACTGGATGAAGTCGCACGAAATCCGCATGGCGGCAGCGACCTTTGGCGACAATGACCGCGACGTGAAGCCGGTCATTCAGCCGCGCGGCTCGGACTCGGCGGCGCTCGACAATGTGTTTGAGCTTCTGGTGCGCGCCGGGCGTTCGGCCCCAATGGCCAAGGCCCTGCTGATCCCCGAAGCCTGGTCGAAGCAGGCCGTGACCATGCCGGAATCGCACCGCGCGCTTTATGCCTACTGCAACGCCGTGATGGAGCCGTGGGACGGCCCGGCGGCGGTTTGTGCCACCGATGGCCGTTGGGTCATCGCCGGTAAGGACCGCAACGGTCTGCGTCCGCTGCGCGTTACCCAGACGCAGGATGGCCTGCTGATCGTCGGCTCGGAAGCGGGCATGACGGGCGTGGCCGAAGACCGCGTGGCGCACCGCATGACCATCGCGCCGGGCCGCATGATCGCCGTGGACCTCGAAGCCGGTAAGCTGTTCAGCGAGGATGAAATCCTCGACGCGCTGGCCTCAAAGCACGACTACACCAAGTGGCTGGAAAACATGGTCGATGTCGATTCGATCATCGAGCCGGGGCCGGAGCCGCGCGCCTATTTCGGTGAGGAGCTGGACCGCCGTCAGATCGCCGCCGGCCACACGCTCGAAGACCTCGATACCGTGCTGGACGCCATGGTGAAGGACGGTAAGGAAGCCATCGGCTCGATGGGCGACGATACGCCTCTGGCCGTGCTGTCGGAAAAGTGGCGGCCCCTGTCGCATTATTTCCGTCAGAACTTCGCGCAGGTCACCAACCCGCCGATCGACCCGCTGCGCGAAGAAGCCGGCATGTCGCTCAAGACGCGCTTCAAGAACCTCGGCAACATTCTGGCCGAAGACGCGACGCAGGCCAATGTGCTGGTCATGGACTCGCCGTTCATGACGACGGGCATGTATGAGCGCCTTTTGGCCACCAGCAATGTCGGTCAGGTGGCGGAGCTGGATTGTTCCTTCCCGCTGCCCGCCGAAGGGGCGGCGCCGGGGGCGGGGCTGCGCGCCGTGCTCGATTCCTTGCGCGATGAGGCCGTGGCCGCAGTGAAGAACGGCGCCGCCATGATCGTCCTGACCGATCAGAAGTCGGGTCCGGAGCGCATGGGCGTGCCGATGATCCTCGCCGCTGCGGGCGTCCATGCCCGTCTGGTGCAGGAAGGTCTGCGCTCCTTCGTCTCGATCATCGTGCGCTCGGCCGAAGCGATGGACAGCCATGCCTTCGCCGTTCTGGTGGGTGTGGGGGCGACCGCTATCAACCCCTATCTGGCGCTGGAGCTAATGCAGGAGCGTCTGGACAAGGGCCGTTACGGCACCCAGACCTCGTATAAGTGCTTCATGAACTACAAGAAGTCCATCGAGGCGGGTCTGATGAAGATCCTCGCCAAGAAGGGCATCTCGATCATCTCCTCCTATCGCGGCGGCTATGAGTTCGAAGCGCTGGGCCTGTCGCGGGCGCTGGTCGGTGAGTTCTTCCCCGGCGTGACCTCGCGCATTTCCGGTATCGGTCTGGCCGGTATCGAAACCAAGCTGAAGGCGCTGCACGCCGAAGCCTGGGCGTCGAAGCGCGCCCTGATTCCCATTGGCGGCTTCTACAAGATGCGTGCGGCGGGTGAGACCCACTATTATCAGCCGAAGCTGATCCACCTGCTTCAGGACGCGACGACGCGCGGCGATTATAAGGTCTTCAAGACCTATTCGGGTCTGGTGTCCAAGATGTCGAAAGACGCGCCCACCGCGCCGCGCGACCTGCTCGACTGGGCCCCGAAGGCGAAGCCCATCGACATCGAAGAGGTGGAATCGGTCAACGAAATCCGCAAGCGCTTCGTGACGCCCGGCATGTCTTTGGGCGCGCTCAGCCCCGAAGCGCACGAGACGCTGAACATCGCCATGAACCGCATCGGCGCGCGTTCGGTCTCCGGCGAAGGCGGCGAAGACCCCGAACGCTATGTCCGCCGCCCGAACGGCGACAACCCCAACTCGGCCATCAAGCAGATCGCCTCTGGCCGCTTTGGCGTCACGGCGGAATATCTCAACCAGTGCCGCGAAGTCGAAATCAAGGTCGCGCAAGGGGCCAAGCCCGGTGAGGGCGGTCAGCTTCCGGGCTTCAAGGTCACGGAATTCATCGCCCGTATGCGCCATTCGACGCCGGGCGTGGGCCTGATCTCGCCGCCGCCGCACCACGACATCTATTCGATCGAAGACCTGGCGCAGCTCATCTACGACATCAAGCAGATCAATCCGAACTGCCGCGTCACGGTGAAGCTGGTGTCGCAGTCGGGCATCGGTACGGTGGCTGCGGGCGTCGCTAAAGCCAAAGCCGACGCCATCCTCGTCTCCGGTCAGGTCGGTGGCACGGGTGCGTCGCCGCTCACCTCGATCAAGTTCGCCGGCCTGCCGTTCGAGCTGGGCCTCAGCGAAGCGCATCAGGTCCTGACCATGAACAATCTGCGCGGTCAGGTGCGTCTGCGCTCCGACGGCGGGATGCGCACGGGTCGTGACATCGTGGTCGCCGCCATGCTGGGGGCCGAAGAGTTTGGCATCGGCACGGCGTCTCTGGTGGCCATCGGCTGCCTGATGGTGCGTCAGTGTCAGTCGAACACATGCCCGGTCGGCGTCTGCGTGCAGGACGAGCGTCTGCGCGCCAAGTTCACCGGCACGCCGGAAAAGGTCATCAACCTGTTCAGCTTCATCGCCGAAGAGGTGCGCGAAATCCTGGCTTCGCTGGGCCTGCGTTCGCTGGACGAGGCCGTCGGCCGTACCGACCTTCTGCGTCAGGTATCGCGTGGCGGGGCACACCTCGATGATCTCGACCTCAACCCGCTGCTGGTGCGCGTCGAAAAAGACCCGACCGCGCCGGTCACCCTGCCGCATGAGATCAATGCGGTGGCCGACACGCTGGACGCTCAGATCGTCAAGGACGCCGTGCCTCTGGTCGAACGCGGTGAGAAGATGTCGCTGACCTATGACGTGCGCAACACCATGCGCGCGGTGGGCACGCGCACCTCGCACCTGCTGGTCAAAAACTTCGGCGACACACTGGCCGACGGACACCTGACGCTGCAACTGCGCGGCTCGGCGGGTCAGTCGCTGGGGGCCTTTGCCGTCAAGGGGCTGTTCATCGACCTCGTCGGTGAGTCCAATGACTATGTGGGCAAGGGCCTGTCGGGCGCGACCATCGTCGTGCGTCCGAAACAGTGGCAGCCGAACCAGATGCTGGCCGGCAACACCAACCTCTATGGGGCGACCTCGGGCAAGCTGTTCGTGGCAGGCCGCGTCGGCGAACGCTTTGCCGTGCGCAACTCCGGCGCGGTGACCGTGGTCGAAGGGGCCGGGGCCCACGCCTGTGAGTATATGACGGGCGGCAAGGTGGTCATCCTCGGTTCGACCGGTGCCAATTTTGGCGCGGGCATGACCGGCGGTGTCGCCTATGTCTGGGACACCGAAGGGGCGTTCGCCAAGTACATCAACCCGGAAGGCATCACCCTGCGCGATGTGCCCGAAAGCGATCAGGCCGATCTCAAGGCCCTGATTGCCGAGCACTTTGAAAAGACGCAATCCCCGCGCGCCGAGACCATCCTCGACGACTGGGACAATGCGCTGAAGGCCTTCGTTCAGGTCATGCCGAACGAGATACTGGCCATTCAGGCGAAGCGCGCTGCGAATGTAGCCTAAGGGGAAAAAGACGCAGGGGCACGGCCCCTGCACCCGTTAGTTGGAGCATAAAAAAGCCGCCTCTGCAAAGGGGCGGCTTTTTGACTCGTGCTTAAGGTTGCGTGGACATGCCCCTGCAATCTTAACTGCCTGCCTGTAATTTCGGCTTCAGAACTGCCGCAGCCTCACTTTTCTCATCGGTCGTCATCTGCGGTTCCTGTTGTTTCAGCGCCGCCTCTGCATGCGGATGCCCGGCCATTTGGGCTACCGTGAACCACACCCAGGCACCCTTTCGATCGACCGGACCGCCCTGACCCGTCATCAACATGACCGCCAGGTTGTACATGGCTTCAGGGTTGCCATTCCTCGCCGAGACCTCAAACCATTTGCGGGCGATGGGTTCATCTTTGGGGAGGATCGAATCGCCCTTGGCGAAATAGGTGCCGATATCGTTCTGCGCGGCTGGATGACCGCGTACAGCAGCTTCCTTGTAATAGAACAATGCCTGTTTCGGATCGGCCTTGACCCCCTGTCCTGTGTCGTAGGCAACGGCCAGCGCATAGAGTCCGTCCGGGTGGTTGGCCTTGGCGGCGTGGTAATACCAGTCGAGCGCCTGCTTCGGATTAGCAGGTACGCCGTCATCGCCGGAGGCCAGTATCTGCGCCATGGCGACCTGGGCCGGGGCAAAGCCGGTTTCGGCCGCGGTCTTGTAGTTGCGTTGAGCACGCACGACGTCCTTCCGGACGCCGTGGCCGTAGTAATAGAAGTCGCCGACAGTCTTATAGGCTGGGACATAGGCGCGCGAAGCGGCCTTTTGATACCATTTGAGCGCCGTGGCGGGGTTTTTCTCTACGTCGTGTCCAATAAGGTATATCTTGGCCAGAACTATACTGGCTTCGGTGGCCGAATCCATACGCTCCGGTGCCTTGGGGTCAAAACGCAGGGGTCTTGGCGGATTAGGTTGTTCGGCAGCCTTATTCAGCCATTTCAGCGCTTCCCGGGTATTCGGGGTGGTGCCCAGCCCGAGCAGATACATCCGGCCGATCATCAGTGCCGCTATGCTATCGCCCAATTTGTTGTAGGACTTCTGAAAGAGGGCTAGGGCTTCGGGGTATTTTTTTTGATCAAAGAGGGCGAAGGCGTCGGTCAGGGTGCGGTCGCGCGCGCGGATCACGGCGCGGCCTGCGGCGAAATTGTAGTCCGATTGCGAGCAATGGCTGCGGTCTGAGTAACTAAATCCGCCATGCGAGCCAGAAAGATTACTTGAGCCGTACCCCCTGTCGCGCGAGGCATCTCCATAGGGCGAATAGGCGCTGAAACTGCCCCTTGATATGAAGTTGCGCGCATAGTCGCTGTCCATCGCCGACGTGCTGAAGAAGTTGCAGCTTGAGGCCGAGCCTGGATCGATGCGGATATTGTCGAGCGGCAAATTGGCGGCACGGCGTAGGAAAATGGTAACGTCAGTGACGTCGTTTGCATCAGTCTCAGGCCTTTGAGCTTGTGCAAAGACGGACGGCGATAACGCGGCAACGCACAAGGCGATGGCTATGCAGGATTTGAGGGATTTGAGCATGTCCTGGCCTGTAATGAAGTTATAATTGCTAAATCTAGAGCGCAAGCCGATAAAGTGGGTACCACTTTTCGGAAAAATTGCGCGACCAAACAAAAACTTAGAGCCATTCGACGGTTCAACTGAGCCGACGGATGCTCTAACATATCTACTTATGCGGTATAATACGCGTTGACCTCTTTCGGTCAATCTCGTTTGGTGCCGAAATCGACACATCGCTCTAACCCCTATTGATGAAGTAAAAAAACCCTCCCCGTGTTTCACGGGAAGGGCGCATAGGGTGTCGGGTGCAGGGGCTGTGCCCCTGCGTCTTACTTCACTTTTGAAATCGCCGCCGTGGTGGACGGGTCGTGCGCCTTGATGGCGCTGCCCGTGATGTCTTCCAGCACGGCATTGGCCAAGGTCTTGCCCAGTTCCACGCCCCACTGATCGAAGCTGTTGAGGCCCATGACGATGCCTTCGGCGAAGGTCTTGTGCTCATAAAGCGCCAGCAGCGCCCCCAGCGTTTCCGGCGTCAGGGCGTCGAGCAGGACCAGCGTCGAGGGCTTGTTGCCGGGACAGACCTTTTGCGGGGCGATGATGGCGGTTTTTTCGGAGTCGAAACCGGCGGCGCGGCATTCGGCCTCGGCGGTCTCAAGGCTCTTGCCGACCATAAAGGCTTCACCCTGCGCGATGACGTTCGACAGCAGTTTCTGCTGCATGTCGAGCGGCGCTTCGGGGTTCGACTTCACGGCGATCAGTTCCAGCGGCACGATGTCTTCCGACTGGTGCAGCATCTGGAAGAAGGCGTGCTGGGCATTGGTGCCTTCGTCGCCGAAGACGACCGGGCAGGTCTTGGTCGGCAGCAGTTTGCCATAGCCGTCTGTGCGTTTGCCGTTCGATTCCATCTCAAGCTGTTGCAGGAAGGCGGCCAGACGGCGCAGACGATGCGCATACGGAATAACGGCGCGGGCGGGGCGGTCGAGGCCGATGCGGTTGAACACCTGAGCGGCGGCCAGCAGCAGCGGCGCGTTCTTTTCAAACGGCGCGGTCAGGAAGTGCTGATCCATCTCATAGGCACCGGCCAGCAAACGTTCGTACACGTCATAACCGGCGGCGATGATGACGCTGAGCGACACCGCCGACCACAGCGAATAACGGCCGCCGACCCAGTCCTTGAAGCCGAACACGCGGTCTTCGGGGATGCCGTAGGCCGAGGTCTTGGCCGGGGCCGCAGACACGGCGGCGAGGTGCTTCGAGGCCGCCGCTTCGCCCAAACCGGCGATCAGCCAGTCGCGCGCGGCGAGGAAGTTGGCCAGCGTTTCCTGCGTGGTGAAGGTCTTCGACACGGCGAGGACCAGCGTTTCCGCAGGATCAAGATCGGCGGTGTTGAGCGCCAGTTCCGAGCCATCGACATTGGCGACAAAGCGGATGTCGATTTGCGGCTTCAGAGGCGTCAGGGCCTGCCAGACGAGGCGCGGGCCGAGGTCCGAACCGCCGATGCCGATATGCAGGATGGTCTTGAACGGCTTACCCGTCGCGCCGACGATCTGACCGCTGCGGATACCATCGGCGTAAGCCTTCATGGCGTCGCGCGCTGTCTTGACGTCGGCGGTGATCTCCGCGCCGCGCAGGCGGGCGTTTTCGCCGTCGGAATCGCGCAGCGCGACGTGCAGCACGGCGCGGTTTTCCGAGACGTTGATCGCCTGACCCGTCCACATGCGCTCACGCGCGGCCGGCAGGTCGGCGGCTTCGAACAGCTTCAGCGCCGCCTGAAAGCCCGCGTCAGACCACGACTGCTTCGACACATCGACATAGAGCCCGGCCACCGACAGGGACTGCGCCCCCAGACGGTCGGCTTCGTATTCAAAATGCGCCACGATGGGGGTTTTGGCGTCGATGGCGGCCTGGGTTTTGAGGGCGGTAAAGGCTTCGGAAAGGCTCATTTCGGGCTCCGTAGGTCCAGGCCGCGCCGCAGGATCAGGCGCAGGTCCCAGCTAAATTGAGATAATAAATCGGTTGAACGCAAAAGACGGGTACTTTGTAATTGGTGGCGGTCCCGCATCACCGCGCCCAAGCCGCCAATGGCTTCCCTCAGGGCGCGACCGACGACCGGGCCGCGTCCCTTCAATACATCCTTCAGCGCCCCTGACAAGCTAAACAAGAGGTGCGGCACCAGCATCAGCCACAGGACGGGCGCGGGCGTGTTCTTGACGAACAGCCACAGCCGGTTGCGATAGCCGTGGAACAGGGCGAAGTCCGAGCGCGCGCCCAGCGTGGCCGAGCCGATATGATCGACGCGCGCCTGCGGGATCAGCAGCGTGCGCTCTCGCCGCAGCCGCGCGCGATAGCCCAGATCGGCGTCTTCGCAATACATGAAAAAGCGCTCGTAAAAGCCGCCCAGCGCCTCAAACAGTGAGCGTTTGATGAGGAAGGCGGCACCGCAGGGCGAGAACACCTCACTGACCGGAATGTGCGCGGGGCGCGCGGCGCGATAGCCCATGCGGAAGGGAAAGCCAAAGAAGCTCATGCCGTCGCCGGCCCCGTCCAGTACGCCCTGATCCTGCGGGTCCAGTTGCAGGGAGGTGAAAATGTGCGTGTGCGGATAATCCTGAATAGCCTGCGCCATTTCACTGAGCCAGTGGGCGTGTACAAACACATCCGGATTGATAAAGCCCAGCCATTCGCCCTTGGCAAAGCGCACGGCGGCATTGTTACCGGCGGCGAAACCCAGATTGCCGCCATTCTGGATCAGGCGCACCTGCGGAAATTTCGCCACCACGGCCTCCGGCGCGCCATCGGTTGAGGCATTGTCGGCCAGCAGGATTTCAATATCATCCGTAGTCTGAGCAAGTAGCGCCTCTATACAGCGCTCAAGATAGGCACCGCTCTGATAGGACAGGACGATGAGCGAAAACCTAGGCGACATGGCGGCTCCATTCGCTCCACACGTCGGGATCGTCCTCCTGCGGCAGGTGCTGCGCGCGCAGGGCCCGGAAGTCTTCGGCGCTCAGGCCGCGCGACAAAGCCCAGACGGCGGAACCGCGCACCACCGGGCTGTCGTGGTTGAGGTTGCGCGTTAAAACCGCGACCTTGTCCGGGTCCACCAGATCATCAAAGCTGTTGCCCAGCGCATAGTGCACATTGCGCAGGAAGGTGGCCAGACCGATGCGCTTGATCGGCGACTTGCTGAACAGGGTGCGGAACGCCGCGTCATCCAGTTGCGCCAGTTCGACCAAAGACAGGGCGTTGAACCCTTCGCGCGCTTTCAGCTTGGCTTCGGAGGCCTCCACCGCGAACTTGTTCCACGGACAGGCGGCCAGACAGTCATCGCAGCCATAGACACGGTTGCCCATGGCGGCGCGGAAGCGGTCGGGCCAGTGGCCGCGAAATTCGATGGTCAGATAGGACAGACATTCGCGGGCATCCAACTGATAAGGCCCAACAAAGGCGTCGGTGGGGCAGGCGTCGAGGCAGGCCCGGCACGAACCGCAATGGTCGCGTTCGGTCAGGCTCTGCGGCAGCTCCATATCGGTCAGAATACTGCCCAGAAACAGCCAGGAGCCAAATTCGCGCGAGACGAGGTTGGTGTGCTTGCCCTGCCAGCCAAGCCCGGCCAGTTGCGCCAGCGGCTTTTCCATCAAAGGCGCGGTATCGACAAACACCTTCAGCTCGCAGCCATAGGCGGCCACGATGTCGCTGGCCAGTTGCTTGAGCTTTTTCTTGATGACGTCGTGATAGTCGTCGCCGCGCGCATAGACGCTGATATTGGCCAGATCGCGCTCGGAAAGCCCCAGAAGCGGGTCGCTGTCGGGGCCGTAGTTGAAGCCCAGCACGATGGCGCTTTTGGCGCCGTTCCACATGTTTTGCGGGTGCAGACGCCGCTCCAGCGTCTCTTCCATCCACGTCATTTCGCCGTGAAAGCCGGCGGCGATAAAGGCCTTCAGGCGCTGCGCCGCGTCCCAGGCCTGCGGCAGGTTGGTAAAGCCGACGCTGGAAAAGCCGAGCGCCTTTGCGCGCGCCGTGATGTCTGCCTTAAACCCCGTCTCCCTGTGCGCGGCGGGGTTGTCGGGTGGCGCGTCCATCAAAAATCCAGTTCGCGGTAGTGCGCCGACGGGGCCACGCCCGGCAGGGTGTCGGCCAAAAGCGGCCGGAAGGCCGGGCGCGACTTGACCACCATGTACCAGGTTTTCAGGTGCTTATAGCGGTCCCAGTTCATCTCATCGACGTAATCAATGACGCTGAGGTGCGAGGCCAGCGCGAAATCGGCATAGGACATGTGCCGCCCGGACAGCCAGTTGCGCGCCTCAAGCAGGCTTTCGAAATAGAGCAGGTGGTCGCGCAGCGCGTCGCGCCCGGCGCGCAGGGCTGACAGATTCGGGGCCCCCATGCCCATCAGGCGCTTTTCCATCTTTTCGTGCAGCAGAAGCGCGTTGACCTCGTAATCAAACTTGCGCTCGAACCAGCCGACCAGACGCCTTGCCTCACCGCGCTCCTGCGGGTCGGTGGGCCACAGCCGCACCTCGGACGCAGTCTCATCGAGGTGTTCGAGGATGGCGCGGTTCTCACACAGGGTGACGTTGCGCCCGTGGTCGTAGCTTTCGACCAGCACGGGCAGCAGGCCCGACACGTTCAGGCGCAGAAACTCATCCGTCGGCTCCCAGTATTTGACCGGGGCCTCCTCAAAGGCCAGCTTCTTTTCGCCAAGCGCCAGCCGGACCAGCCGCGAATGCGGGTCGAAGGCGAAATGATAAAGGGTGCGCAGGGGTGTGTTCATGTCAGATCTGATGCACCCGGTCGTGCGCTTCGGCAAAGACGCCGCCATGCGGCTCCGACGCGCCGTCCGGGTCGGGATGAATCAGGATGTCGGCATTGGGAAAGGCCGACAATATACGTTTTTCAGCGCTTACGATTATTTCATGGGCTCTGACAAGGGTCAGGTCGGGCCGCAGCGCCATGTGCATCTGGATAAGCACGTGCGGGCCAGAAATGCGCGTGCGCAGACGGTGGACATTGAGCACTTCGGGGTCATCAGACGCCAGTTCGTGAATACGCGCCTGATCTTCCTCCGACAGGGCGCGATCCATCAGGCTGTCGGCGGCGTCCTTCAACACGTGCAGCGCCCCCCACAAAAGCCATAGGGCAATCGCGCCCCCGGCAATGGCGTCGATATGCGGCACGCCCAGCGCACCGGCCCCGACGCCGACCAGTGCGATACTGTTCCCGGCAATGTCGGTCAGGTAGTGGGCGCGGTCGGCGGACACGGCCACCGACTGCGACGCTTTCAGGGCGGCGTTTTGTGCAACGATCAGAAGCCCGGTCAGCAGCAGCGACACGATCATCACCGCTACGGACAAAAGACCACCGCTGACCGGCTCAGGCGCGCGCAGATGGTCCCAGGCGTCGCGCAGGATCAGGGCCGCCGATGAAAAGACCAGCGCCGCCTGAAACAGGGCCGAAAAGGCCTCGGCCTTGCCATGACCGAACGGGTGCTCTTTATCAGGCGGAGTGCGGGCAAATCGTACCGCGAAAAAGGTGATCAGCGAGGCCAGCAGATCCAGCCCGGAATCGGTCAGCGAGGCCAGCACCGCTACCGATCCCGACGCCATCAGCGCCAGCGACTTCAGCCCGATCAGGGTCAGGGCGACGAACACCGACAGGGCCGACACGCGCAGGATCATCTCCTGCGGCGTCAGGCCGCTGAAGCTGAACGGGTTGATCAGGCGCGTGAAGGGCAGGGCCATGGCGGGAGCCTTAAAATAACCAGAAACGGCATCTGTATACGCCTTGGAGCGTTTTTCGCTCAAGTGGATACCGGTTGAGCGTAAAAACGCGACAAAACAAAAATTTAGAGCACGTTTGCGATTCAGCCCGAACGAAACGTGCTCTAATCTACCACGCTACAAAAACTTTAAGCCCCTGTTAAACATGGCTGGATTTTAAACCCGGCTGTGTTTAAAGTTCCTGATAATCAATCTTGATTATCAGCCCCATTTCTGAGGGTGAACCTATGTCGCGCCAGTGGATCAGCCGCGCCGAAGCCTTGCAGCGACTGGATGTCAAGCCGCAGACCCTCTACGCCTATGTCAGCCGTCAGCGCATCGCCGCGCGGACCGACCCGGACAATCCGCGCCGCTCGCTCTATGCCCTCGATGACATTGAGCGCCTGACGCAGCGCGGCCCGCGCCCGGCCGAAGATGCCCCGGCGGTTCTGCCGGCGCTCAGCGGCAAATCCGCCCTGCGCGGTGAGGCGACGATCGATTCCGACATCTTTATCGCTATCGACAACCGCCCCTTTTACCGCACGCACGACAGCCTGGCGCTCAGCGAAACCGAGAATTTCGAAACCGTCGCTGCCCTTTTGTGGAAGGACGAAGCCGCCAACCCCTTCGGGCCGTTAAAACCGCGCCCGGACGTCAACTTCACCGGCGGACCTCGCGCCCGCGTGTGGGGGATGCTGTCGCGGCGTCTGGACGAAGACGCCCTGTCGGAACAGGCCACCGAACGCCACCTGCGCCTTGAGGCGGCGGGCATCCTGAATGAGCTGTTCGACGCGGTGACCAATGGCGGACCGCGCCTGTATTTCCATCAGCGTCTGGCCCGCGCGTGGAAGGTCAATGACCTGCGCGACGTCGATCTGATCCGCCGGGCGCTGGTGCTGTGCGCCGATAACGGGCTTGATGCCGCCACCCTGTCGGCGCGTGCCGCCGCCGTGTCGCAGGGGCCCTTGTCGTCGCCGGTGATGGCCGGTTTCGCCACGCTGAGCGGTCCGGCTATGGGCGGGCGGGTGTCGCGCGCCGAAGCCTATGTGACGCAGGTGCGGCGTCAGGGTAATCCGCGTCTGGTCGCCGAAACCTTCCTGCGGCAGGGCGTCGAGCTGCCGGGCTTTGAAGCCGAACAATCGTCCTGCGATGCCCTGCGCGCCGAAGCCCTGATGGCCGCCGCCCCGCACATCGGCGAAGACCTCAAGACCATCCGTGCCGTCGGTGAGGAGCTGACCGGGCGGCCATTAGGGTTTACTTTGGCGCTGGCCCTGATCGGGCGACACCTCGACCTGCCCAAGGACGCGCCGTTTACGCTGATGGGGCTGGGGCGCTCGGCCGGCTGGCTGGCCCACGCCATCGAACAGACCGAAACCGGCACCGCGCCCAATGTGCGGCTGCGCTATGTCGGCGAACATCCTTTGGCCGCAAAGCCCTGACATTATAGCATATTTCGTTCATTTAAGCCTTTTTTTTGCGGACCGATTTTATGGACTATTTGATTGCCTTGTTTCTCGGTTTCGTCGAAGGCCTGACCGAATATATTCCTGTCTCCTCGACCGGCCACCTGCTGCTTCTGTCGCATTTTCTGGGCTTTGAGTCCCCCAGCAACACCTTCGCCGTGCTGATCCAGTTGGGCGCCGTTTTGGCCCTGCTGAGCCTCTATTTCAACAAGCTGTGGAACGTGCTGATCACCCTGCCGACCTCGCCGGAATCGCGTGGGTTTGCGGTGTCTATCCTTGTGGCCTTCTTTCCGGCGCTGGTCATTGGCGTGCTGGCCCACGACTTCATCAAGAGCGTGCTGTTCGAAAGCCCGCGCCTGATCTGCCTCAGCCTGATCGTCGGTGGCATCATCCTGTGGCTGGTGGACAGGTACGCGCCGGTGCCGGACAAGGGCGACGCCTTCCGCATCGATTTCAAAACCTCGCTGATCATCGGCGTGTTTCAGTGTCTGGCCATGATCCCCGGCATGTCGCGCTCAGGCTCGACCCTCATCGGGGCCATGCTGTGCCGCGTCGAAAAGAAGGCGGCGGCGGAGTTTTCCTTCTTCCTCGCCATGCCGACCATGCTGGGGGCCTTTACCTATGACGTGTACAAGACCCATAACCAGATGAATTTCAACGACATGGGTCTGGTCGCCGTAGGCTTTATTGCGGCCTTTGTGACGGCGCTGATTGTGGTCAAGGCGGTGCTGAACTTCGTGGCGAAGAACGGTTACGGCATCTTCGCCATCTG
Source organism: Asticcacaulis excentricus (assembly GCF_003966695.1). Classification (NCBI taxonomy): domain Bacteria; kingdom Pseudomonadati; phylum Pseudomonadota; class Alphaproteobacteria; order Caulobacterales; family Caulobacteraceae; genus Asticcacaulis; species Asticcacaulis excentricus. The sequence continues at coordinate 2,285,485 of NZ_AP018827.1, forward strand.
GCGCATTGTGGTCGGCGGCCTCGGCCTGATCCTGCTGTCGCTGGGGTATTGATCCCAAGATTTTGCTTTACAGACTTCCGTTTTTTTGTGTCCACTCTGTATCAAACGTCGCTATCTGTACCCCGCACGGGCAGCGGCCAAAAAAACAGACGAGGACGCTCACCGTGCTGGAAATCGACATAGACCCTGACCGCAAGCTGATGACCTTTCGGGTCCTTGGCGAAATCGACAGTGCGCGTCTCACCGACCTGATCATCGAGGGCTATAAGGCCAACCGTTCCGCCTGGACCTATCGCCGAATCTTCGATTACCGCCGCGCGACGGGGCTTTATGATTATGGCGAGGTGGAGCGGCTGCTGGCGTGGTGGCACGCCGAAACGGCCGGCATGGACATCTGCAACAAGGTGGCCGTCATCACCAACGAAGTGCTGTTTGAAGTGCGCGCCCGCGTCTTTGACGAAGCCTATACGCACGGGCAGATCCTGACCTTTGACCGCACCTCCAAGGCGCTGGAATGGCTCGATTCCGTAGCGCCTGCGCAGTCGCGGCCATAAAAAAACCCTCCGGCGCAACCGAAGGGTTTTTCTCAAACTATCCTGTGACCGCCTCAGCCCGCGTATTCGGCGAACTGACCGTTCTTGCGGAAGCGCCACAGATAGGACGGCACCACCGACTCGACCGCCGTCGGCACGATGCCCAGCTCACGCAGGCCCGGCAGCTTGCCCGACGCCACATTGTCCTTTTGCAGCAGCAACACCTGATCCGACGTCAGCAGCGGCTTGATCAGCAAAGAACTGAGGTCACCGACCAGACCGATCAGGCTGGCCGCCGCAAACGGCATCCAGACGAGGGCGCGCGGCGACTGAATCTCTTCGCCGACATATTTGATCAGCTCATTGAAGGTGAAGGTTTCCGGCCCGCCCAGCTCAAAGGTCTGCCCCGCAAAGGCCGGATTGCCCAGCGTATCGGCAATGGCGCGCGCCACGTCGCCGACATAGACCGGCTGGAACTTCGTCTTGCCGCCACCGATCGAGGGCATGACCGGGAAGGTCTTGATCTGCTCCGCCAGACCGGTGAAGAAGCCGTCCTGCGGCCCGAAGATCACCGACGGGCGCACGATCACGGCCGACGGAATGGCAGCGCGCACGGCCTCTTCGGCCTTGCCCTTGGTTGAGGCGTATTTGGATGAGGATTTGGCATCCGCCCCCAGCGCCGACATCTGCACAAAGTCCGTGATACCCAGCTTCGCGGCCCCTTCGGCAATGGCTTTCGAAGCGGCGCGGTGCACGGCGTCGAATGACGCGCCCGGCGTCTGATACAGAATGCCGACCAGATTGACCACCGCCGACGCGCCGCTAAGCGCGGCCTGCACCTCGGCCTCCTTGCGCACATCGCAGCGCACGACCTGAATCTGCCCCACGGTCCCCAGCGGCTTGAGATCGTAGGCATAGGTCGGCTTGCGCACGGCGACGCGCACGCGCCAGCCCTTTTGCGCCAGCGCGCGGACGACCTGCTTGCCGACAAAGCCCGACCCGCCGAACACGGTGACCAGTCTGGAGGACAGTTGAGACATGATGGAAACCTCGGATGCGCGGATGCCTTTGGGGCGGCACCCGTTTGTAAACCCTCAATTAGCGCATGGGCTTGTGCGTCGCAATCCCTGACGGGCACAGCGCCCGCCATTTTCCGCGCAGTCATCTGTGGAAATGTAAAAAACTTTCAAAAAGGCCATTGACCTGCCCCGGCCTTCTCTGTATTTCACCGGCCTCCGGTCGCAAGATCGGAACGCAGCCTGATTATAAGTGCCCAGGTGGCGGAATTGGTAGACGCGCTGGTTTCAGGTACCAGTGGCTTAACGGTCGTGGAGGTTCGAGTCCTCTCTTGGGCACCAATCAGCTTCAAAACCCGCCGCAAGGCGGGTTTTTTGCGTTTAAATCCAATGATTTGCGAATATGCCCCTCAAAGGCAATCAACTACGGCTACACCACCCTGCTCCATCAAACGATAATTCCACGTCTTCGGAACGGTTTTGGACACCATGTCGGGAAGCTTGATGATCGTTCTAGTGTCCTGAATCTGAAATTCGCATGCGCTTGATATCGCCCTCTGGCGAATTTCAGATTCAACAGGACACTAGCAAATTATTGTATCTAGTATCGTTTTTGAATTTGAAGTTCGCCCGGCTCTCGATATCAGAATGAAGCGAACTTCAAATTCACGATACTAGGGGCAAACAGTCACCCGGTGGTTGAATGCGCCATCGACCTCTGAGACCACCTCCAGAGCCTCCCGGAGGAACAACGAAAGTATCGCTTCCAACATCCCACTCATGAAAACCCGCTTATTGGGTCCGGACCTCAGGGCTGGATTGAATCTCATCCCGCAAGACGTCATTAAAAGTGACGTCAATCTATCCCCCTCGCTGAAAGCCGGTGCATCCTGTGGGCATGGCTTTGGACACGCACAGCACAGAGGAGAGACTAAGCCCGGAGGCTCGGCGCCGCCGTTTGCGCGCCTTTGCCGACCGGATGCTGCTGCGCGCCGAGGCTCTGGACGATCCCGAAGACATGCAGGGCGTTGAGCGCGCGGTGCGCGTGGCGGCGGTCATTGAGCGCATCTATAGCCGCTGCGACCGCGCCGAGACACAGGCTCCTGATCCGCGCAAGCTGGAGGCCGAACGGGCGCAGCACTACAACGAAGCGCTCAAGGCGCGCGTCTCACTGGCCGGAACGCTGAAGTGGACGCAGGCGCGCCGCACCGAGCTGGGGCCGTGGTGGGAGGCGGCGAAACGCGAAGCCACCTCGCCGCGTCCTCAAGCCGACGCGGTGCCAGCGCCTGCGCCACGAGGGGTTACGCCTGAGGCGGCGAAGGCTTCGCCTGTGGCGAGCCCGTCGGTGGCAACCAAGGCCGCGAAGATGGTCTCCAAGGTGGTTGATCGTCCCCTGCCTGTGCCGGGGGTGACGCCGGTAGCGGCTGCGGGGCCTGGGTTTCAGCCGAACGCGCCCCGCGCTCCGGCGGCTCTGCCCGGTCTGACGCCGCAGCCGTCGAAAGCGGCGCAACTGGTGGCGCAATTGCGCCAGCAAGGGACGCAGACACAGCCCCCAACTCCGCCACCGTGAGTGGGGCCTGACGCGGGGTTTTGCAAATGTCAGCGGGCGGGCTTTGGGAAAGAAAGACCCCCACCACCGCATCTCACCGCGTAAACGCGGCTCGTGCGGTCCCCCTCCCCAACAAGTTGGGGAGGTGTAAGAAAGTGGAACCTTCCCCGCAACGCAGGGACCGAGGGCAAGAAAAGCCACCGTCCCGCGCCACCCGGACACCCGCCTGCCAACCTTGGGGGATCGCCCTTCCTTATACCTCCCCAGTTTACTGGGGAGGGGGGACCGCACGAGCCTGTCTGAGCCTAAGCGAAGACAGGTGATACCAAGGGTCATTGAAAATGACTCTTGGTATTCCATTCGAGAATTTCTCATGTCACTGACACATATGAGAAATTCTCGCTTCTTCAACGGCCGGATGCGGTCAGCATCTTCGGCCGTTGGTATGAGATGTGGTGGTGGGGGGGCTTTCTGAGTTTCAACACCGGCGCGGGTGGACGTTGCGCCTCACCCCACCCCCGCATCGCCTTCGCTGCGCTCAGTTGTGCGGTCCCCGGCACCGGCCGCCCGGCTCCCCGCACTGAAGTGCAGGGAGGTGTAAGGGAGGCGATCTGACCGCGGGCGCCACACCGCGCAAGCCGAAAGGTGTAAGGGAGGGCGGTTCCGTACATCGCTCCAAACAGGGGGGAGACAATTAAAAAGGCCCACCTTCGCAGGCGGGCCTTCCGGGGTGGCAATGTGTGTCAGACGACTACACGCGCGTCAGGCGTTTGATCACGCGGTCGCGGCCCATCGCGGCCATGACCTCATGCAGGTCGGGCGTTTGCGGCTGGCCCAGAAGCAGGACGCGGAAGATCTTGGCCACGTCGGCGACCGTGCCTTTGTAGAGTTCGGGGTTGCGCTTGTAATCGCCGGCCTTTTCGGCAAAGCCGCGGTCGCGGGCAATGGTCTTGACCTTATCGAACCACGCTTCCTTGCTGTCGGCTTCGTCATAGACGCCCATGAAGTCGCTCACGATCTCACGCACCTCTTCGGCGGTGCGATGGCCCAGAACGCTCAGCGCGTCTTCGGCCGTGGAGGTAAATTCGGAATCGAAGAAGGGGGCCATCAGGGCCCTGGCGTCCTGCCATTTGGCGATGTCCTTGCGCGCATTGGGGCCGCCGCGCTCGATCGACAGGATGGCGGTGGCGTAGGCCTTTTCGGCCTCCAGCACCGCCGCGAACGGCGCATCGTGCTGTTTGGCCCATTCGACGATCTGCGCATAGACCTCGTCGGCGCTCAGGCGGGCCACGATGTCGCGGCTGATGTTATCGAGCTTGGTGAAGTCGAACAGCGGTCCGTTGCTCTTGGCCAGACGCTCGAACGACAGCGGGAAGCTGCGGTAATCGGCGGTGGGGTTTTCCTTGCGCCAGTCTTCGAAATTGGAGTTGGCCAGGTTGAGCAGGTATTCGATCAGGGCGGCGGGGGGATAGCCGTGATCCATGAAGTAGATGACGCTGGCTTCCGGGTCCTTGCGCTTGCTCAGCTTGCGCTTGGACGACCCGTCCAGCTTGTTGATCGGCGCGATATGGGCATAGGTCGGGGGCGTCCAGCCCAGCGACTGAAACAGTTGCAGGTGCGTCGGCAGCGAGGCCAGCCACTCATCGCCGCGGATGACGTGGGTGGTGCGCATCAGGTGGTCATCGACGGCGTGGGCGAGGTGGTAGGTCGGCAGGCGGTCGGACTTCATGATGACGATGTCCTGATCGCTTTCCGGGAAGGTGCGCTCACCGAAGATCAGATCGGTGACGGCGACCTTTTCGGCCGGATTACCGGGCGAGCGGAAGCGGATCACATAGGGCTTGCCCGCCTTAAGGGCCTCAAGTGCCTCTTCCAGCGGCTTGTGACGCCAGATGGCCCAGTCGCCGTAATAGCCGGGGGCGACGCTGCGCAGTTGCTGGCGCGTGCGCAGTTCGTCCAGTTCTTCGGGCGAGCAGAAACAGGGATAGGCCTTGCCCTGCTGCATCAGGTGGCGGACATAGGCCTGATAGAGGCTCATGCGGGCGCTTTGGGTATAGGGGCCATAGGCACCGTGTTCGATGCCCTGAACGTCGCGGCCTTCGTTTACGACGACGCCGAAATGCTCAAAAGCGCTGGAGATAAAGTCCGTGGCGCCTTCGACCTCACGCTTCTTGTCGGTGTCTTCGATGCGCAGGAAGAAGACGCCGCCGCTTTGTTGCGCGAAGCGTTCCGAGAGCAGGCCGACATAGAGGGTGCCAATGTGCATCATGCCCGTCGGGCTGGGGCCGACGCGGGTGACCATGGCCCCTTGCGGCAGGTCGCGCGGAGGGTAACGGGCTTCCAGCTCGGCCGGGGTCGGCAGGGCGTCCGGGAAGATCAGGTCGATCACTTCGGACAATAGCTCGGCATGGGGGGCAGGGGTCATGGGGTTCTAAAAATCAAGAGGCGTAAAAAAGGGTTCGGGTAGTTACATCACATTCGACAGGATGGCTACCCGTGCCAGGGATGCGAGCGACAGCCATGCATAGATTTTTTGAAGAAGAAGGTGGTGGTTGGAGGCGGGATCGAACCGCCGACCTGCGGGTTATGAATCCGCCGCTCTAACCATCTGAGCTACCCAACCAGCCGGGTTTCCGCAGGCGGACAAAGGTCCACGCCTTGGGAAGGCGCCCGCTATATCCAAATTGAGCCGGGGGTTCAAGTGCGCTTTTTCAGTTTTCCGGGTGAAATGAGTTGATAAGGCTTTTGAGGCGCGCGCGACCGGCGATCAGGCCGTAGGTTTCCAGCGCGTGAGCCTGAGCCTGAAAAGCGCGGTCGAGGATGGGCAGCCAGTCCTGCAGGACGGCCTCAAGGGCGTCGGCCAGAGCCTGCGGGTCTTCGGGCGGGATCAGGGTGGCCAGTTCGCCGTCCTGAAGGATATGGCGCGGCCCGTCGATGCGGGTGGAGACGATGGGGACGCCGGCGGCCATGGCTTCGGCGACCACCAGACCGAAGGGCTCGACGCGCGACGACAGGACGAACAGGTCAAGCGACGCCAGAAAGTCATGCGGCGGTTCGATCCAACCCAGAAGGGTGACGCGGTCTTCCAGCTTCAGTTCGGTGATCAGCGCCTCCAGCGCCGCCTTTTCCGGGCCGTCTCCGGCGATGCGCAAGGAGACCTCAGTACCACGGACGCGCAGAAGACCTGCGGCGCGGATCAGCACGTCAAAGCCTTTGTTGACATGCAACCGCCCCAGCGAGCCGATACGCGGCGCATCGAGGGGAAAGGTCTTGACCGGGTGCATGACCAGCGGTGTGAAGTTTTCCAGCAGGTAGGTCTCAAGTCGCGGGTAACGGGCGGTAATGGCGGCCTGAACGGCGGGCGACACGGCGATGGCGGCGCGCAGTTTGGTCAGGCCCGGCTTGAAGCGGAAATTGTGCACCACCCCCAAAGTCTGACGACCCAGCCCCGCCAGCGGGTGCCCGGCCAGAGCGATGGCGCGGTTGCCGTGGGCGATGATCAGATCGGCCTGAAAGCGTTTGGCCAGCGCTTTCAGGCGCAGCGCCGCCAGCGGGTCACCGGTAAAGCCGCTGTTGAGGCGGGCGAACTGTTCGGGTTTGACCTTTTCGGCCAGCACGCCCCTGGTGTGACCGATGCTCAGCACCTCAAAGCCTTCGGCCACCAGCGCCTCGTGATAGCGCACGGCCATGCTTTCCAGCCCGCCGCGTCCCTTGGCCAGCATCAGATTGACAATACGCATGAGTGGCTCCCTTTGCCCCGGTGTACTCCGGTGTGTGTGCCACGAAAAGGCCTCGCACCCGAAAGGGACGGTTTTCTCGTCGCGCAGACGGTCAGTCAGCGGAATAAGGGTGGATTTTTTTGCACAATGCGCTTTTATGGAAATGACTTTTCACAAAATGCAGGCGAGGGGGCAAAGGTGTCCGCTGATATCGACGAACTGGATGCGCGGATACTGACCCTGGTGCAGGAAGATGCCAACCTGTCGGTGGCGGAGATTGCCGAGAAGGTCAATCTGTCGCCCTCGCCGTGCTGGCGGCGTCTGAAGCGGCTGGAAGATATAGGCGTTATCCGCAAGCGGGTGACGCTGCTGGAGCCCGATCAACTGGGGCTGGGCTTTGAGGTTTATGCGGCGGTCAAGCTGTCTTTGCCGTCGCGCGAAAACCTCGAAGCCTTTGAGGCGCGGCTGGCCGAATGGCCGGAAATCGTCTCCTGCGCCACGGTGACCGGGCGTGAAGACTACATGCTGCGTATCGTGACGCGCGACATGCACGCCTATGACGACTTCATGCGCGACAAATTATTGGCCTCTGACCTCGTTTCCGCCATAGAAAGTCGTATCGTCATCCGCTCGGTGAAAACCACGACCGCCTTGCCGTTGAAACTTGTCGTCCCCGGAGCAGACGGTTAGGTTTTCGTCGGGTTGAATGGATGAGAGAGGACCGGATGAAGACGTCCCTGATCGCGTTGGCGGTATTGGCCGCGGTAGTGGCGGGCCCCGCCGCCGCGCAAAAGATTGACCCGGCCTCTGACCTTGGCCGCTTTCATGCCCTGCGCGCCGAAGGCATGGCCGCCCTGCAAAAGGATGATCGTCAGACCGCGCTCGACCGCCTGACGAAGGCCGGTGAGATTTTGCCGGATTCGCCGTCGGTCCTGCTGCTGAAGGCGCAGGCGGCGCTGGAACTGAAGCGCAAACCGGCGGCGCGGGCGGCGCTGATCGACTATCTGAAGCGGGGTCTGGTGCTCGATCTGGGGCGCTATCCGGAATTCAACGCGATCTGGGACGCCGATCTGGAATCGCTTCAGGCCGCCAATACGGCGCGCATCGGCAGCCTGAAGACGCTCAACCGCCTGACCGGCCTCAATCTGGTCGAAGGGGTGGCGGTGCTTGACGACGGGACGCTTTGGGCCACCAGCCTGCGCAACGGCGTCGTCGGGCCCATTACCGACGCGGGCATAGACAAGCGCCTGTCGTTGCGGGCGGGTGTGGCCGCCAATGCTATCGCGGTCAGGGATGGCGTTCTGTGGGCCTCGACCTCGGCGTCGCGTCAGACCGTGGGCTATGCGCCCGATGCCAGGATTGTCTCCAAGCTGATCAAGGTCGATCTGGCCACGGGCAAGATACTGGCGCAGTTCGAAGACAAGCGGCCGGACCGCCGGCTGGCCGACCTGTATGCCGGTAAGGAAGACCTCTATGTGTCCGATGGCAATACGGGGGAGGTGCTGCGCCTGACCGGCTATCAGGGCAAGCTACAGGTGCTGATCCCCGAAGGCTATCTCGGCTCACCGCAGGGGCTTGTGGAGAATGCTGACGCCAGCGCGCTGATCGTTGCCGACTATGCGTCGGGGCTTTACCGCGTCGATCTGGGCAAGGGGACCCTGACGCGGCTGGTTGCGCCTGCGGGGGCGGCGCTTCTGGGGATTGACGGGCTATATCGTTACGGCAACGACCTGATTGCCGTGCAAAACGGCTTTAAACCCAACCGTATCCTGCGCCTGCGGATGAGTGCCGACTGGAGCGCGGTGGAAAAGGCCGAGGTCCTGCTGCGCGGACACCCCGACCTTGAGGAGCCGAGCGGCGGTCAGGTGATCGGTGACCGCTTCGTCTTTGTCGCGCGCAGTCAGTGGTCGGAGTTTGACGATAAGGGCAATATCCGCCGCGATACCCCGGCTCCGGTGGTCATCGGCGAAATCCCGCTCAAGCCGTAAATCCGGACAAAGGACGTGCAACACGTCCCTGCACGGTACACACAGCGTTAACCGCGTTGCGTCGTATCAGAGCGGGATGATCTTTTTGGGATCATTCCGCTCAAGCCGCCATTGAGGCGGCGGCCAAGGTGGCGCAAGCCACCGCCCGGCGAGGGGCTAAACAAATCCGGATCATTATGTTTCGACCAGAAATCATAATGATCCAGCGAAAAACCTAATCGTCTCAATCCCGTGTTTGGTTAACGAAAGGTCTTTACCGCCGTTAACCTTTGTGGCAGTGGTTGGCACCGTTCCTGCTTGGAAGCAGGACACGCAGCCCATCCTGTACCCATACGGGATAACAGCGCTGCACAGAGGCGGAGACGATGATGCGGGCACTGGCAGTCGCGATGGTGGGTATGATGTTAGCGGGCACTGCGGGTGCCGCCGATCTGCGCACCGATGTGTCCAAGGCCCCCTTTAACGGTCTGTCCACCTCGCTCAAGGGCGACTTTGACGGTGATGGCCGTATCGACGACGTGGTGTTCAGCGCCGAAGAGGGCGACCGTCAGGCCGTCTATATGCGTCTCGGTCGTGGCGAAGAGGTCAAGGTGATCAGCCTGGATGCACGTCTGGCCGCACAGGTGCAGCGTGCCCCGGCGGCGACCTATGCCGTCGATTGCGGTAGCTTTGCCGACCACTGCAACGGCGATATCGAAACCCACACCGACGGTTTGATCCTGTCTCTGGACGACGGCGTAACGGTACTGGTGCACTGGAACGGTCAGGCCTTCGATCAGGACTTTGTCCACAGCGATGAGGTGCGTTTAAGCCGCGCCGTGGCGACCCTGTTTGCCTTTAATCCGTAAGCAAAAACAATGCTCTGGTGCCTAAATACCGGTACGCTTTAGATAGTCCCGTTTTTTAGATTTAATCGCATTCTCAGGCCTTGTTAGCCCTGAATTTTAGGTTTTCATCAACCCCCTGTCCGTAAGCCTTTGGACATGGGGTGTGGCGACGTCGTGGCTGATGTCGCACAGAAGAAAAGACACAAATTATGGGACGATCGGCTGACTATTCCGGCGAAAGGTGCGCCATTGCGGCGGCCATAGACATTGTCGGAGAACCGTGGACCCTGCTCATCGTGCGCAATGCCTTTCTGGGGCATAGCCGCTTTGAGCAATGGCAAAAGAGCCTGGGCGTGGCGCGCAATGTGCTGGCGGCGCGGTTGAAGCGTCTGGTGGCGCTGGGCCTGATGCAGGCCGTGGTGTATTCCGAACGCCCGCTGCGCCACGAATATGTGCTGACCGAAAAGGGGCGCAGTCTCAAGGGCGTTCTGGTCGCGCTCTATGGCTGGGGGCGTCAGCACGTCTATGATGACGACGACGGTCCCTTCTTTGAACTGGTTCACGACGACTGCAAGGGCCTCTTTATCACCCAGCCCAAATGCGAGGCCTGCGGTGAGATGATCGGCGAACACAGCGTGCTGAAGGCGCGCGAAGACGGCCGGGGTATGACCCTGTCGGAACTCTATGCCCGTAAAGGTATGGCTGTCGATTAGAGCGGAATGATTTCTACAGGAATCAGTCCGCTCAAGCCGCCATTGAGGCGGCGGCCAAGGTGGCGAAGCCACCGCCCGGCGAGGGACTAAACAAGGTCTAGATCATTATGTTTTCATCAAAAAAACATAATGATCTAGGGCGCTAAGTCTACCGCGCGGGTGCGCTCGATAAAACCGCCGCCCAGCACGCGGTCCTCGTCCGCCGGATCATAGAGGACGCAGGCCTGACCGGGGGCGACGCCTTCTTCCGAAGCGTCAAACACCACCTCGACCTGACCCTCATGCAGGTTGAGCCGCGCCGGGACCGGCGGGCGGGTCGAACGCACGCGCGCCAGCACCGGCAGGTGGGCGGCGGCGGCGGTTTCCAGCGTCTCGTGATCACCCAGCCAGTTGGTTTCCTTCATGACGAGGGCAGCCGTGTTCAGCGCTTCACGCGGGCCGACGATAACCCGGCGCGTCCCGGCATCGAGCTTGATGACAAACAAGGGCTCGCCCACGGCGATATTGAGCCCGCGCCGCTGACCAATCGTATAGCCGGTAATGCCCTGATGCCGCCCCAGAACGCGCCCGTCGAGGTGCACGATATCGCCGGCTTCGCGGCCCTGCGGGCGCAGCCGGTCGATCAGGGTGGTGTACTTGCCTTCCGGCACAAAGCAGATGTCCTGCGAATCCGGCTTGGCGGCGACGTTAAGCCCCATCTGACGGGCAATGTCGCGCACCTGCGGCTTGGGGATATCGGCCAGCGGAAAGCGCAGGAAATCGAGCTGCTCGCGCGTGGTGGCGAACAGGAAATAGGACTGGTCGCGGTTGCGATCGACGGCGCGGCGAAGTTCGGCGCGGTTGCCTGTGTCGCGGCGTTCGACATAGTGGCCGGTGGCCATGGCCTCAGCCCCCAGATCGCGGGCGACGTCCAGCAGGTCGCGGAACTTGACCGTCTGGTTGCAGCGGATGCATGGCACCGGGGTTTCGCCGCGCAGATAGGAGTCGGCAAACTCCTCGATCACTGAGTCCTTGAAGCGGCTCTCATAGTCCAGCACGTAGTGGGCAATACCGATCTTTTCGGCGGCGATGCGGGCGTCGTGGATGTCCTGCCCGGCACAGCAGGCGCCGGTCTTTTTCAGCGCCTGTCCGTGGTCGTAAAGCTGAAGCGTGACGCCAATCACCTCATAGCCGGCGGCGTGCAAAAGGGCGGCGGCGACCGACGAATCCACACCGCCTGACATGGCCGCGACGACGCGCGCGCCTTGCGGCAGGCCGACGCTGTGGCGCACGCGCGCAATCGCTTCGCCCAGATCGGCGGTATCAAAAACGGGCACAGGGCAGGCGGGTATAGAGGCGGTCATGGCTCGCTAAATAAGGCTTTTGCCGCCAAAAGAGTAGGGGGCGGTGCAACTATTTGAGCGGAATGATTCCATCAGAAATCATTCCGCTCAAAACAGAAGGCCCCGCCGGAAGACGGGGCCTTTTTGCTTTCATCCCGAATGGGCGGCTCAGGCGCGGGTGCGAAGGCTTTGGGGCGACGATCCGGCGGGAGGGCGTCCCGGGTTTTCATCTCAAGGCCTTCAGACCCAGGCGTAAACGGCACAACATTCAGATGGCCCCGCGCGGGGTCTTTGGATGTGGCTGACCACGTCCTTATAATAGACCCTGCGGCCTTGTGGATAAATTCACAAAGCGGTGAGCGCGCCTATCTCAGCAGGTCGAGCAGGGACACCGACTTGAGATTGGCCACCACCTGCGACGCCGCCTGCACCGTCAGGTCCGCCTGTTCCAGCTTGGTATAGGCTTCGGCCATGTTGATATCGGTTTTATTCGAGATGAGATTGCTCAGGCTGCTTTCCTGACCTTCCAGCGACTTCAGGGTATTTTCGACGCGATTCTGGAACGTACCGTTGAGCGCCGTATGGTCCACCATCTTGGTATAGGCGGCATTCATGCGTGTCGCGAAGCCCTGAAGCGTGGCCTGCTGCGCATCGGTCATCGTGCCCTGCATGGGGGCATTGGCATCGATAAAGGCCTTCATTTCGCGAAAGAGGGTAACGCCTTCGGCGCCAATTTCGCTGGCCAGCATACCGGTTTGCAGGGTGGTGGTGGCATCGATCTTTGAGGCTTTTTTCACGCTGCCGTTTTTGAACGTATCGGCCGAGGCGGTCGCGGCCAGATCACTCAGCGAAGTGGCGGCCAGCGGGGCTTCGTCCTCATTGCCGCCACCGAACAGGTAGGTGCCCTGATGTTTGTAGTTCAGACCGTCGGCAAAGGCCATATAGCTCGATTGCAGCACCGTGGTCAGCCCATCCAACGACTTGCTGGCGATGGCGTCCATGAGGCCATCCTTACCGGTGGCAATGCCGTCGCTGGCGCGTTCCAGCGCGACATTCTGGCTGTCGAGGCGGTCAGACACGCTTTGCGCCACCTGGCTGTAGCCGGTGATGCGTTCCAGCGATGACTGATAGGCGGCGATGATTTCCGCCCCGCGGCCATAGCCGGCGAAATCGGTCGCCACCTTTTGCGTGGATAGCTGATTATTGGCCTCGTCCTTGCGGATTTGCGCCTGCATGAGGTTCGACAGGGCGTTGCCCCATATCTGACCGGTAGAGATACGCATCAGTATTTACCTCAGAACATGTTGAACAGGACATCGTACATCTCCTTCGCCGCCTGAATGAGGCGCGAGGAGGCCGAATAGGCCTGCTGATAGGTGGTCAGGTTGATCAGTTCTTCATCGAGGTTGACGCCTTCGGCGGCGCTGCGACGTGAGGTGGCTTCGGCGGCGAGGGCGTTGGCCCCGTCCATGCGCGACTTGGCCGTCGCGGCGGTGGCCCCCACCTGTCCGGCGAGGTCGGCGGCATAGCGGGTGAGGGTCGAACTGCCGCCCGCATTGGTCCCGGCCGCTTTGAAGGTGACGCTCTTGGTAGCGATGGCCGCCAGACGCTGAGCCCCGCTGCCGTCCCCGGCCACCAGCGCCGGTGTTCCCGAAGCCGCCGAAAGGTTCAGCGTCGCCATCGACAGGCGGTCGAGATTGTTGGCGATGGTCGGGTCGAGCGCTAGGCTGTCCGTGCGTTCAGCCGCCAGCCCGCCCAGCCCGAACATCTGGCTGAACGAGGCGCCTGTGCCGAGGCGCGTCGTGGAGTCTTCGGCTATCCCAAGGCTGTTGGCCGGATTGCCAAAGCCGCGGAAGGTCAGTTCGCCCGAGGTGCTGAGCGAGAAGGTGCCATAACGGCCCAGCCCGCTGGAGGTGTCGTTCAGCGTATTGACGAGATCCGCCATAGTGCCACCCGCCGGGAAGGCGATGTCCACGGTTTGCACGCGCGACCCCGAGCTGTTCATCACGTTGAACGTCACGCTGCCGCTGTCGAAACCGTGGGCAGAGCTGGCCGTCAGACCGGTGGCGTAGTCTAAGGGCACGTCGCTGCGCACCAGATCGTTCAGGCCGAAAAAGTGCGAGAAGCCCTTGCCGTTTTTGAGGGCCGGGCTGGTTGGGTCGTCGCCGATGGCCACGCCATAAGTGCTGTTGGTAGCGGCGAAGCTCAGCTTGCCGTCGGCGAAGCTGAGGGTTGCGGTGCCATTCAGGGCCGTATTGATTTGCGACAGCAGGGTCGGGTCGGAGGTCAGCACCGCCGTCCCGCCATTGATCGACACCTGACTGTTGCCGGAGGCGTCGCGGCTGAAGGTCAGGGCGACCTTGCTGGCAATCTTGTTGGTGTTGTCGAGCACGGTCAGATTGGTCGTGCCGCTGCCTGTACCGGCGGCATTGGCAAAGCCGTTGAGCGCTTCGGCCAGCGTCTGGTTCATCGCCTTTCCGGTCAGTGAGTTCGGGGCGGGCACAGCGGAGGCGGCGTTGTGCGCGGCGTTGAGCTGATCGGCATAGACCGACATATATTCGGACAGTTGCGCGCTGACGGCGCTGGACTCTTTGTCGCGCACGTCCAGAAGCCCGCGCAGTTCGCCGGACTTGATATGCTCGGAGAAATCGCGCTTTTCGCCGTTCGGACCGGTGACGATGATCGGGTTGAAGTTCGTCGCGGCGGTGACGGGGTTGGTCGGTTGATAGGACAGGGCCGCCCGCTGATCGCCCGCCAGCACCATGCCTGAGGTGGTGCGGACCGTCACGCCGCCATTGCTGTTGGTGCTGACCTCGACATCGATCAGCTTCGACAGTTCGTCGATATAGCCCGTCTGTTTGGTCTGCGCCCCCGAAGCGTCGCTGCCGTTGACATTGGCCTGCGAAATGGTCGGGTTGAGGTCCGAAATGTTCTTGATCAGGTCATTGATCGCCTTGATCGTCGTGGCGACGCGGCTGTCGGCATTGGCGCGGGCGTTCTGGATTTCTCCGGAGATACGCTGGCTCTCGTCGAAAAAGCTCTCAAGCGCCGACAGCACTTCCTGACGCGCCGCGCTGGACGCTGGCGTTTCTGCCGCGGTACCGGCCGCCGACAGGGCCTTGTCGCCGAGATTGAACAGGCCATTCTTGTCGGTCAGGTCGCCAAACTGCGACTGAATCTGGTCGAACAGATCGTGGAAAACCTCGGCCTGCGAAGCGGAAGAATTGGCCCGCACGGCCGCCTGTTGCAGATATTTGTCGGCGGCCAGCGTGACCTGACCGGCCATGACACCCGCCCCCTGAGCGCCGATGACGCTGGCCTGCTGGGTGCCCACCTTGCGGATATAGCCCGGTGTATTGACGTTCGAGATATTGTCCGAAACGACGCGCAACTGGCTTTGCGCCGTCATCAGGCCGGAGGCACCGATATTGAGGATCGAGTTGAGCGACATGATCAGGCCTCCCGCTGAGGCGGTTTAGGCAAGCCTTGCCCGACGAGCGGCAGAATTTGCCGTCCTTTTCGGACCAGGGTGAAAAATTTATTCATACTTTTCATTGACTTGCTTTTTTCCGCGCGCGGCGCAATGCGTAAACTAAAAGTAAGGTTTCAAATAGGATGCCACTCTGATCTGGCGGTTCTGGCAGGCGGCAGAGAGTGCGCGTCCCTCGGCAAGTTTGTTCCGGCTGCGGGGGCATCGCCCCGGCAAAATACGCCGGGCGCCATTTATTAAAGTCAATAAAAGCAATTATTTAAGCTCTGGCACGACCTTTGCGATCAACGGATGACGATGTCCGGACGCAAAAGGCGTTCGCCTGATCTCAGCCGCAGCCCCTGAACGGAGGCGACGGCCCTCAGCGAAGATTCTCCTTTTGTCCGCAGACCTGCTGCCTTCGAATGCGACCCCTCTGCCGAGCGCCCCCATGGTGGCGACGGGTGGCACGGCTGCGCCTTCTGCCGAGGCGGAGGCGACGCTGGCGACCCTGTTCACGCAGGCTTTGGCGGCGGTGCAACCCGACGAAGGCGGGCCGCTGCCGCAAACCGTGTCTTCGGAAACCGCTGACGATACGGCGGAACCGGCAAAAGGGACGGGGGAGCTGAGCCCCGACCTGCTGGCCGTGCTGCTGGGGCAGCAAGCGCCTCAGCCCGCCTCTGCGGAAACCGTGGTCGCCGAGGCGCTGGTCGCGACCGCCGTGCCTCAGGCACTGGGCGAAGGGAGTCTGACCGCGCCTGCGTTTCAGGACGCGCCTACGCTCGCTACTGCGGCCTCGGCGTCAGCCTCCCACCTCGTCAAGGGCGCGCTGCCCCTGCCGACCCTGACCGGAGAGACCACACCCCAGACAAAGGATGAGGGGACCGAAGACACGGCGTCCGATGAGCTGATGCCGACGGCGGATAAGGATAAGGCCCCTGAAACCTCTGTGACGTCGGCGACGAAGGCCGAGGCCCGGTCTTTGTCCGACACGCTGCAAACCCTGTCCGGCGCGCTGAAGGGCGCCTCAGAGACCAGCGCCCCACCGGCGACGACGGCGCAGGCCCAGCCGCCCTCACAGGCCGCCAATCCGGCGCTCACTCAGATTCAGGCCCAGACCCTGCCGCAAAACGACAGTGGGGTGCGTTTCACGCCGCCCGCGCCGACGCCGCAGGACACTGTCCGCACCTATAGCCAGTCGGCCCACGCCGCCGAAAACATCGCCGCCCTCAGCGCCCAGATCACGCGGCGACTGGGCAGCAAATCGACCAGCTTCGATATGGAGCTGCGCCCCACCGATATGGGTAAGGTCGAGGTGAAGCTGGAAATCGCCCACGACGGCAAGCTGACGGCGCATCTGCGCTTCGACAGCCCGGTGGCCGAGAGCGAGTTCAAAGGCCGTCAGGACGATCTGCGCCGCCAACTGGAGCAGGCAGGCTTTCAGATGGATGACGCCTCGCTGAGCTTTACCTCCGGCGATCAGGGGCGCGGTCGTCAGTACACGGCCTCGCAATCGTCCGACTACGAATTACCGGTGCCGGAGGCCGATACCACGGTCGCCGATGCCCATAGCCTCATCGACGCGCAGCTTCTGGCCGCATCTGCCGATCCCACCTCTTATGCCCGCCTGTCTGCCGATGGCTACGGCCCGGCGCGCACCCTTTCGCTCAGTTTGCTCGTGTAAGGAACTGTCATGGTCACGTCTGTATCCAATACGTCCGGCACGAATACCAGCGGGACATCCTCTACCCCCTCAACAACCGGTGGGCTGGCCACCACCTATGAGACGTTTCTGGGCCTGCTGACGGCGCAGATCAAGAATCAAGACCCGCTGTCGCCGATGGATTCCACGCAATGGACCAACCAGCTTGTCCAGTACACCAGCGTCGAACAGCAACTGAAAGCCAACGAGTATCTGAAGTCGCTGGTGGGCCTCGGGGCGGGCAATATGGCCAATTCGGTCAATATGATCGGCAAGACCGCCGTGGCCGATATCGACACCCAGACCTTCAAGGACCAGCCGCTCACCTGGCATTACGACCTGGCCAACTCAGCGTCACAGGTGGCTGTCGAGGTGCTCGATGCCGATGGCAAAACCGTCTGGAAAGGCACCTCTGACCAACTCAAAAAGGGTGACAACAGCTTCACCTGGGACGGCAAGGATTCGACCGGCGCCACGGTGAAGGAGGGCAATTACACGCTCAAGGTCACCGCCACCGGGGCCAATGGCACGGCCATTTCCAATGCCGTTTCCGTTCAGCAGCGTGTCGATGCCACCGAACTGATCAATGGCGAGATCGTCCTGCGTATGGGCTACTCGCTGATCCCCATGTCCTACGTCACCGGCGTGCGTGAAACCGCCGATGCCTGATCCCGTCCTCTCCCTTTCCCTGCGTTTTTGTCTGGAGACTGAACTATGAGTCTGAGCGCCTCCATGCAGGCCGGCGTTGCCGGTCTGGCCTCCAATTCCAATGCCCTGTCGGCGATTTCCAACAATATCGCCAATTCCAACACCACCGCCTATAAGCGCGTGCGCACGGATTTTCAGTCGATCGTCACGGCGTCCTCAACGCCCACGGGCTATAATGCCGGCGGGGTGACCTCAACGACCCGTCACATGATTTCGACGCTCGGCACCCTGCAAAAGGCGTCGAGCCAGCTCGATCTCGGGATCGACGGTCAGGGCTTCTTCATCACCACACAGTCGTCCGTTCCGAGCGACGAAGACGCCCGCCTCTTTACCCGCGACGGCTCCTTCTTTGCCGATGAAGATGGCTATCTGCGCAACGCCTCTAACCTCTATCTTCAGGGCTGGCCCATCGCGGCGGGCGGCAGCCCCACCCTGTCGGCGGCGGACCTCAGCCAGTTGCGCACGATCAATGTCGAAAACATTGCGGCACAGATCGAACCGACCACCTTTGCCGAAATTGTCGGCAATCTGAATGCCAATCAGGCGGTTTCGGATCGTGCCGATGAATACGCGGCCAGCCCGACCACCCTGCCGATGGCGGCCTACGACGCCTCTGCCCCGAATACGACCACCTCCACCCGTCCGGACTATGAAATCACCATTCCGGTGTCGGACAGTCAGGGCGGCGAGCGCAAGCTGACCGTTTCGATGATCAAGCTGGCCGCGGACCCGACGGCGACACCGCCCATCGCCGCCAATACCTGGGCCTATGAAGTGTGGTCGCCGGATGTAAAGGACTCGACCGTGACACCGGCGACCGCCGCGTCCACCAACGGGATCGTTTCACGCGGGCGTCTGGTTTATAATTCGTCGGGTAAGCTGAGCGATATTCTGGATTCGACGGGCACCTCCACGGGCTCCACCGCTCTGAACCTCAGCTTCAACTGGAACAGCGCCATCGGCGTCGCCGCTCAAACAGTCAAGGTCGAATTCAATGGCGAGCAGGGGGGGCTGACGCAGCTCAACTCTGCCAGCACCAATCGCGTTGATGCCAATGGCACGCCGTTTTCTGGTCTCGACAAGGTGCAGATCTCGAAGGAGGGGCTGGTTACGGCGATCTTCAAGAACGGATCGACGCGCGACATCGCGCAACTGGCTCTGGCGACCTTCGTCAATGCCGACGGCCTGACGCCGGTGTCCGGTAACGCCTACACCGTCTCCAATGACTCCGGTCCCCTGACGCTGAAGGTGCCGGGCGTTTCCGGGGCCGGGCTGCTGGGGGTGGGGACGCTTGAGGCCTCAGACGTCGATCTGTCCGAAGAATTTACCAACCTGATCGTCACGCAACGCGCTTATTCGGCAAATTCCAGAACGATCACCACGGCCGATGAGATGATGCAAGAGTTGCTGAACATCAAGCGTTAAGTATTGAGTTTGATTAACTTGTAATAATGAGCGGTAAAGCATGGTGAATGGAGTGTTAATATCCTGATCTGCCGTTATTAGTAATATATTTACTAAGGCAATTAAGCGGATATTAGATTCCATGCGTTATCTTGCTATCCATGGTGATGGTAAGAAAGGCGTGAAGAATCATGCTGCAAGAACAACGCCGCGATAGCAAAGGCGAAAAATACGTGATTGGACCAACCGGTGCCAAATTAACCCTGAACGACCTGCCGCCGCCGGGAACGGAGCGTTGGGTTATTCGGCGCAAGGCCGAAGTCGTGGCCGCTGTGCGCGGGGGCTTGCTGACCTTCGAAGAGGCCTGCGAACGCTATGGCATTACCTCCGAGGAATTCCTCGGCTGGCAAAAGGCGATCGACAGCCACGGTATGGCGGGCTTGCGCACCACGCGCATCCAGCAGTACCGTTAAGGATACAGGGACCCGGTGAAAGCCGGGTCTTCCTGCCTCACGACCTGGATCATCATGATTTCTGTTAGAAACATAATGATCCAGATTTTTGTTTAGCCCCTCGCCGGGTGCGGGCTCCGCCACCTTGGCCGCCGCCTCAATCGCGGCTTGAGCGGAATGTTTCCATTTGAAGTCATTCCGCTCTGGCTTTAGGCCGGTCGTTGTTAAGAATTTATCCGTTTACCCGATCCCTTAACGGCTCGTTTACGCTTCACTGGGAAATTACTGCCTAGTGACCCGCAAACGGGTCCGTAGTTGTGTCTGATGGCAGGGTATCGGGGTCGTGGATTTCCTTAAACAGTTTGGGCTTAGCCGTCTGGCCGTCATTATCGGCGTGTCTATCGGTGTGGCTGCCGTGCTGGCGGCGATTGCGCTGAACATGACGGGCAAGCCGCAAGCGCTGCTCTATTCCAATCTGGATCTCAAAGAAGCCTCTGAAATCACCGCTGCGCTCGATCAGGCGGGGATCAAGTATCAGGCCAAGGGCGACGGTTCGACCCTGATGGTGGACCGCGACACGGTGGGGGAAACCCGCCTGATGCTGGCGTCCAAGGGGCTGCCGACCGCCGGTTCCGTCGGCTATGAGCTGTTCGACAAGGCCCCGGCGCTGGGCCAGACCGAGTTTGTGCAGAACCTCAACAACCAGCGCGCCCTCGAGGGCGAACTGGCGCGCACCATCGCCTCGTTGAAGGGCATCAATTCGGCGCGCGTGCACCTCGTCATGCCCAAGCGCGAACTGTTTCAGGAAGAGGCGGCAGCCCCCACGGCCTCGGTCGTGGTAGGGCTGAGCAATACCGAACTGAGCGGTGATCAGGTGCGCGCCATCCGCAATCTGGTCGCCGGTGCGGTGCCGAACCTCAAGGCCAATGCGGTGACGCTGGTCGATGACAAGAATCGTCTGCTGGCGGCCGGTGGCGAAGATGACAACCTGCTGGGGGCCGGAGGGGCCGAGCGCAAGACCGAGATCGAGGAAACCCTGCGCAAGCGGGTGAAGGATATTGTCGAAGGCGTGGTCGGCCCCGGCGCGGCGCGCGTGACGGTGACGGCCGACCTCGACCTCAACTCGCTGACGCGCGAACAAACGCAGTATGACCCTGACGGTCAGGTGGTGCGCTCAACCCGCACGGACACTTCGACTGATTCGTCTACCGACAACGCCAATAACGGCACGGTGACGGCGCAGGCCAATATCCCCGGCGGCGCGCCGGCCCCCGGACAGGGCGCGACGGGTAATCAGAGCGAGACGACCGGCGAACTGACCAACTACGAAATCTCCAACACCAAGACGACCGAAATCATCGCGCCGGGCGCCATCAAGAAGCTGGCCGTGGCGGTGGTGGTCGATGGCACCTGGACTCCGGCCGCCGATGGCAAGTCGCCCCCGACCTATGCCCCGCGCTCGGCGCAGGACATGCAACAGATCGAGGAACTGGTGCGTGCCGCCATCGGCTATACGGATCAGACCGCGACCAACCCCAATGGCCGCAAGGATGAGCTTAAGGTCACCAATATCCGCTTTGCGCGCGACGCGGCGGGTCTGGGCGGCACCGCGGCTTCGGCCGGCATGTTTGATTTCACCAAGGACGATATCGTGACGGCTATTCAGTGGCTGATCCTGTTGGTGGTGGCGCTGCTGGTGCTGTTCTTCGTCGCCCGTCCGCTGCTGAAATTCGTCAATAACGGCGCGGTGGCTGGGCCGGGCGGTGTGCCGGCGCTGGCCGGTGCCGGTGGCCCGGTTCAGATGGTGATGGGGGCCGATGGGGTGCCGGTCGCCGTGCCCGCCGGGGCGCTGGATTATCAGGGCGCGCCGGGCACTGGACTGGCACTTTCGCCGGTCGATAGCCGCATCGACATCGCCAAGATCGAGGGCCAGGTGAAGGCCTCATCGGTCAAGCGCGTATCGGAATTCGTGGAGCGGCACCCGGAGGAATCGATCTCGATTCTGCGGTCGTGGCTGCACGACAGTTAAGGCGTAACCTATGGCGAAGAACATCATAGACGACCCCAAACGACTGAACGGCGTGGAAAAGGCCGCCGTGGTCATGCTGGCGCTCGGCGAAGAGCATACCGAGTTGTGGCGTCAGCTCGACGAGGAAGAGATCAAGGAAATCTCTCAGGCCATGTCGTCGCTCGGCACGGTGTCTTCGAACGTGGTCGAGGAACTGCTGGTCGAATTCGTCGCAGGCCTGTCGAATTCCGGCACCATCATGGGGTCTTACGAACAGACCCAGCGCCTGCTGCAATCCTTCCTGCCGGCTGACAAGGTCGATGCCCTGATGGAGGAAATCCGCGGTCCGGCCGGTCGCACCATGTGGGACAAGCTGGGCAACGTCAATGAAGCGGTGCTCGCCAACTATCTGAAGAATGAATACCCGCAGACGGTCGCCGTCGTCCTGTCCAAGATCAAGTCCGACCACGCGGCGCGCGTCCTGTCGGCCCTGCCCGAAGACTTTGCGCTGGAATGCGTGCAACGGATGCTGCGCATGGAGCCGGTGCAGCGCGAAATCCTCGACAAGATTGAACAGACCCTGCGCGTTGAGTTCATGTCGAACCTGGCGCGCACCTCCAAGCGCGACTCGCACGAACTGATGGCCGAAATCTTCAACAATTTCGACCGTCAGACCGAAAGCCGCTTCGTCGCCGCGCTGGAAGAACGTAACCGCGAGTCGGCGGAACGTATCCGTGCTTTGATGTTCGTGTTCGAAGACCTGTCGAAGCTCGATCCCGGCGGCGTGCAGACGCTGCTGCGGGCGGTGGAAAAGGATCAACTGGGGCTGGCGCTCAAGGGGGCGTCGGACAGTTTACGCAACCTCTTCTTCTCCAACATGTCCGAACGCGCCGCCAAGATCATGCGCGACGACATGAACTCGATGGGACCGGTGCGCCTGAAAGACGTCGATTCCGCTCAGATGGCCATGGTGCAGGTCGCCAAGGACCTCGCGGCCAAGGGCGAAATCATGCTGGCCGGTCAGGGAGGCGATGATGAGCTTATTTATTAAAGCGCATCCCAAAAAGTGGACACCGGTTTTTGGATCTGGATGCGCGCCGCAATCCATCAGCGCCGACAGGGCGCAGGCGCGCCCCAGCGACTCACAGGGGGCCTTCGCATGACCCACACCCCGCCCCGATACAAAAAATTCGACTTCGGCACCGTCTATGGCGACGGCGGGCATGTGCTGGCCAGCACGCCGAAGGAGAAGAAATTCTTCACCCCCGACGAGGTCGAGGCCATTCGTCAGCAGGCCTATACTCAGGGCGAGCTGTCGGCCATGGCGCGGGCTCAGGCGGCGCAGGCGCAGGCCGTGCAGGCTCTGGCCGAAGCCGCCGGGCACGGGCTGGAGGCGCTTAATGCCGTGCTGATGAGCCACAAGGCCGAATGCGTGGAGTTGGCGCTGGTCTGCGCGCAAAAGATCGCCGCTCAGGCGCTGGAGCTGTTCCCCGAAGCGCCGGTCAAGGCGGCGCTGGAGGCGCTGAGCGAAGAAATTTCCGGCGCGCCGCGCCTGACCATCACGGCCTCATCGCCGGACGCCAATCTGCAAAAGGCCGCGCGCGAAGCCGCCGCCCTGACCGGTTTTCAGGGGGCGATTCAGTTCCGCGAAGCCGGTGGTCGCCACGTCGGGGCGTTTGAGATTCAGTGGCCCGAAGGGCGCGCCGCCTATGATCCGGACCGCATCACCGAAGCGCTGCGCGCCGCGCTCAAGGAAGTCTTGCTGGCCGAAATGGCCCACAGTCAACACCCGGCCCATACGCCGGCAACCCGAGAGGCATCATAGCCATGTCTGAGAATTTCCAACTGGAAGAGTTCGGCGAAGGTCAGGCCATGGTGCCCGGCGGCGACGACGAAGGCACCAAGGCGGCGGCCGATCTTGCGCCCGTCTTCGATGTGCCGGTCAACATCTCCGCCGTTCTGGGCAAGGCCTATATGTCGGTGTCGCAGCTTCTCAAGCTGGGGCAGGGCAGCGTGCTGGAGCTGGACCGCAAGGTCGGTGAAGCCATTGATATTTACGTGAACAACCGCCTGGTCGCGCGTGGCGAAGTGGTGGTGGTGGATGAACGTCTGGGCGTGACCATGACGGAAATCATCAAGTCTGAAGATTCGGCCGGGTAAGGAGTAGGGATATGAGACTGCTGGTTGTTGGACGCCTGAGCGGGCAACTCTCCGCCGCCGTGAAGATGGCTATGGATGCCGGGGCCAAGGTGGCACACGTCGAAACCGTGACCCAGGCCACGGACGCCCTGCGTAAGGGGCAGGGCGCGGACCTCCTCATGGTCGATTACGAGCTGGATATCGGCGCGCTGATCGAAGCCAATGAGCGCGAACGCATCCACGTTCAGGTCGTCGCGTGCGGCGTCAATCCCGACCCGCGCAAGGCGGCGCAGGCCATTACCGCCGGGGCCAAGGAATTCATCCCCCTGCCGCCCGATGCCGAGCTGATCGCCGCCGTGCTGGCCGCCGTCGCCGACGATTCGCGCCCGATGATCTCGCACGATCCGGCCATGCAGGCGGTGATCAAGCTGGCCGATCAGGTGTCGGCGTCGGACGCCTCGATCATGATTACCGGCGAAAGCGGCGTCGGTAAGGAGGTCATGGCGCGCTACGTCCATGAAAAATCGAAGCGCGCGCAAAAGCCGTTTATCTCGGTCAACTGCGCCGCCATTCCGGACAACCTGCTGGAGTCCGAACTGTTCGGCCACGAAAAAGGGGCTTTCACTGGCGCCATGGCGCGCCGCATCGGCAAGTTTGAAGAGGCCGATGGTGGCACCCTGCTGCTCGACGAAATCTCGGAAATGGACGCCCGCCTTCAGGCCAAGCTGCTGCGCGCCCTGCAAGAGCGCGTCATCGACCGCGTCGGCGGGGCCAAGCCCGTGCCGGTCAATATCCGCGTGCTGGCGACCTCGAACCGCAATCTGGCGCAGGCGGTCAAGGAGGGCACCTTCCGCGAAGACCTGCTCTATCGCCTCAATGTCATCAATCTGGCCATCCCGCCGCTGCGCGAACGCCCGGCCGATATCGTGGTGCTGTCGGAATTCTTCGTGAAGAAATATTCCGAAGCCAATGGCATCCCGCTCAAGCCCATCGGTCTGGAGGCCAAGCGCCGGCTTCAGGCGCACGGCTGGCCCGGCAATGTGCGTGAGCTGGAAAACGCCATGCACCGTGCGGTGCTGCTGTCGGCGGGGGCGGAAATCGACGCGGAGGCCATCCGTCTGCCGGACGGTCAGCCGCTCAATCCGGTGGCCCCGATCGGCATGGACTACATCAACCGCGCCGCTCAGGCAGCCGAAAGCGCCGCGCGCTCTTTCGTTGGCTCTACCGTGGCGGAGGTCGAGCAGAAGCTGATCCTCGATACGCTGAGCCACTGCCTCGGCAACCGTACCCACGCGGCCAATATCCTCGGCATCTCGATCCGCACCCTGCGCAACAAGCTGAACGAATACGCGGCTCAGGGCTTAAGCATCCCGGCCCCGCAATCGGGCGCTTCGGCGGCGTAAATGTCGGTCTTCAGCCTGTCCGGACGTATCAAAAGCTTTGTGTACGCCTTTGCCGGTATAGGTTTCATGCTGCGTACCCAGCATAATGCCTGGCTTCATGCCGTGGCCTCCGTAGGGGTTGTGGGTGTTGGATTGTGGCTAAGGGTAACACCAGCCGACTGGCGCTGGCTGATTGTAGCCATGGCTATGGTCTGGGTGGCGGAGACCTTTAATACCGCGGTCGAACATGTCTGCGATGTGGTGTCGCCCGGCTATTCCGAGAGCGTAAAACGCGCGAAGGATATAGCCGCAGGGGCGGTTCTTCTGTGTGCCTTTGCCGCGGTTCTGATCGGCGGTTTCACCTTGTGGCCCTATCTCAGGTCGATAGGGTAAGAAGTGGCCACTCCTGCCTGATCCGGGTGCAGGGGCCGTGCCCCTGCCCGCCGGAGGCTCTTTAAAAGCCTACTCACTAATCGGCCTTAACTCTTTCTTCACCACGGCATAGGTAATTTTTGCCTAATGCCAGGAGTTTATCTTCTGCGCGAAGGTACAGGCTTTTGTTTCGGGGACAGTGAGTGGCGGACGCGGCAACAGCCAATACAGGGGTTCAGCCCTTCAAGCTGTCTGAGGTCGCGGGCTGGTTGAAGCGCGGTGAAGTCGTGATGGCCGTCGGCATCATGATGATCATCGTCTTCCTGATCATCCCCATCCCGGCCATCCTCCTCGATCTTTTGCTGTCCATCTCGATTGCCACCTCGGTGCTGATCCTGATGACGGCCATCCTGATCAAGAAGCCGCTGGAATTTTCCGCCTTCCCGACGGTACTGCTGATCACCACCCTGTTCCGACTGGCGCTGAACGTCGCTTCGACGCGCCTGATCCTCAGCCACGGCCACGAAGGTCACGCCGCCGCCGGTGCGACCATTCAGGCCTTTGGCCAGTTGATCATGCAGGGCAACTTCATCATCGGGCTGATCGTCTTTGCGATCTTCATCCTGATCAACTTCGTGGTCATCACCAAGGGGTCGGGCCGCATCGCCGAAGTGTCGGCGCGCTTCACCCTCGACTCGATGCCGGGCAAGCAGATGGCCATTGATGCCGACCTGTCGGCGGGCATCATCGACATGGAAGAGGCCAAGCGCAAGCGCAAGGAAGTCGAGATGGAATCGAACTTCTTCGGCGCCATGGACGGTGCCTCGAAGTTCGTGCGCGGCGACGCGATTGCCGGTCTGATCATCACCGGCATCAATATTGTCGGTGGTATCCTGATCGGCATTCTGTCGCACGGTATGCCAGCGGGTGAAGCGGCTTCGACCTATATCCAGCTCACCGTCGGCGACGGTCTGGTGACTCAGATCCCGGCCCTGATCATCTCGATGGGCGCGGGCTTTCTGGTGTCGAAGTCGGGCGTCGATGGCTCGGCCGACAAGGCGCTGGTGACGCAGTTGGCCATGAACCCGGTCGTGCTCGGCATGGTGTCGGCCACGGCGGGCGTGCTGGGCCTTGTCCCCGGTATGCCGATCATTCCCTTTGCCGCCATTGCCATCGGGGCGGGCTTTCTGGCGTGGAAGCTGGGGCGCAAGCCCAAGGAAGACCCCGCCGCGGCGGCCGCCGCACTTGAGGCCGCCCCTGCTGCCCCGACCGAAGAAACCATGGCTGAAACGCTCGCGATCGACGATGTGAAGGTCGAGCTGGGGCTGGGGCTTCTGGGCCTGATCAATGACAATGACGGGCGCAAGCTGACCGATCAGATCAAGGCGCTGCGCCGCACTCTGGCGCAGGAATACGGCTTCGTCATGCCGTTTGTGCGCCTGATGGACAATATGCGCCTGCCGACACAGGGCTATGCCATCCGCCTCAAGGAGATGGAGGCCGGGGCCGGTGAGGTGCGTCTGGGGCAACTGATGGTGATGGACCCGTCCGGGCGTCAGGTCGAACTGCCGGGAGAGCATATGAAGGAGCCGGCCTTCGGGATTCCCGCTACCTGGATCGACAATGCCCTGCGCGAAGAAGCGACCTTTATGGGCTATACGATTGTCGATCCGGCCACCGTCCTGACCACGCACCTGACCGAAATCCTCAAGGACAATATGTCGGAGCTTCTGTCCTATTCGGAGGTGGCGAAGCTGCTGAAAGACGCGCCGGAGGGCCAGAAGAAGCTGATCGACGACCTGATCCCGTCGGTGGTGACGGTGGCGACGCTGCAACGGGTGTTGCAGGCGTTGTTGAAAGAGCGCGTTTCGATCCGCGACCTGCCCGCCATCCTCGAAGCGCTGGGCGAAGTGGCCCCGCACACCAAGTCGGTGACCCAGATGGTCGAGCATGTGCGTTCGCGTCTGGGGCGGCAACTGTGCTGGCAAAACCGCGCCGAAGATGGGGCCCTGCCCATTGTTACCCTGTCGAACGACTGGGAAAACGCCTTTGCCGGATCGCTGATCGGGGTGGGGGAGGAGCGGCAGTTGTCGATGGCCCCGTCGCAGCTTCAGGAATTTATCCGCGCGGTGCGCGATACGTTCGAGCAGGTGTCGATGTCGGGCGAGGTGGCGGTGCTGCTGACCAGCCCCGGAATCCGCCCCTATGTGCGCTCGATCGTCGAGCGCTTCCGCGGCAATACCACCGTCATGAGCCAGAACGAAATCCATCCGAAGGTCCGCCTGCGGACGGTGGGACAGGTGTAGTATGACGAATGCACTCGATAGGGACGATAAGGATTTCAGCGATTACGAGCGTAAGATCGTTCGTTGCGTGCGGGAATATGGCTGGTTCGCGACAAGTGTGTTAGCGGACCAGGAAGGTCCGGATTTCACCTATTCTATTGGGTTTGAAGCCACTGTTTCGCAGCCTGAAATCATCATGTTCTCTATCAAGCATGGGCATGATTTTCTTGGCGATATCTACAGCCTTATGAAGAACGGAAAAACCTTTGAACCCGGCATCAGGGTTCCCGAAATTTTGCGAAATCTCGATGTTGTTTTCCTTCCGGTTGATAAGCGCTTTTATTCTGAATACCCCCTATCTGCCCGTTGGTTTTACGGACATGAGAATTTTGCACTTTGGCAAATGGTATGGCCTGATCATAGCGGGTTTTTCCCGTGGCAGGACGGCTTCGCCCCTGAGTTCGCGGAGTCTCAGCCTGACCTGAGTTCTGGCAATTGGGGTGGCTTGAAAGCGGAATAGTTTGGCTCTTATGCCGTTAGCGATTCTCCGCTATCACTTGACAGAAGAGGCCGTTTTCCGGTTTTAGAACCAAAAAACGCACCAGCGTTTCAAAGGAACCAATATGGGCGTGATCAAAAAAGCCTTCGGCAGCACGAAGCCGAAAGACATTGTCGTCGATCTGATGACCTTTGACCGCCTGCTGACCAAGCCGGTCATCCATATCATCTACTGGGCCGGTCTGGCGCTGGTGGCGCTGGGGCTGTTTGCCGTGGTGGGCGGCACCGTCGGTATTGCCATGCGCGAAGAAATGCCGTGGGGGATTTTTCTGGCCGTGCCGTTCCTGATCGGTGGGCTGCTGTTCCTCGTGGCAGCGCTGCTGCTGTGGCGGTCCTTCTGTGAATTTTACGTCGCCATTTTCCGCATTGCCGATGATCTGCGGGCCCTGCGCGCGGTGACCGAAGGCGCGAAGCCGGTGGTGGCCGAACCCGCCGCCAATCCGGTATTCACCGCTCCGGTCGAGGCCCCGGCCGCCGAAACGGTCGAAGGCGATGTGCTGGAAAACCCGTTCTTCGTCGCCAAGAAGGCGGACTGAGTTACAACGCCTTGACGAAGGCCTGACCGACGGGTTTGAGCTGCCCCGCATCATCGAACAACAGCGGCTCGTCGGCGATCAGCCCCCTGTCCTTGCGGTTATACCACGAGTCCTTGTCGCGCAGGCCCCAGATGGTCAGGCCGAACTGCTGCGCCGAAGGCAGGGCCGCATAGGCTTCGGCGGCCTCTTCATAAAGGGCACGTTGGGCATCGCGGTAATCTTTGAAATCGAGCGCGTTTTTCGCGGCCTCTTTCAGGCTGATGTCGAGTTCCGACAGATGGATTTTCAGCCCCGTCGCCGCCAGATCACGCAGGGTCTCACGGATCGCGCCTCTGGGGAGATCAGCGGCGATATGGGTCTGCGTACCCAGCACATGCAGAGGCACGCCGCGCTTCAGCATCCCCTCGACCAGAGAGAGGAAGCGTTTGCGCTTGGCCGGGTAGTATTCGAGGTTGTAGTCGTTGAGGATCAGCGGGCAGGCCGGGTCGGCCTCATGCGCGGCCTGATAGGCCATGTCGATATAGGCGTCGCCCAAAACCTCGCGCCACAGGCAGTCGCGCAGGTCCGACCCGTCGTCGAGAATGGGTTCATTGACCACGTCCCAGCCATCGACATGGCCTTTGTAGTGGGTCATCACGTCGCGGATATAGGCGCGATAGGCGACTTCGAACGCCGGGCGGTTGCCTTTCAGCCTCTGGAAAGAGTCGCCGTCCTGCGCGTACCAGATCAGGGTGTGCCCCAGAACGGACTGACCATAGTTGCGGGCCTGCTGCACGATGCGGTCGGGCGCGTCGAAGCGCAGGCTGCCGTCGGGCTGGAGGATATATTCCATCTTCATTTCCCATTCCGGCGTGAGGCGGTCGAAATGGGTGGCGATCATGGCGGCCCATTGCGGGTCGCCCATCTGCGCGGTCATGGCGCAGACGCCGAGCGGAAAAGGCGCGTGCGATTTTAGAGGCGCGATGGCACCGGTGGCCGCTTCGCCGCGCCCGCAGGCGCTGAGCAGGGCGGCGCCCATACCGGCCCCCAATGCGGCCAGAGCCGTGCGGCGGGGGAAATCTTGGGGTTTTGTCGTCACCTGTCCCCCCGCGATAGTTTTAGCCGGCGAAGCGCAGACGCAGGGCGGCTTCGTCCATAGCCGCACTTTCGCGCTTCAGTTCAGCCGCTACCTTCGACAGACGGGTCGTTTCGGCGACGTGCTCAAACTTCTTCAGTTCTTCAAAGGCCCCATTCAGCGAATCGCGAATACCGGCCTCTTCGTGCGCGATCAGCTCCAGTTCCGAGACGCACTGTTCGCGGCGCTGGGCCCAGCCCTTTTTATAGGCGGTCAGGTCGAAATTGAAGGCGGGTTCCTGCGCGGCGCGGGCGATTTCAAGCGCCAGTTCGGCATCGAGTGTCGAAATCTTCATTTCGACGTGGGTGCGGCGGGTGGCGACCTCGGCCAGACGTTTCTGTAACGTCTCCACCTCGAAAGTCGAAATACGGATCAGAGACTTTACCCACGAGGCCATCACGCTACTCCCTTATTGAGAGCTGAGAATCTGGCCCAAAAGGGTAAAGGAGTCGTCAAGACTTGTGGCCTCATCGGGGCTTTGCGACAGAAATTGTTCGATGCTGGGGTTGAGCTGAATCGCCCGATCGACCAGCGGATCGGCCCCCGTGCGATAGGCCCCGATGCGGATCAGTTCTTCCATATTGGTATAGGCTGACATGACGGCGCGGGCATTGCGCACCACCTCCCGTTCGGGGAGGGTCTGACAGCCTGGCATGGTGCGGCTGATGCTTTTCAGCACGTCGATGGCCGGGAAGCGGCCGCGTTCGGCAATCGAACGGCTCATCACGATGTGGCCGTCCAGAATACCGCGCACAGCGTCGGCAATCGGCTCATTGTGGTCATCGCCATCGACCAGCACGGTGAACAGCCCGGTGATCGGGCCGGTTTGCGTACCGTCGGGCAGCATCGGACCGGGACCGGCGCGCTCAAGTAGCTTGGGCAACTCAGCAAAACAGGTGGGGGTGTAGCCCTTGGTCGTTGGCGGTTCACCCGTGGCCAGACCGATCTCACGCTGGGCCATGGCAAAGCGCGTCACCGAGTCCATCAGGCACAGGACCTCAAGCCCCTGATCGCGCAGAAACTCCGACAGGGCCAGCGTCATATAGGCCGCCTGCCGCCGTTTCAGGGCGGGTTCGTCCGAGGTGGCGACGACGACTATGGCGCGCGCAATGCCGGCCTCGCCAAGCGTTTCTTCGACGAATTCGCGCACTTCGCGGCCGCGTTCCCCGATCAGCCCGACCACCACCGCGTCACAGGCCGCTTCGCGCGCCAGCATGGACAAAAGCACCGACTTGCCGACGCCGGAACCGGCAAACACCCCCAGGCGCTGACCGCGGCAGCAGGTGGTAAAGACGTTCATCGCCCGCACGCCGAGGTCGAGGCGCTCCCCCACACGGGCGCGCGAATGGGCGGGCGGCGGCGCGGCCTTCAGCGGGTAACCGATGCCGCCCTTGGGCAATGGCCCCAGCCCGTCGATGGGCTCACCGAAGGCGTCAATAATCCGCCCCAGCCAGGCCGTCGAAGGATAGACCTTGGCCCCTTCGTTCGAAATGCGGATTTCGGCACCGGGGGCGACGCCTTCGACCGGGCCAAAAGGCATCATCAGGGCGCGGTCTTCGCGGAAACCGACCACTTCGACAGGCAGGGGGGCATCGTGGCGGCGCATGATCTCACAGCGCGAGCCCACCTCCATGAACGACATGCCGCCCTTGGCTTCGATCAGCAAACCATTGACCACGGCCACACGGCCATAGACCTGCATCGGGTCGATATTGCGAGCGGTATGGAGAAGGTCCTGCATGGCCGTAAGTATGGTGAACGGGGCCTTAAGAAAGGTTAACGTTTAGACCTTACTGAGCCAACGTAACGCCAAAAAAACTTACCCCTTGCAAGCAGGCTTGCAAGGGGTGGACGATCTAACTTACGGAATGGCTACCGTTGACATGCGACATTTAGCGACTTTGTCAGGATTTGTCAATTTAAAAGTGAAAGTCACGGCCTCATCAAGCTTTGGTGCAAGCACCCAATAGCGTCACTCGGCGAGGGGCGATATGTTATAAATTTGACACCAATGTGCTCATTGCAAGTGCGTGGAGAACCACTTTTCTAACTTCTTTTAGATCTTCAGGAGAAATCTTTACAGTCTCTCTACGCCCAGCGACATAGGGGCGATCCAAGCGTTGATTGCTTACCGTTGTGATAAGGTCACCCTTTACCCAATTATCATCCCTTGGGTCGAGGAAAGGGTATGTGCCGGCTGCAATCTTGTGATGAATTTTTGTAGGCGTTTTTGGCGCAACGGTAGATAGCGGAACAACTGTGGTCAGTTCTGTAGTGGAATTTATCACAATAACCTGACGCTGTTTATAGATTTCCGGTTTTACGGCCAATGGCCCCTTCATTATGCCAGGTGCTATAATTTGGTCTGGGTTAGGACCAAATTCGCACATTAATACTTGGCCAGGTGACGGGCGTATCCCTTGTGGCAAAGGCATTGTTTCCCCCAATTTGCCAACTCGTTTGTGTATTATAGAAACAAAATACAAGCTTATTGCAAGTGGGAGTGTGGACTTATAAATTATTTAGAGGGGGAAACAGATGCACGCCTATTATACCGCCGACCGGGAGAAATTCTTCAGCAACTCTGATGATCAGATTCTCGGTGAACTGGCGCGCGCCAATACCTTTGCGCTCGATCTGGAACAGAAGGGCGCGTGGCTTCAGCAGATACGCATCCTGCGCAATGCGCTGACGGCGATTGACGTCTTCACCCTCTATTTCGAGTTCACCATCCCGCGCATGGGCAAACGCGCCGATGCGGTGGTGGTCATTGGCGACTGCATTTTCATCATCGAATTCAAGGTCGGCAGCGAAGGCTTTGACCGCCACGCCATCGAGCAGGTCGAAGACTATGCGCTTGATCTGAAAAACTTTCATGCGGGCAGTCATCATCTGTCGATCGTACCCATTCTGGTGGCGACGCGGGCCAAGACGTCGCCAATGTCGCAGCCGGAACTGGCGCTTGATCAGGTCTCTAAACCGCTGCTGTCCAATGTCATCGACCTTGGTGACATTCTCCGACACTCGGCGGCGCAGCACCGTCACCGGCAACTGGATGTGGCCCAATGGGCCTCCAGTGGTTATCGCCCGACACCGACCATTATCGAAGCGGCGCGGGCGCTTTATGCCCGGCACGATGTCAGGGATATCGCGCGCTCAGATGTCGACGCCATCAACCTCAGCCGCACGCAGGATTTTATTGCCGCGGTGATTGAGGACGCCAAGTCGCACCAGCGCAAAACGGTCTGCTTCGTCACCGGCGTGCCCGGAGCGGGTAAGACCCTGGCAGGACTTAATATCGCCACTCAGCGCAGCGAATCTCATGCCGACGAACACGCGACCTTTCTGTCAGGGAACGGGCCTTTGGTCGATGTGTTGCGTGAGGCGCTGGCGCGCGATCAGAGTGCGCGCACCGGGCGTTCCAAAAAGCATGTCGAACGCGATGTCCGCGCCTTTATCCAGAACATTCACCATTTCCGCGACGACTATGCGGGCAGTGCGACCATCCCCAGCGAACACGTGGTGGTGTTTGATGAGGCGCAGCGGGCCTGGACCCGCGCTCAGGCCTCAAAATTCATGCAGGCCAAACGCGGCATGGCCGATTTCGACATGTCCGAGCCGGAATTTCTGCTCAGCGTGATGGACCGTCATCCCGACTGGTGCACGGTGGTGTGCCTGATCGGCGGCGGGCAGGAGATCAATACGGGCGAGGCCGGCTTGTCCGAATGGATGGCGGCCATCCGGGCGCGCTTCCCACACTGGCGGGTCTATGCCTCGGCGCAGATTGTGCAGCCGGACTATGATCTGAACCACGATGCGCGCCACTTTATCCAGCAGGATCAGGTGACGCTGAGCGATGACCTGCACTTGGGCGTGTCGATGCGCTCTTTCCGCGCGGAAACTTTATCCGGCTTTGTTGCGCATCTGTTGAACGGTGAAGCCGAGGCCGCCCGTACCGCCTTTGCACAACTGACGGCCTATCCCATTGTCATCACCCGTGATCTGAATGCCGCGCGCCGCTGGTTACGCTGCAAAGCCCGCGGCACAGAACGCTATGGTCTGGTGGCCTCCTCAGGCGCCTACCGTCTTAAGCCCGAAGGCCTGCACGTGAAGGCCAGTATCGAGCCAGCCAACTGGTTTTTGAATGATCGCGAGGATGTGCGCTCGTCCTGGTATCTGGAGGACGTGGCAACCGAGTTCGACGTGCAGGGGCTGGAACTGGATTGGGTGGGTGTTTGCTGGGATGCCGATTATCGTTACTCAGACGACGGCTGGCAGCACCACAAATTCGCCGGGACCAAATGGCGCCATGTGAACGATGCGTTTGCGCAGCTTTATCTGAAGAACGCCTATCGCGTTATTCTCACCCGTGCGCGGCAAGGTATGGTCATTTTCGTACCAAAGGGCGATGCCGATGATCCGACCCGTCCGCCAGGCTTTTACGACGCCACCTATGCGTTTTTGAAAGCCTGTGGATTGCAGAATTTGTGATCTAATATTATCTATTGGTCTCAGCAAACGGAGGTCATGATGTCGTCGATGAGCGTGTCCCTTTCGGAAACCATGCGCGGTTTTATTAAATCGCGGGTGAGCAGTGGCGACTATCATAATGAGAGCGAATATATCCGCGATCTGGTGCGGCGTGATCAGGAGCGCTTGTCTCAGGAACTGCGTCTCACCAAACTTCTGGAAGAGGCCGAACAAAGTGGCCTGAGTGACAAATCGTTGCCGGACATCATGCAGGCGGTCAAACAAAAGCTGAAGGCCGATGGCCGTCTATAGATTATCGGCGGCCGCAGAGCGCAAGCTGGCTGAAATCTATGCCTATTCTCTGCTTAATTTCGGAGAGGCACAGGCCGATGACTACTTTTATGGCCTGCACACCGTGTTCGATCTCCTGGCGCAGAACCCGCAGATGGGGCGGTCTTTTCGTCAGTATCGACGCCATGAGCACGGCTCGCACACAGTCTTTTATGCACAGACGGATTACGGTGTCCTGATCGTGCAAATCTTTCACCATAACGAAGACATAGACAGCAGGCTGGATTGATGACGTGGGATGTGCGGGCGTTCGGTGCCACGGGCACGGGGGAGGCGCTGGATACCTCTGCCATTCAGACGGCGATTGAGGCGGCGGCGGTAGATGGCGGTGTGGTGCGGTTTCCGGCCGGGCGGTATCTCAGTTTTTCGCTCCATCTCAAATCGGGTGTGACCCTGCATCTGGATAAGGGCGCGGTACTGATCGCGGCTGATCCGGCGCGACACGGCGGGCGATACGATCTGCCCGAAGACAACCCTTTTGACCTCTATCAGGATTTTGGCCATTCGCACTGGCGCAACAGCCTGATCTCGGCCGAAGGGGCGGAGGGCATCGCCATCACCGGCGAAGGCACGATCGACGGTGAAGGCCTGACCCGAGAAGGGCCGGGCTCTCAGTGGCAAAAGCAGGCCGGCGAATTTCCCCTGTCCATGCGCGGCCTGTCGGCCGAGGTCATGGCCGAACTGGCCCCCGAAGTGTCGGCCATGCAGGGGCTGGGCAACAAGGCCATTGCGCTGAAAAACTGCCGGCAGGTGACGCTGAAAGACTTCACCATAAAGAACGGCGGGCACTTTGCCCTGCTGGCTACCGGAGTCGAGGATATGGAGATCGAGGGCTTAAGCCTTGATACCAACCGCGATGGGCTGGATATCGACGCCTGCCGTCGCGTGACCATCCGTCGTTGCCGCGTCAACACGCCCAATGATGACGCCATTGTGCTGAAATCGAGCTTTGCCTTGGGCGCGGCGCGGGCCTGTGAGGACGTCACCATCGAAGACTGCACCGTGTCGGGTTATGATCTGGGGACTATGCTCGACGGCACCTATGGCCGCACGCAGGACCGCGCCCCGGATCAGGACCGCGTTACCGGGCGCATCAAGATCGGCACCGAATCCAATGGCGATTTCCGCCGCATCCGCATCCGCAACTGCCGCTTTGAGCGCTCGCGCGGGCTGGCGTTGGAGACGGTTGATGGGGGTATCATCGAGGACGTGGTGTGCGAAGACCTCAGCCTGTCTGAGATCACCACGGCGCCGATCTTCCTGCGTGTGGGCGCGCGCTTGCGCGGGCCGGAAGGCACTAGGGTCGGCGGCATCCGTAACGTGACCATCCGCAACCTGACGGCCACCGACATCCTGCCCGACTATTGCGCCCTGATCATGGGCCTGCCCGAAAGTCCCATTCAGAATGTGACGCTGCAAAACGTCGCCCTGACCTATCGCGGCGGTTTGAGCCCGACGGTGGTTGCGCCTTTTGTTGATGATCTGCCGAGCGCCTATCCGGAGCCGTCCATGTTTGGGGTAACGCCCGCCTGGGGCCTGTGGGCGCGGCACGTTGACGGGCTTGAGCTAACGGGTCTGGAGATGGCGACGCAAACCCCGGACGCACGACCACAGACCCTGTATCACGCCGTTTCGCTTAAGCGATAATTTTTCGCATGTGCGAAATTATACAAAAAATTCAGTGTGTTAATTTTGTGACGATTGTCGCCAAAACGTCATAAATTGACGGTGGGTCACACTTGTCATTCCCGCCAAACGGGCATTCCCTCCTGTGCATAACATAAACTCCGTACAGGGCGGACCCTCACATGAAACGCACCAGCCTTATCGCGCTGACCTCCCTCCTTGCCTTGTCGGCGGGGGCGGCCTCGGCCCAGACCTATGATCGCGTCATTAGCTTTGGTGACTCGCTGAGCGATTCTGGCAATCTCTATGCCGTAACGGGCGGGACACAGCCGCCGGCGCCGTATAATCGCCGCTTCACCAATGATAAGGTGTGGGTCGAATATCTGGTCGGCACGATGAACGGCTATACGACCACGGGCGCGCTGACCGGCAATGTCAACTTCGCCTTTGGCGGGGCGCGCACCGATACGCAGGCCAACCCGCCGGGCACCGCGGTGCAGCTTCAGGCCTATCAGGCGCGCGGCGGCACCTTTGGGGCGCGCGACGTAGTGACGATGTGGGCGGGGGCCAATAACCTGTTTCAGGGCCTGCCGGTCGCGGCGACCAACCCCTCGACGGCGACGGGCGTGATGGGCAGCATTGCCACTTCGGCGGCTGGCGATATCGCGTCTCAGGTCAATACGATCGCCGGGGCCGGTGCGGGCACGGTGCTGGTGCTGAACCTGCCGGACCTCAACAATACGCCGCAGTTCAAAGGCACCGCGGCGCAGGATCTGGCCGGGTTCTCCAGTTCGTCCTTCAATTCAGCGCTGAACACGGCGGTGAAGACCGTCGCCGCCAACCGTCCCACCACCAATATTGTGCAGGTGGACATCAATACGGCGTTCAAGCTGATTATCGCCAATCCGTCGGCCTTTGGGCTGAGCGATGTGACCTCAAGCTGCGTGGCGACCACGGCCTGCGTCACCAGCGGGGCTTCGGTGCAGAATAATTACCTGTTCTGGGACGGGGTGCACCCGACCGCCGCCGGGCATAAGCTGGTGGCGGCTGTGGCGACGCAATACCTCTATACGCCGACCCTGTCCGAGGGGGTGAGCCTGTTTGCCGATGTGTCCTATGCGGCACGGCGTAACGCCATGCTGGGCTTCAATCAGCGTCTCTATGAAGGTCAAAAGGGCGTCTTCGTCGAAGTGATCGGCGATCAGGCGCAATCGGACCGCACGGTGAACCTGCAATCGGCCCCCGGTGCGACGGCGGTGGGTTTGAAAACCAAGGCCTATGATTACGACCTGACGGGGCTGCGCTTCGGCACGGTGTTCGGGCACGGCGAAGCCACTACCTTTGGCGCGGGCGTCACCCTGCTGAAAGGTGACGCCACGGGCTATCTTTTGAGCGCCAAGCCGACGGTGATCAGCTTCGATGCCGGGGCCAAATGGGATAAGGGCCCGCACTTTGTCACCTTCGGTCTGGGCATGGGTTATGAGGAGTTTGAGGACTATCGCCGTCAGACGACGCTGGCCGCCGTCACCATCCAGCAGGAAAAGGTGCAGGGGTGGTCGGCCTCAGCGCAGGTCGAAACCGGCTGGCGGCATGACATAGGCACGCTGTCCCTGACGCCGGTGGCGCGCCTGTCGTGGGTCAGCGGCCATATGCGCGGCTTTGACGAAAACTACACCGTCGGGGCCGTCAGCTTTGACGGGCGCAAGGTGTCGGCGCTGTCCGGGGCGCTGGAACTGCGGGCGCAGGCGCGCCTGAGCGACAAGACGCGCCTGACGGGTTCGCTGGGCTATGAAGACGTGCTGAGTGGTGAGACGGACCCGCTGAAAGGTCAGTTGATCAACAACACCGCCCTGCCGTTCAACCGAGAGATGGACAAACGTCCCACGGAAGGTGTCATCGCCGGGGTCGGCCTGACGACCGAGGTGATGGGTTTTGGCGTCACGGCGCGCTATGCGGGAAGCTTCGGCAAGGACGATCACAAGACCCAGTCGGCCCTGATCACCCTGACCAAGGCCTTCTGATACCAACGGCCGAAGATGCTGATCGCATCCGGCCGTTGAAGACACGAGACTGTCTCATATGTATCAGCGACATGAGACAGTCTCGAATGGAATACCAAGAGTCATTTTCAATGACTCTTGGTATGAGCCGACATTTAAAAACTTTGCGGATACAGCGGAGGCTTCTTGCGGAGGCCTCCGTTTTCTTTGCCGGTAAAGGTCGCCGCGCATTCAGGCGTACAAAAACATCTTGAAAATCAAAAATATAAATCCGCGCCTTGCCGCATTTCGCCCTGACCGTGTGCGAAAAAAGACTCTTTCTTAAAAAAGAATGAAAAAAGACCTGGGGAAAAGCCCCCCTCTTGACTCGCGACTCTTGTCAGCGATTCGCAAATCAGCGTACCCCTTTTTGAGATTTTGTTAGGCTTAACTAATCTTAAGGGATTTGCGGGCTAGCCTCCAATTCTCACCATCGGGGGCGTTCGCGCCTTCACCTTTGTGTTTGCCATAGCCGGGAGGGGCTACATGCGCGTACTGCTGATTGAAGACGACAGCGCGACTGCTCAAAGCATTGAGCTGATGCTGAAATCCGAAGGGTTCAATGTCTATACGACGGACCTGGGCGAAGAAGGCGTGGATCTGGGTAAGATCTACGATTACGACCTGATCCTGCTCGACCTGTCGCTGCCTGACATGTCCGGCCTCGAAGTGCTGCGTCAACTGCGCGTCGGCAAGGTCAATACCCCGGTCATGATCCTGTCGGGCACCTCCGAAATCGAAACCAAGGTCAAGACGCTCGGCGGCGGTGCCGACGACTATATGACCAAGCCCTTCCACAAGGATGAGCTGATCGCCCGCATTCATGCGGTGGTGCGTCGCTCCAAGGGCCACGCCCAGTCGGTTATCAAGACCGGCGACATCATCGTCAATCTCGACGCCAAGACGGTCGAGGTCGCGGGCAACCGCGTGCACCTGACCGGCAAGGAATACGAGATGCTGGAGCTTCTGTCCCTGCGCAAAGGCACGACGCTGACCAAGGAAATGTTCCTCAACCACCTCTATGGCGGTATGGACGAGCCGGAACTGAAGATCATCGACGTCTTCATCTGCAAGCTGCGCAAGAAGCTGGCCGTGGCGAACGACGGCAACTCCTATATCGAAACCGTCTGGGGCCGTGGCTATGTGCTGCGCGACCCGCAAGAGCAGGGCGGCATCGTCGCCGCCTGAGCCTCACGGTTCTAAGACTACGAAAAAACGCCTGCCGTCCTCTCACGGCAGGCGTTTTTTGTTATATGAATGACCGGGGACTGGTGAAAGCAGGAGTTGGGGGCTTATGACGCGCAAGTCTGTTCTATGGGCCGCCGTTTTGATAGGCGCAGTTCTGCTGATCGCGACACTGTTTATGCCGTTCAGCGAACCGCTTAAGTTTTCCATTACGTTTCCGCCGCCGGGGGCGTCAGTCCGCTAAGCTCTGGCCAGTTAATCCGTTACGCACTGGGTCGGCATCTTTTTGCCGACGGTCCAGGTGGCGTCGCGGCCTTTGCCGCGGAAATCGTGCTTGCCCGACGAATACCAGATGCCAGAGGCCGCCACCTGCTGCGGCAGGTGCAGTTTTGTGCCGTCTTTCAGCGTCACGGTCGCCGCCTTTTCGCTGAAGGCGATGCGGAAGGTCGTCCCGTCCTGACAGGTATAGAGCGCGCCCGTTGGCGCTTCGACCACAGGCGGCGGCGGAGGGGGAGGCGGGGGCGGCGGGGCCATGCCGCTATCGGTCGGGGTGGTCACGCAGCCCGCCAGGGTCAGGGCGAGCGCGGAAAGAGCGACGATAGACAGGCTGCGACGCATAGGGTCCTCCACATTTGTCGGCGACAGCATAACCCGTTTCCGGGGCTTGCGAAATAAGCTCACGATAAGGTTTACCGGTTCTTTTTGTCAGGACTCTCTTAACCGTGTCTGTAAACCGCAAACTCATGAAGCTTTGATAACGTGGTTTCGGGAAGGGCGTTTTCCTCCCACCTGCAGACGGCCGCCGGGGTGTGGGGCCGGGGAGAGCCTTAGATGTTTCACCGTCCGATCCATGTTCTGTTCCTGGCCGAGCGTAACTCCTCACGTTCCATTCTGGCCGAAGCCCTGCTCAACCGTCTGGGGGCCGGGCGCTTTGAGGCCTATTCGGCGGGTGTGACGCCGGCCGTGGCCATCAGCCCCTATGCCATCGCGCTGTTGCACCGCATCAACTACAATATTCAGACCCTCGTGCCCAAGGGGATCGAAGCCTTCGGGGCGGCGGATGCGCCGGAACTCGACTTTGTTTTCCGCCTGTCGCACCACCTGCCGCAGGGCCGCCTGCCGCAGTTCAAGGGCAATCCGCGCCTGATCGACTGGTTCCTCCCCGATCCGGAAGATGTGATGGGCTCCCCGGCCATGATCGCCACCGCCTATGCCGACCTGTTTGGCGCTCTGTGCTCGCGAATCGAAACGCTGAGCCAGATGAGCCCGGCCTTTCTGGCCGGTGAAGCCGCTCCGGATCGATTGGAGCGCATGGGCGAGGCCTATATCCGTCTGGCCGCTTAATACCAACGGCCGAAGATGCTGACCGCATCCGGCCGTTGAAAACTCGAGACTGTCTCATATGTGCCCTCGACATGAGACAGTCTCGAACCGAATACCAAGAGTCATTTTCAATGACCCTTGGTATACCTGTTTTATACGTTTCTCCCTGACCTTGGGGCGGTTGTCATCGGCAACCGCCCTTTCTTTATGCGTTCCTTACGTTCAATGGCTGAAAAACCCGGCGAATTCGTTTGCAAATTCCCGCGTCGGGGGTTTTTACCCACATCGCTTTCATGTATGGTTTTCGCATGGAAATGGATGATGCCGTCGTTGCCTTGTTCGCCCTTGCCCATCCGGGCCGGTTGGAAGCCTTTCGCACCATCGTGCGCGCAGGTCCGTCCGGTATGCCCGCCGGTGAGATTGCCCGCGCGATCAAGGCCCCTGCCAATACCACCTCGACCCACCTCAGCATTCTGACGGGGGCGGGCCTGCTCAAGGCTTATCGCAGCGGTCGATCGATCATCTACAGCGCGGAGCTGACGCATCTGTCGGGGCTGGCCGACTATCTGCTGAACGATTGCGCGCAGGGCAAGCCGGAGGCGTGGAGCCAGTTGACGGTTCCGGAACCCGCCACCAAAAAGACCGCCTGATCGTCAATATAGGCAACAAAAAACCCCGCTGGTTTCACAGCGGGGTTCTTCATGTCAAGGGTTTGAACTCAGCTACCGAACTTGCGCACCGGCTGGGCGCCCACGGCCTGATTCTTGATATAGAGGCCGCGCATCCCCGCCATTGGCTTGAAGACATCGGTGATGCCCAGCACGGTTTCCGCCGCGCCGAGGAAGAGGTAGCCGTCATCGGCCAGCAGGGTGGCCATCTGCTCCAGCACGCGCTTCTTGGTTTCTATATCGAAATAGATCAGCACGTTACGGCAGTAGATCACGTCCTGACGACCGACGGAGCGCAGATCGTCAAGCAGGTTGAGCTTTTTGTAGCGCACGGCCTGACGGATCTTGGGCGAGATGCGCCACATTTCGTCGATCTTCTCGAAATGCTTGACCATCATCTGGATGGGCAGGCCGCGCTGCACTTCAAACTGCGTATAGAGGCCGGCCTGCGCCTTTTCGAGGCAGCGTTCGGAAATGTCGGTGGCCATGATGTCGAGATTGACGCGCGGGAACTGGGCGCGCGACTCTTCCATCATCATGGCCAGGGAGTAGGGCTCCTGACCGGTCGAGCAGGCGGCGCACCAGATCTTGATGTCGCCGCTGCGGCTCTTGGCCAGCGCCGGCAGGACGTCGGATTTGAACTGATCAAACGGCGTCTTGTCGCGGAAGAAGAAGGTCTCGTTCGTCGTCATCGCGTCGGTGACGGTATAGATCAGTTTCTCGTCACGCTTGGTGCGCAGGGCCGTCAGCAGGGCGGCGACATTGGCATAGCCTTCGCGACGCGCCACGGGGGCCAGACGGCTTTCGATCAGATAGGTCTTGTCCGAGCCGAGGATCAGGCCGGAGCGTTGCTTCAACAGGGCGGCAAGGTGTTCGGTATCTTCCGGGGTCATATTATTCTCTCACCTTTGGCGATGGCCCGGCACGTCTGCGCCAGACCGTCGATGG
Source organism: Asticcacaulis excentricus (assembly GCF_003966695.1). Taxonomy (NCBI): domain Bacteria; kingdom Pseudomonadati; phylum Pseudomonadota; class Alphaproteobacteria; order Caulobacterales; family Caulobacteraceae; genus Asticcacaulis; species Asticcacaulis excentricus. The sequence goes on from NZ_AP018827.1 coordinate 2,327,891, forward strand.
GTTTTATAAATTCGGCCAGACCGGCTTCGGCGACGGCACCGGGCATCCCCCAGACAACCGACGACTTTTCGTCCTGTACCATCACGGTGGCATTGACATCGACCAGAGCCCGCGCGCCGTCGCGGCCATCGTGGCCCATGCCGGTCAGGACAACGGCGACGACGTTCTTGCCATAGAGTTCCGCGCCGGATTTAAACAAAGGATCGACCGCCGGGCGGCACCAGTTGACGGGGGCTGACTGATCGAGTCGAAGCGATGGCTGACCGGGCGTGCCTTTCAGCGTCATGTGGAAATCGCCGGGCGCGATATAGATGTGGCTGCCTTTGAGGCCCATACCGTCCTGCGCTTCGACCACCTTCTGCGGCAGGGCCTTGTCGAGGTGTTCGGCGAGGATGGTGGTAAAGGTCGAGGGCATGTGCTGAACGATCAGCACCGGGATGCGCCAGTCGGGACCAAGACCCGCGAGGAAGTTGCGCAAGGCCGGGGGGCCGCCCGTGGAGGCCCCGACCAGCAGGATGTCGCAGCGGCGCGGGCCGGTCATGGTTCGCACGCGCGGTGCGGCGGCCACGTGGCCGTTCGGCGTTGCCGGTGCCGGTGAGCCGGTCGGACGGTCGATGCGGCGGATCGGCGCGACGATACCGGGGGTGGGGGTATTAAGGTTAACCGGTGCGCTTGGGGCCGTGGTTGAGGCACCGGCGGCCGCGGCATTGGGCCAGGCGCGCGTACGACCACACAGGGCACGCACCTTGGTCAGAAGCTCGCTTTTGAAGCCGTCTGCCCCGCCGATACGGGCGGAGTCGGGCTTTGGCACATAGTCGGCGGCGCCCAGTTCAAGGGCGCGGATGGTGACCGAGGCCCCGCGCGTCGTCAGGGTCGAGGCCATCAGGATTTTCAGGCCCGGCTTGGCCGCCAGCATCTTGGGCAGGGCTTCGAGGCCGTTCATGTTCGGCATCTCGATATCAAGGATCAGCACATCGGGCTGAAGCTCCTTGAGTTTGTCGATGCCCTTCTGGCCGTCCGTGGCGGAGCCGACGAGCACCATGTCGCTTTCCGCTTCGATCCAGCGGGTGACAAGGCCGCGCACGACCGCCGAGTCATCAACGATCATCACCCGCAGGGGGCGCAGCGATACCGAGGGATTGGGGTTAAGCGACATACGCTGGGGATACCTTAGATAAGGCCGACTTCGGTGAACTTGGCTTCGAGGATTTCACCGTCGAAGGGCTTCATGATGTATTCCGAAGCGCCTTCGGTCAGGGCTTCGGTGATGTGGGCCAGATCGTTTTCCGTGGTGCAGAAGACCACGACGGGGTCGGTACCGCCCTCTTCCTTGCGCAACTGACGCAGGAAGGTGATGCCGTCCATGACCGGCATGTTCCAGTCGAGCAGGATGGCGTTGGGCATGGACGACTTGCAGTAGTTGAGGGCTTCGAGGCCGTCATTGGCCTCGGCCACTTCAAACTGGAGGTTTTCCAGAATGCGACGCGCCACCTTGCGGATAACGCGGCTGTCATCAACGACGAGGCAGGTTTTCATATCGCTTTTTCCTGAGCCCGTAAGCGCAATCCGAAAAGTGGGCACCGCTTTTCGGAGTCAATCGCGCACCAAACCTTAGGCGGCCTTGAGGTGGGCGGCGTCCAGAAGGGTGTGCGGGTCCAGAACTATCAGAAGTTCCTTTTCCAATTGATAAACGCCGACGATAACTTCGGCCCAGCGCGGCGGCAGGTTGCCCGGCGGGGCGTGGAACTTTTCGTCATCCAGCTTCAGCACCTCATCGACCGAGTCGATGACGAGGCCGTAGGAATCGCCATGCACTTCGAGACCGATGGCCAGCGGTTCCGGCGCATCGGCCGGGCGTGGCGACAGGCCCAGGCGGCGACGGGCGCAGACGGCGGTGACGATACGGCCGCGCAGGTTCAGCACGCCGGCGATTTCGGTGCGCGACAACGGTACGGGCGTCAGGCCGCGCGGATGGAAGACATCATGGACGCGGGCGGCATCGACGCCAAACAACTGGCCACCGACACGCAGGGTCACGTAATCACGGATACTCATAATGAACCTCAGGCAGCTTCGGTGATAAGGTCTTGGGCGGGCTGACGGCGGGCGTGTTCGGCCAGACCGCGCAGCAGGTAGTGATCAACATCGAGGATTTCGCAGGCGCGACCGGTGATGACGGCGGTGCCGCGCACGCCCGGACGATCCGGCGACAGTTCGATATTGAGGAAGTCTTCGACCACATCGACGATCTCATCGACGGCCAGAGCCATGGCATAGCCTTCGCCGGTGAAGACCAGCAGCGGCTGGATGTCCTGCTCCTTGAAGCCGTAGGTATCGGCGACGTTGAGGATCGGCATGAGCTTGCCACGGTATTGCAGCGCGGCGCGGCCATCCATGCGCTCGATCTTTTCGGCTTCGATGTGTTCGAGGCGCGTGATGTGCTCCAGCTCGACCGCCTTCGGGGCCCCGCCACCGGCGCGGAACAAAAGCATGGCCACCTTCTGGCCCTGTGCGCTTTCGGCGACGGCGTCTTCGGTGGACTCTTCGACCTTTTCTTCCAGCATGTTGCCGGCGCGCTCGGACAGGGCGTTCGGATCAAGGATCAGCACCACCGAGCCGTCGCCCAGAATGGTCGCCCCGGAGAAGATGTCCACGTCGCGCAGGATGGAGGCCAGCGGCTTGACGACGATTTCTTCGGTGTCCAGAACGTCATTGACGACCAGACCGTAGCGGCGCTCACCCACCTGAATGACCATGACGAAGGTGGGGTTTTCTTCGGTAGCGGCTTCCAGTTGCAGCGTCGGCCCAAGCTGGACCAGCGGCAGCAGCTTGTCGCGCAAACGCAGGACGAGGGCGTCGTTGATCTTTTCGATCTTGTGCTCGGCATTGGCGCCGGTGCGGACCAGTTCCATGACCGAGGTTTGCGGCACGGCGAACTTCTGACCACCGGCACCGACGATCAGGGCCGAAACGATGGCCAGCGTCAGCGGGATTTTGATGGTGAAGGTCGTGCCCTGACCGGCGATCGAGTTGAGGTCGATCTGACCACCGATCTGCTCGATATTGGTGCGCACCACGTCCATGCCGACGCCGCGACCGGACAGGTTGGTGACCTTGGCCGCCGTCGAGAAGCCCGGCGCGAAGATGTAGCGGTGGATCTGCTGGTCGCTCATGCCTTCGACTTCGGCACGGGTCGCCAGACCCTTTTCGACGATCTTTTCGCGGATGCGGGCGGTGTTCAGGCCGCGCCCATTGTCCGAAATGCGGATGACGATATAGCCGCCTTCGTGGAAGGCCGCCAGCTTCACCTGACCATTGGCGGGCTTGCCCAGCGCAATGCGTTCTTCGGTGGGTTCCAGGCCGTGGTCGGCCGAGTTGCGCACCATGTGGGTCAGAGGGTCGCGGATCAGTTCCAGAACCTGACGGTCCAGTTCCGTGCCTTCGCCTTCCATGATCAGGTCGATCTTCTTGCCCAGTTCGTGCGACAGGTCGCGCACCAGACGGGGCAGCTTCTTCCACGCCGCGCCTATGGGCTGCATACGGGTCTTCATCACGCTGTCCTGCAATTCGCCGGTCAGGGTGGACAGGCGTTGCAGCGGGGTGGCGAAGGCCGAGTCTTCGCGGTTACGCGAAATCTGCAGAAGCTGGTTGCGGGTCAGAACCATTTCCGACACCAGCGTCATCAGGCCTTCAAGCACATCGACCGACACGCGGATCGACTGGGTGGTGGCGATGCCGCCGTTTTCGTCGCCGAGCGCCGCCGCCAGCGCACCGGACGCTGCCTCGACCGGTTCGGCCTTGGGGGCCACAGCGACGGGCGCTTCGACCTTGGGTTCGGGCTTGGTTTCGGGCTTCGGGGCCTCGGCCTTGATTTCGGCCACGGGCTCCGGCTCCGGATCGCTCATCCAGTCGGGGGCTTCGGCGGCGAGGAAGGCGGCTTCCAGCTCGTCGAGCGACACTTCGCCCGGACGTAAGGGGCGTTCCAGCTCCGGCTTGACTTCGGCGATCACGACTTCGGGGATATCGGCATTGATCGGACGGTCTGGGACCTGAACCGGCTGAACGGTCTCGATGGCCACTTCGCGACCTTCGGCCATGGCCTCCAGTTGCGAAATCAGGTCATCATCGTCGCCGTCGGGCTCATTGCCCGTCTGCTCAAGACCATTGAGGATCAGCTTGATGCGGTCGATGGAGTGCAGAACCAGCGTCACCGCCGTCGGCGTGACCTCCAGCTTGCCATCGCGGAAGCGACCGAGCAGGGTTTCACCGGCGTGGGCCACGGCTTCGAGGCGGCCAAGCCCCAGGAAGCCGCAGGTGCCCTTGATGGTGTGCACTAGCCGGAAAATGTTATCGAGCGTCTTTCGTTCGTTCGGGTTGGCCTCGAACTTGACCAGTTCACTATCGACCACCTCAAGGCTTTCGGCCGTCTCGGTCAGGAATTCCGCAATCAGATCGTCCACTTTACACCCCGTCAGAACACTATGGCCGACCCTGAAATGAGGGCGTGGGTCGGACCTTTGACCGCCCATCATCAGATGGTTTGGTTAAAGGAGTGTTTGCAGAAAGAGCTGGAAACGTGAACTTTGTTATTTTTTTGGTAGAACGATCTTAATGCCGAGTGAATCGGGCTCCAGAGTGACCGCAAGCGTGCCGCCGGCCTCCTGCACGACGCTGTGCAGCCAGAAGGGCTGTATCCATTGCCCGCTCAGGCCGTCCGACAGGGGCTGACCGTTCAGGCCTTCAACCGCTTCGGGTTTGAGGCGCGCGCGCGGGCCATTGGATTGCGCCGTCAAAATAATGGCCTCGTCCGTCTCTTCGCGACGAAGGGTCGCCGTGCCCCCGGTCGGCAGGGCGTTGCCAGCGATATAACCCAGATTCATCAGGGCGCGGGCTGCCGGCTTTTCGAACACGACCTCATCGGCCACGTCGAAAGCGAGCGTGGCGCGCATGGTCGAAAAGACGTCAGACAGGGTCTTGTTCAGTTCCTTGGCCGAAAAGGCTTCGGCCGAGGTCGCAGCCCCGAAGGCCACGCGAGCGAAATGGACCAGCGTGACCAGCTTGGTCGCCGAGGTCTGGATCAGGTTGACCGCATCGTCGCGCATGTCCTGCGCCGACGGGTCGCTGAGAAGGTCAAGGCCTGATATAATGGCCCCGGTCGGCGAGATGAAGTCGTGGCACAGCTTGGCCACCAGTTGCGTCGCCAGTTCGTGCGGATTGGGCAGGGCCGCGACCTTTGCCGGAGTTTCGGTTTCGGAACCCTGTTCAGGCGTCGTCAGCGAAAGGTCATCCATGGTCTTTAAAGTCTCTGCGTTGGGATCGGGGGTTTAGGCAGTTTAGTTCTGATCGCGCCATGTGTGAGGTGATTTGCCTTATCAGGAAACACCCTTGCGGCTATAATCTATAAAATTCGCATGACGAAAGGCGGTGCGACCTCGCGCCACTGGTCAGGCGATCCCATCTTCTGTAGGGCTGGACACTTTGGATTACGTGCCCGCTCACTGCGCCGGTCAGCCCATGCGGGACGCCACGCCTTATTTCTAAAAACCGTTACGGAGGTTTCCCATGCCCGACACGCAACCGCAATCGACGGCCCCGCGCTATGCCCGCAAAGGCCGCGGCAAGGTGTTTGAATCCATTCTCGACACCATCGGCGATACGCCGCTGGTCAAGCTGCCGCGTCTGTCGGCCGAATACGGGGCCAAGGCGACGGTTCTGGCCAAGCTGGAATTCTTCAACCCGCTGGCCTCGGTCAAGGACCGCATCGGCGTGGCTATGATCGAAGCGCTGGAAGCGACGGGGCAACTGAAGCCCGGCGGCGTTATCATCGAGCCGACCTCAGGCAATACCGGCATCGCTCTGGCCTTTGTCGCCGCCCAAAAGGGCTATGAACTGATCCTCGTCATGCCGGAATCCATGTCGCTGGAGCGCCGCAAGATGCTGGCGCTGCTGGGCGCCCGCCTTGAGCTGACCCCGGCGGAAAAGGGGATGCGTGGGGCCGTCAACCGTGCGCAGGAACTGGTCGCCGCCACGCCGGGTGCGGTCATGCCGCAGCAGTTTGAAAACGCCGCCAACCCGCAAATCCACCGTATATCGACGTCCGAGGAAATCTGGAACGATACGGACGGCGCGGTCGATGTGCTGATCTCCGGCGTCGGCACCGGCGGCTCGATCACCGGCATCGGTCAGGTGCTGAAAGAAAAGAAGGCCTCGGTCGAAGTCGTCGCGGTTGAGCCCGAAGCCTCACCGGTCCTGTCGGGCGGTGAGCCGGGGCCGCACAAGATTCAGGGGATCGGCGCGGGCTTTGTGCCGGGTATTCTGGACAAGGGCGTCATCGACAAGGTCGAAAAGGTGTCGAACGACGACGCTTTCGCTACCGCGCGTCAGGCGGCGCAGCTCGAAGGTCTGCCCGTCGGTATTTCGTCGGGCGCGGCGCTCAAGGCCGCCTTCCGTCTGGCGGCACAGGACGCCTATGCGGGCAAGACCATCGTGGTCATCATCCCGTCGTTTGCCGAGCGTTACCTCTCGACCGCTCTCTTCGACGGACTGTAAAAAGCGTGCCGCTCCTCTGATTACAGGGGAGCGGTCGACTAAAGAGGCGTTCGGGGTCGGCTTTAACCTCTTTTAATATCTCGCTAGGCATAGTGCGCCCATGAGCACGCCGCCTGACTCGCAAGCCTTAAGCCCGGAAGACGAAATGTCCGTTGATGACGGCCTGATCGCGGTGGGTGCGCGTGCCGATGAGGCCCCTGAACAGGTCTTTCCGGCACGTCAGACCCTGCTGAAACGGCTCGCTGACGTGGTCTGTCTGCCGGAAACGCGGGTCAATGCCTTTGAGCGCGCCGTGACCGCCGACCTGCTGGTCGAAATGCTGCGTGAAGCACAAAAGGGCGAGCGCCTGCGCGTGGCGCGCCGTCTCAGCAAGCTGAGCGAAGTGCCGCACACCCTGGTGCGTCTGCTGATTACCGATGAGCCGGAGATCGCCCGCTTCCTGATCGAGGATTGCGACTCGCTGGCCGAAACCGATCTGCTCTATTGCGTTCGCCGCGGCACGCCGACCCACTGCCGTCTTCTGGCGGGGCGTAAAAATATTGGGCCTGTGGTGGCCGAAGCCCTGACCGACACCGGCGATATCGACACGGTCGAGCAGTTGTTAAAGAACCGCACCTCCACCCTGTCGCAGGGCGCCATCGAGGCGGCGGTGTCGCTGAGTCAGGACGCGCCGCGTCTGGTGCCGCATCTGATCCGGCGGCTGGAACTGCGCCCCAGCTCGGCCTATGTGATGTTCTGGTGGGCCGATGCCGATGTGCGTCGCGTCATCCTCAGTCGGTTTGCCGTCAACCGCGAAGTCATGCAGGATTCCGCTGGTGACGTATTCGCTATGGCGGCGAAAGAAGGGTGGGGCGATCCGCTGGCGCGCAAGGCGCTGCAATTTATCGAACGCCGTCAGCGCAACCGCGAGGCCCTGAAAAAAAGCCCGTTCGCCAGTCTGGAGGCCGCCATCGCCGAGGCCGCGCGCAGCGGCATGACGCGCCACACGGCCGAGGAAATCTCTTATCTGTCCGGTATCAAGCCTTCGACCGGGGCCAAGATCCTGCGGGATGGCGGCGGTGAGGCGCTGGCCGTTCTGTGCAAGGCAACGGGGCTGAAAAAGGCCGATCTGCGCAACCTGTGGCGGGCCCTGCGCCGTCCGGGGCAAAAGGACGGGGAGGTGCATCCGGACCTTGAGCGGGTTCTGGTCGTCTATGACACCCTGGCTGTGGATCGCGCCCAGACGGTGTTGCGCTACTGGAACTGGTCGCTCTCTTCGGCCCTGACGCCGATGATGATCCGCGCCCTGTCGCAAGGGGAGTCGATGGAAATAGACGCCCTGTCCGTACCGCAACGTGCCGCCATGCTGGCCTTCGCGCAGGACCTGAAGCGGTAAGCCCCGAAATCAGGCTGGTGATAAATATAGAATCGCTTCACGCGACCTGCGGCACAAGACTCGCCAAAGTACCAGACGGCTCAGAATCTGAGATTTTGCCGCTTTATTGGCTCTATAAGCAGATACGAGCGGCATTTTGTCAAAAACCGCACAGCGTGATGAGAACAAAAGGAGTCTAAATCCTGCAGGCCGTATCCTTAAGCCCGCATCTGTGGATAGGCGGCGGCCTTAACCGGGTTTAAATCTCTGGTTAACCCTTTTTTGCTTGCCAAGGAATCACTGATTAAGAGAAGGTGAAGATCAGTGATTCGTATACGGGGCAAGGTTTCAGGCGATTATGACGGGCATGGCAGCGGAAATGCTGAGCGCTTTGCGCATGCACGAAGAGGTCTTCCGTTACTGGAAGAGCCTGCGCCGCCCCGGACGCCTGCCGTCGCGCGCCGACATTGATCCGTGCAGTGTGCGCAAGCTGTTGCCGACCATCTCTCTGATTGATGTGCTGGCCGACGATCCGGCCAATGAACCCGAACGCTTCCGTCAGCGGCTGGCCGGCACCGACCTCTACACGGCCTATGGTATGGAGATCACGGGCAAGTCGTTCACCGACATCTATGGCCCCGAAGAAGCCCGCTACTGGGCCGAAGAACTCACCTTCGTGGTGCGTACACGCAAGCCCGGTGTCGGTCTGCATTCGATGGCGTGGCGCGGTTCAAAATCGTTGAGCCTGTTCTGGCTGCGTCTGCCGCTGGCCTCCGACGGGGTCAATGTCGATATGATTCTGGGCCATGATGCCCTGATCGGACAGCCGGAACTGACCGGCCCCAGCGGCATCCGCGCCGCCTGATTTTTTTGTCATCGCGATTTTTGTTTTGGCACAGGGGACGAATCGCCTCTGCGCGCGGGGGTTTTGCTGTCGTCATTTGGCCATCTATCCCCCTACTTAAGAGCGAAAAATAGGCTTAATTGCCCATATTTTCACTTGAAATAGGAAAACTATCCTCTCAATATCCACCTCGCTTAACATGAGAACAAATTGGCAACATTTGAGTCTCGTGAAAGGGGATCGGTATGAAACGGAGGGTGCAGACAGAGGCGGAAATCGCCGCCGAGGCGCAGGCGGACCTGACACAGGCCGACTATGTGATGGGGCTAGTGTCGGTGGTGACCGGCGTGCCGCTCAGTGATATCCGCGCCATGGACCGCAAGGATGCGCGCACATCGCGGGCCCGGCAGTTGTGCATGTATCTGATCTCGGTGGCCTGGCAATGGCCGCTCTATCGCATTGGCGCGGCTTTTGGCCGTGACCGCACGACGGTCGGCCACGCCTGCCGCCGCATCGAGGATTTGCGCGACAACCGCCTGTGGGACGAGCAGATCGAGCGGCTGGAGGCCTGTCTGCTGGACATGCCCTCCGGTCTGGCCCTGCCGCGTCGGAGGGCCGCCTGATGCGCGGTACGCCCGAAGCCCTGCGCGAGCGGCTGAAAGCGCCGGGGGCGCACCTGAAACCCGTGGCGAGCGGTTACGAGCTGCGCCTGACCGCGGACGGGCGAAGGCGCGCCGTGGACCGGCTGAGTGCCGCCGACCTGCGCGCTGTTCAGGCGCTGGGGCCGCTGACCCGCCATGCCGACGGGCGGCTGAGCCTGATGCCACCGCCGGATGATCTCAGCGGCCTGATCCGCGAGGGCTATTTTAACCGCCTTCAGTTGCTGGCGCTGGATCAGTGGCGACGCGACCACTCCACGGCCTATGCCGCTGATCGCCTGACCCAGGACTGGAGCCGCTTTGGCGGCGGAGGGCGTTCTACCGCGGCCAGTGACCTGCCGCTCTATCGTCTTCAGGCGCGTCGGCGCTGCGAAGAGGCGGCTGCTGTGCTGGGTGATCTGGCCGGGCCGGCGCGTCGGGTGGGGCTGGAAGACTGGCCTTTGTCGCGGGCGGCCTGTGCGCCCGAAGCCTTGACGGAGGCCTTTACTCGCCTGTCTGGTTATTATCGTATCGGCGGTTAACCCAGTCATGTCCCGCTATGAAACGAAAATACCGAAAACTATAGCATGGATAATACACTGTTAACAAAAACCGCGGTTACCCGGTTGACCTTCGTAAGTCCTGCGCAGAGGATATATCCACAGTTCGGGAAAAGGACACATTATGTCTGAAGACAAGGCCACCCCCACCACGGTGACTCCGCTTAAAAATCCGCCGCGTAACACGCTGGACAAGCCGCTGCGCCATGTGGTGTCGAACGAAGAACTGGACGCCTTGTGCGAAGTGCGGCGCGAATACGTGACCGAGTATGTGTGGGGCGCGGTCGGTGTGGCCATCGGCACCTTGCCCGGTACGGTGGCCCTGTTGTACGGCTATCTGACCTCTGGCACTGCCTATGGCTTCCGCCCGGAAGGGCTCATTCAGTTCGGCCTGTTCTGCGCCGCCCTGTCGGTCATCGGCAGCATGGGCATGATCGCGCAGCGCCGCGCTCGTCGCCTGCGCGATATCGAAGCCGATATCCGTATGCGGGCCTGACCCTTTTCAGACGGATCAGGCCGCCGCCTGTTTCAGGCGTTCGACCATCGAGATCAGGCCATTGGTGCGCTGTGACGACAGCGCCTCATCCAGCCCCAGACGGGTCAGGGTGTCGCGGATTGAAAAGTCGCGTACCTCGGCGCGCGGCAGGCCGTTTAGCAGCCGCACCAGAATGGCGATCAGCCCCTTGACGATATGGGCATCGGAATCGCCGCGAAAGCGCAAAATCCCGTCCCCGGCCTCATCCATCATCAGCCACACCTGTGAGGCGCAACCGCGCACGCGCGTCACCTCGTTGCGCTCGGCCTCGCTGAGCGGAGCGAGCGTCTTCCCCAGGTCGATAATATAGCGATAGCGGTCTTCCCAGTCGTCGAAGAGGTCGAATTCTTCGAGCAGGTCGCTCAGGCGGGCGTCGAATGTATCGGTCATGGGGTGGCTATAGCGCGTTAACCGGTTGGGTTTCAAACCGAAAACTCAGCGTCGCTTCAGTCGCACCGTGGCTTTCAGGCCGTTGCGTGGGTCCGATTGCACCGAAAAGCCGCCGCCCATCGCCTCTGAGGCCAGTTTGACGATCGACCAGCCGAGCCCCGCCCCTTCGCGGCTGCGGTTGTAGTCGCTGGCCCCCTGTTCGAACGGCCGCATCAGGCGCGGAATATCGGCGGGGTCGGGCGCCTTGCCCGGATTGAAGACGGCGATATCGACAAACTCGCCATCCGGACGCGCGGTGATTTCGACATCGCGGCCTTCGGGCGTGAAGTCGATGGCATTGCCGATCAGGTGATCGAGACACAGGCCAAGGCCACGCGGATCAAAGCGCGCGCTCAGTTCAGCATCGGTCAGGCCGGGCAGGATATTGACGCCGCGGGCCCTGGCGCAGGCCGCGTGACGGCGCGCCGCGTCATGGATATGCGGCGGCAGGGTTTCGATCTCCGGACGCAGCAGGTTGGGCTCGCTTTCCAGCCGCACCAGCTCCAGCACGTCATTGAACAGGCTGAGCAATTTCTTGCCGCTGTCGCGGATAATCCCGGCATATTCCGTATATTGCGGCGCGCCCAGAGGCCCGTAAAGCTCGTGCGTCAGCACCTCGGCAAAGCCGATGATCGAGTTGAGCGGGGTGCGCAGTTCGTGGCTGACCATGCGCATAAAGGCACGCTTGCCGAAGTCGCTCTCCGGCGGGGGGCAGGCAGACGGGGTAAGGGCCGCCGGTTGTTTGTCCATAAGCGTGCGCCGCAACAGGAAGGAGAGGAATGAAACTTTGGGCTGAATCGTACAGTTAACGTCTTAAGCAGAGGTTTCCGGGGCGAAAGACGACTTTTCTTTGGTCTTTTCTCGCTTGGCGGGGGATAGCCTTTCTCTTTTGGCGGCAGTTGGTTAGGATGGCACACGTATCCGTGAGTAAAAACGTGCCGCTGAAATCCTATCTTCAGGAACTGAGATCACCCACCGGGGCCATGGCCACGCCGCGCAGTCGCGTGCGGCTGGGGGTCATTGCGTGGCACCTCGGCTGGTCGGCGGTCAGTCTGGCCTCGATGATCTATCTGATCTTCCTGCCGGCCTCGGTCAATGTATTGGCGGCGCTGGCGGCGGCGGCCTTGCCGGGTGTGTGCAGCGTCTTCCTGCTCAGCCGGGATGATTTTCGTACGCGGCAGATGCTCGTCTGGGTGTGGGCCCTGGCCTGTCTGGCGGCGCTGGGGCTTTCGGGTGGGGTACTGGGGCCGCTGGCGCCGTGGGTGGCCGCGCCGATGGCGGCGGCTGTAGCGCTCAATCAGCGGCGGCTGATCCTGCTGGGGGCCGCCCTGTCGGTGGCGGTGACCCTGTTTGCCATCCTGTTTTCACTGATGCGTCTGTTCCCCCTGCCGGATATTGTCGAAAGTTTCTGGCTGTCTTCGGTGGCGGTGATCACGCTGGTGACGGGGCTCGGCCTGTCGCTTTTGCCGGCGCTGCGCGTGCGTACCGAGGCGGTGCGCGGCGTCGAACACGACCGCACGCGCTTTCTGACGCTCCTCAGCGAACAGCCGCACCTGATCATCAGCGTCGATGGGGAGGGGCGTCTTCTGTCGGCCTATGGCGAGACGCCGCCGGGGCTCGATATGGCGCTTCTGATGAAGCACGGCCTGATCACCTGCGCCCACGTCCCGCACCGTCTGGGCCTGATGCAGGCGCTGGAGGCGGCGCAGGAGACGGGCCGCGCCGAAGCGGGCTTCATGCCGCACGCCGCGCTGGATCACTTCATCCGCCTTAGCCTGCGGCGCGGGGCGGATGGCAAGCTCTACGGCGTCCTGTCCGACGCCTCACTGCAACACGCGCGCGAGGACGAGCTGGAAACGGCGCGTCAGGAAGCGCAGGCGCTCAATGAGGGCAAGTCGCGGTTTCTGGCCGGAATGAGCCACGAACTGCGCACGCCGCTCAACGCTGTCATCGGCTTTTCCGACATCATGCGTCAGCAGATGTTCGGCCCCCTGACCGGCAAATACGCCGAATATTCGCAACTGATCTGGGAGTCGGGTCAGCACGTGCTCGATCTGGTCAACGACGTGCTCGACATGTCGAAGATCGAGGCCAGCCGTTATGAGCTGTCGCTGGAACGCTTCGATGCGCGCGAACCCGTATCGGCGGCGCTGCGCCTGATACTGGCCACGGCGCACGAAAAGGGTGTGACGGTGAAGTCGGTCCTGCCGTCGACGCCGCTGGAGGTTACGGCCGACAAGCGCGCCATCAAGCAAATGTGCCTCAACCTGTTGTCCAATGCCGTGAAGTTCACGCCGCAGGGCGGCACGGTTACCCTGATGCTCAGCGAAACCGGTCAGGACAGTATCGACATCCAGATTACCGACACCGGCGTCGGCATCGCGCCCGAAGACCTCAAGCGGCTGGGCAAGCCCTATGAGCAATCCGGGCCGATGGAACAGCGGGCTATGGGGACGGGGCTGGGCCTGTCGCTGGTGCAGGCGCTGGCGGGGCTGCACCGCGGGCGCATGACGATCGAAAGCGAGCTGGGCGTGGGGACGAGCGTCAGCCTGCTGCTGCCGGTGGCGGTCAATTCCGATCAGCCGGAACTGCCGCTCAGCCCGCCCGGTGCGCCGGACACTGACACGCTGGTGGCCCTTTCGACGGAAACGCCCAAGCCGCTGGAAGACCGGCTCTATACGCCGCCCGACCTGACCGGCAGAGACTTTGTGATCCGTCCCTCCAAGTCGTAACCTCTACTTCACCCCATACGGTGAGGGCAGGGTGGCGAAGACCAGACCCGGCACGAAATCCCCGGCTTCGAAGCGCGCATATTGCGTGCCGCTGTTGAAGTCGAAGGCCACCACAATGTCTTCGCGCGGGTCGAGCTTGCCGATGGCAACCGTGGCGCTCATCGGAAAATCAAAGCGCAGGGTGTCGCGTTTTTCGGCGTGACCGGCGAATTTTCCATCGACCGTGAACCCGGCCAGATTGACGCGCGGCGCGTTCTTCAGCGCGATCTGCGTGTTGCGACGGCCGGAGGCGCTAAAGCTCAGGTCAAACGGGCTCATGCCTTTCGGCATCTGCGCTGACACGGCCAGAGGGTCACGGTTGATCAGACCGGAACGGCGGGCCGGATCGCGCACGATCAGCCGCGCCGCATAGGGCGTCTCGCCTTTGAATTGGGCCATCACACTGAGAGTCTGGCCCTTAAGCGTGCCATAGAGGCCAAAGCCCATGGCGACGTCGCCGGTCTGCTGATACTGCACCAGACGCCATTTCGACAGGTTCTGTTCGGTGCGATCAGCCAGCCATTCGCTGCGCATACCACGCAGCGTCAGGCGGTTTTGCGCCACAAAGCCGCGATAGGCGCCGCGCAGGGTTTCGACCTCCTGCACCAGCGCCGGGTTGCGGCAATCGGCGCGAGCGGCGGCGGCGCGGGCGTGGTCGATCGTGGCATAGACGGTGGCCGGGGCGACGCCGTGATTGAGCGCGGCATTGCGGTTTTGCAGCAGCCCGGCCTTCAGCGCCAGCAGGGTGGGGCCGTCGAACCAGTTACAGCGCGCATTGGCGCTGCTGATGAACTGACGACGGGTCAGGGTCTCCAGAGACACGGGCTCAGCGGTCGCCGCGGTGGCGGTCATCATCAGAGCCAGGGCCGAGGCCAGTATTTTGCAGCGCTTCACGTTCGACATCCCTTCGCAGGCCGACTATAGACGAACGTGTTTAAGTCCCGGTGAGCAAACAGGGTAAACCGCATGTTACTGCCGACCGACCTTTGGGTATCGGCCCTGATCCGGCGCGCCGAGCAGGGCGGGGCCTTTGCCTATGTGCTGAAAAAAGGCGATGCGCGCGCCGGTGCGGTGATCCTCAAAATCACCCACCTGCGCGAACGCGAAACCTTCATCCTGCGTCAGGTCACGGCCGGGGACGAGGTGAAGTGGATGAAGCCCATCACCTCACACGATCCTGAGGCCATTGAGTCCTACATAGAGCGCGAGCGCCGCTTCGACTCCGACCTGTGGGTCGTCGAAATTGAGGATACCGAGGGGCGGCATTTCCTCACCGAGTCAATTCAGCTTTTGTAAACCCTGTTCCTAAACGGGATTTCAAACCCTCTGTGTCAGGATGATCACCCTGAGCGATGTGCGGAAAAGTGTCAGCGGTTTTCCGCGTCAACATCGCGACAGAAATAAAAGTAGTTCATAAAGGTGATCGCCTTGCATTTTCTCCTCAACGATGTCGTCTTCGATCTTGACCCCTCGCGCATGATGCATCCGCTGGATGCGCAGCGCTTCGAGGCGCTGTCGATCGACTACATCGCCCAACTGGGTAAGGAGATGTTTGCCGAAAACCCGCAGGCCCATCGCTTCAATCCGGAACGCGCCCGCCGTCTGTGCTATCTGCTGCATCTCAAAATGCCGCACGTCAACGCAGCGCAGTTCCTGGACCGCGGGGGGCGCGGTCAGGCCGCCGACGTGCTGGCCGATTTCAAGGCGCTCAATGAAATGGCGCTGGGCATGATGTATCAGCAGCAGGTCATCGGACAACTGGATGCGGCGAAGGTGGATGGGGCCGTCTGGCACCGCCACGCCGCGTAAAATACTGCCTTTTGGCAATCTGCGGCGTCGCCGTCGCTTGCAGGGGGCATCTCCTGCGTCAGGCGTTTGCGGCGTTTCATACCAACGGCCGAAGATGCTGACCGCATCCGGTCGTTGAAGAAACGAGGATTTCTCATATGTGTCAGTGACATGAGAAATCCTCGAATGGAATACCAAGGGTCATTTTCAATGACCCTTGGTATCAGTAGGCCGATTTAAAGGGCTTGCCTTTCCGTTGCGGCAGGCGGTTACAATGCGACGCAACAGGGTTTAAATTGACCCTGACCAGCCTTTGCGCGATCCTTTGCCCATGAACATTTCCCTGCCCCCCCTGCCGCACTATCCCACCCGTTGGGCGCGCCACGCCGATCTGATCGTGCACGTGACGGGGCTGGCCTTTGCCCTGTTCGGTGGCGGGGTGGCGCTGGGTCTGGCGGTGACGCAAGGCTTGCTGGGCATGGTGGCCGCCGTCATCATCTATGCGGTGGGCATGATCGCCATGCTGGCCTTTTCGACGGCCTATAATTTCGCCAACCCGCGGTTTCAGCCGTTTCTGCGCCGCCTCGATCACGCGGGCATCTTCCTGATGATCGCCGCCAGCTATACGCCCTTCACCACGCAGGCCCTGAGCGGGCCGTGGGCCTGGGGCATGACGGCCGGCGTATGGACGCTGGCCGGGCTGGGCATATTGGGCAAGCTGTTCCTGCCCGGCGTGGGTAAGGGCGTGTGGGTGGCGCTTTATCTGATCCTCGGCTGGCTGGTGGTCATTGCGCTCAAACCGATGATCGCCGATGTACCGCCCGCCGCCATGATCCTGCTGGCCATCGGCGGGCTGGTCTATAGCGTCGGGGCCATCTTCTACATGATGAAGCGTCTGAAATTCCGTCGCGCCATCTGGCATGGCCATGTGATTACCGGGGCTGTCCTGCACTGGTGCGCGGTGCTGGTCGGTGTGGTGCTTGTCGGGCATTGATCGAGCTAGATTTGTACAGTTTAAAGTTGTTAATTTTGCATAACTGTGTAATTTGTTTCCCCGAGGGGTGAGGCAGTTCTCGCCCAAAGGGGGAAGTTATGTTTGACCTTAATACGCAATTTGACGATTCGTTTCTGAATGAGGAAAAACTAGCATTTCTGAAAACTTTTCAGGCCAACATTCTCAAGGGACATGGCCGCGAGCGGGTGGCTTTGCTTTTTCTAACGGTTGAGAATATCGAGGCTGCGCGGAATTTGCTGCATGGCTTCCCGGTAAGCGACGCTGCTAGTCAGCTTTTGGAAACCCAGAAATTCAAGGCGACACAAGAGCCTGGTGATTTGGTACGTCTGGTTTTCTTGACCGCTAAAGGGTTAAGGCTCTTTGGTCATGATGACGTGTTTGACGGTAACCATTCGGCCTACTCAGCGGGTATGCGAAATGACGAACAGGTGCTTGACGCAGGCGTAACCGATACTTGGCAGAATGAGTTCCGTAGCACGGATTATGATCTGCTTCTGCTGATAGCGTTTCATGAGGAGCCTGCACTGTTGCAGGAGGTAAATAGTTTCATTGAAACGCATTGCGGAGCGGAAAAAGCCTTCAATTCGGTCTTTGTTCAGCACGGTAAGTCCTATCGTAATATCGATAATGAAGGTGTGGAACATTTCGGCTATGTCGATGGGCGCTCGCAGCCGTTGTTTTTGAGGGAAGACATTCGCAGGGAAGAGGAAAACGGCGGTATCAATATGTTCAATCCTGTGGCACCATTGTCGCAGGTACTGCTGCCTGATCCTCTGGCAGACGGAGGCTTCGGCAGTTTTTTCGTTTTTCGCAAACTTGAACAGAATGTCGAAGGCTTCAAAGCCCGTGAGGCTGATTTGGTAGGCGCGCTACAATTGACACCTCCGGACGAAGAGCGCGCTGGCGCTATGGCGGTCGGACGTTTCGAGGACGGAACGCCGTTGGTACTGAGCCAACATGGGACAGGGGTGCCGGTCGTTAATAATTTTAGTTACTCAAGCGATCCAAATGGTCTGAAATGTCCGTTTCAAGCGCACATTCGTAAGACACACCCACGTGGTTCGGCGCTTGGCAGCGCGGAGTTTGACCATGGTGTACAGATGGCGCGGCGGGGTATTACCTATGGTGAGCGGAGGCAGGATCCGAATACGAAAGAATTTTTGGATCAACCCAGTAAAGACGTCGGACTGCTGTTTATGAGTTATCAGGCGTCGATCGAGAACCAGTTTCGTTTCATGCAGACGGTCTGGGCCAATAATCCGAACTTTCCTGTGGCTGGGACTGGGATTGATCCGATTATCGGACAGTTCCCGGCAGGCTCGCAGGTCTGGCACCCAAGCTACGGCGTGGCGGGTAACCAGATAAACTTTCCTTTTGATGGATTCGTACGTCTGATGGGGGGGGATTATTTCTATGCGCCTTCCCCTGCAGGCCTCAAGGCGCTTTGATCGGTGTTGGACGTGGCGGTCGGGTAGGGCTTTCGCTTTGACTTTTTGGCCCCAAAGCCTTATCCGCAGCGCATGTCCAATACCCCCGCCACCGAAGCGCCCCGCCGACGCACCTTTGCCATCATCTCGCACCCGGACGCCGGTAAGACGACTCTGACCGAGCATCTGCTGCTGGCCGGTGGGTCGATCCGCGCCGCCGGTCAGGTGCGGGCGCGCGGTGAAAACCGCCGCACCCGTTCCGACTGGATGAAGATCGAAAAGGAACGCGGCATTTCGGTCTCCTCCTCGGTGATGACTTTTGAGCACGATGGCAAGGTGTTCAACCTGCTCGATACGCCGGGCCACGAGGACTTTTCGGAAGACACCTACCGCACCCTGACCGCCGCCGACGCCGCCATCATGGTGCTCGACGCCGCCAAGGGGATCGAGCCGCAGACGCTCAAGCTGTTTGAGGTGTGCCGCCTGCGCGACATCCCCATTATCACCTTCATCAACAAGATGGACCGTGAGGCCGAGGACTCGCTGGCCCTGCTGGATGAGGTGGCGTCAAAGCTGCAACTCGATCCGTCGCCCCTCTATTGGCCGGCCGGGTCGGGTAACCGCTTCCGTGGGATGCTGGAGCTGAAGACCGGCCTGTTTTACCCCTTCACCCGCCGTGAGTCGGGTTCGGAATACGATCAGGGCCACGAAGACCCGGCCCCGCTGGATCAGGCCGTGGCCAAGGGCTGGCTTGAGCAAGCTGAACTCGACGAACTGCGCGATACGGCGGAACTGCTGGAAGGCGGGTTCAAGGCGTTTGAGGTGGAGAGCTTCCTCGAAGGCCATATGACGCCGGTCATCTTCGGCTCGGCGCTGCGCCATTACGGCGTCAATCAGTTGCTTCAGGCGATTGGCGATTTCGCTCCGGCCCCCAAGACGGTGGCCGCGTCGAAGGCCGGGACCGACACCACGGTCGATCCGACCGACAAGGAAGTGACCGGCTTTGTGTTCAAGGTGCAGGCCAATATGGACCCCAACCACCGCGACCGCATCGCCATGCTCAAGCTGACCTCTGGCAAGTTCCAGCGCGGTATGAAGCTCAAGGTGCAGAATACGGGCAAGCAACTGAGCGTCAACGCGCCGATCATGTTCTTTGCCTCTGACCGTGAACTGGCCGAAGACGCCTTTGGTGGTGATGTCATCGGCATTCCCAACCACGGCGTGCTGCGCGTCGGTGACTCCCTGTCGGAAAGCGGCACGGTGCGTTTTCAGGGTCTGCCCAACTTCGCGCCGGAAATCCTCCAGCGCGTGCGCGTCAAGGACCCGCTGAAGGCCAAGCACCTTAAAAAAGCGCTGGAATCGCTGGCCGAAGAGGGGGTGACGCAGTTGTTCCGCCCGTCCATCGGTTCAGACTTTATCGTCGGCGCCGTGGGTCAGCTTCAGTTCGAAGTCATGGCCGACCGTCTGGCCAACGAATACGGGCTGGATGTGATCTTTGAACCCTCGCCCTATGCCGAAGCCCGCTGGCTGGGCGGGGACGCGGCCAAGATCGAGGACTTTGCGGGCAAGCACCGCTCAGCGATGGGTACCGATATTGACGAGTTTCCGGTGTTTCTGGGCAAGTCGGCCTGGGAGATCGGTTATGTGGCCGAACGCTATCCGGACGTAAAGTTCCTACGCACCAAGGAGCGGGGGTAATAGAGTTTACGCCAGAACCACGCTGCCCAGCAGCACCTTGACGCCCTTTTGTTTGATGATGGCATCGGTGGCCGTCTGAAGCTCGCGCGTCAGATAGTCGAGATCAATCAGCGACGAGGCCGTCAGCCCCATGGCATAGGCTTGCAGGCGGGCCACATAGGCGTCGCGCAGGCGCGGAACCGACTTGCTCAGGGTTTCGGCCAGCTTCTCATTCTTGTTGGTGTCGAGCCCGACCTCAACCGTCAGCGTGCCGTGCTTGCCGCCGCGCGCCTTGGTAAAGACGGTCAGCAGCGGTATCTGCACAAAGTCGGCTCCGCCGCCCTTTTTCTTGGGCGTGCTGGCCAGGGCGTGTGAAGCCGTGCTGCCCGTCGCCATAAGGGTCAGGCCGGACAATTGCCATCTCAAAAGGTCGCGTCTGTTCATGAGGTTGAGGCTAGCACAACAGGGTTTACAGGCGGTTTCCATTTACGCTTAATTTCGATTAACCATGTATTTTCAAATGGTTAAAGCTGGAATTAAGAATTTGAGGCTAGGGTGCGTCCGCGAAGAATTGCGGTGCCTCTCTGATGTCTGAAACCTCTGCGCTGTTGCGCCATGTCAATCTGCCGGCCACGACGGTCCTGATTGTCGAAGATAATGACGGACTGAGGCGGATGATCGTCGAGGTGCTGCGCGCCTCTGGTTTTCAGCAACTGATTCAGGCCCGTGACGCCGAAGAGGCGATCGAGCTTCTGGGGGCCTATAATCCCGATCTGATGATCCTGGACTGGAACCTGCCGGGTTTGTCGGGCATTGATCTGACGCTGTTGCTGCGGCAGGCGGCGGTGAATGAAGACGCGCGCTTTCCCAATCCGCGTATCCCCGTGCTGATGCTGACCGGGCGTCAGCGCTCGCGCGATGTGACCGAAGCGCGCAATGCCGGGGTCGATGAATTTGTCATCAAGCCGTTTTCGACGCGCAGCCTGATGCGTGGGGTCGCCTCCGCCCTGTGCCGTCAGCGCCCGTTTATCGTCTCGGCGGGCTATGTCGGCCCGTGCCGACGCCGGCGCAAGGATGAGGACTATCGCGGCCTGATGCGCCGCGTCGATGATATTGAGGCCGCCGCCGACCGCCATTCGCGCGCCCTGTTCCAGCAGACCCTGTCGGTTGAGCTTGAGGCTCTGCACGCCCTGATGTCGGCGCGCGGCGGGCTGCA
Source organism: Asticcacaulis excentricus (assembly GCF_003966695.1). Taxonomy (NCBI): domain Bacteria; kingdom Pseudomonadati; phylum Pseudomonadota; class Alphaproteobacteria; order Caulobacterales; family Caulobacteraceae; genus Asticcacaulis; species Asticcacaulis excentricus. The sequence goes on from NZ_AP018827.1 coordinate 2,348,694, forward strand.
CAAGGAGACGCTGGATTACCTGATCGAGCGTACCAGCGAAGCCGAAACTCAGGCGGTAAGATATCGCCAGAGGCTGCTGGCCGAAGCTACACGTTCTTTAAAGGAATATGTGTCATATTTCGGGAATGCGGCTGAACCGGATGTGCTGGACGTGCATCTGGATTCCATTCGCCGGCTGAACGCCCTGCGCAATGAGGATACGGCCGAAGCCCAGACCATCATTCGTCAGCTTGACGCGCTGGTGAAGAATCGCAAGAGGAAGAGACTGTCGGCATGAGTGCGGTGGCAACCTACCAGCAGACCAAAGGCGCGTTTCAGGCGCGTTCGGATAAGGGTAAGCCCGCCTCACGCGATGTGCGCAATCTGGCCAATCTGGGCGACACGGCCTCGACCAGTCGCGTCCTCAATCTGGCAGCGATTGCGCTCGTCATGTCTGGCGAAAAAGACTATACCGCCAAGCCCTTCTTCCGTGACCGGCAGCTTAATCGCGCCATACTGATCAAGCACACCCTGCGCACCAACGAACGCGATCTGTTCAGCCGCACGCGGCGCACGGCGACCAAGATCGTCATGCCCTTCGACGCCGAGGACCTGCGTCTGGGCGGGCGTTCGGTCATGGTCAATCAGGTGGGCTTCGAAGCCTTTTGCCGCACGCAGTTCGGCATCGGCGATGTCAATTCGCATATGGATGTGCAGGTTCTGCGCCTGCTGGACGACCTGCCGTCACTCGATCCGTTTCTGGTGCGCGAACACTTGTCGCGCAATGGCTTCAAACCCGGCGCCTGTTATCTCAACATCTCTGCCTACGACATTCAGCGCATGATCGGCTTCGCCAATGCCGAGATCGAGCAATTGGTACGCACGGCCTTTGGGAACGTGATGGTCGGCGGCGCCAGCATCAAGCTGGCGGGTAAGATTCTGTCGAACGAGCTGGATCAGGAATTGTCGCCGCTACGTCAGACCCTGCACATGTCAGAAGAGGAGTTCTCGGAAGGTATCTTCTCGTGGCGCGGCTTTCTCTATTTCAAATGGCGTCACGAAGAACTGCAAAGCGAGATGCGGCGCGTCATTCAGGGATTGGGTGCCTATCAGCCTTCCGGTGCCGTTGAGGAGCAGGTGCGCGATTATCTGCGCGAGGTGCGTCCGCGTCTGGCGAGACGTATCGCCAAGGCGGTCAATGAGGTGGCGCGCACCCTCAGCATCTATGATCGCGCCTATTTTGCACTCACTCAGGGCCAAAATCCCGGCCCCTTCCGTCAGTTCCTGCTTCAGGGGCCGAAGCTGTTTTTCGAACTGGGCGAAACCATCGGTATATTGGGGCACATCTCGTCCTTCTGGACCTATCGCATGATGTCAGGCGTGGCCGCGCAGCGCCTGACCGCGCTGGAATACGCTGACGTGCTGATGGATTTTGACGACAGCCTGATGATTTTAGGGCCTGACGACGAGGATTAACCGTCTTCGTTCACGCCCTGTTGGAACCTGTCCCCTACGGTCCGAAATTGACCTTTTAGTCCGTTTCAGTCTGGTTCGTGATGGTTTCAACGGCTCGCCGACATTACAAGATGACCCGCGGCCCGGATCAGCCAAACCGTGTCATCCGCGAATACCGGAACCTGGCTAACCTGGGTCAGACAGCCGCCTCAACGCGGGTCCTCAACCTGTCGCGCGTCTACCGCCTGCACCACAAGGATGAGGACTATGGGGACAATCCCTTCTTTCAGTCCTCGCTGCTCAACCGCTGCATCATCCTCAAACACACCCTGCGCCTGAACGAGCGGCACTTCTATCACGGCACTCGTCGCACCGTGACCAAGATCATCCTGCCCTATGACCATTTCGATCTGCGTCTGGGGGCGTCGAGCATCTTCGTCAACCAGATCGGTTTCGAGCAACTGGCGCGGGACTATCTGTCGATCAGCGATTTCGACAAAAATCCCGACATAAAAATCCTGCGCCGACTGGATCAGTTGCCGTCGCTCGACCCGTTTCTGGTGCGTGAAACTCTGGCGCGCCACGGCCATCGCCCGGCGGGTATCTATCTGCGCCTGTCGCCCGCCGATCTGTCGCGCATGATGCAGTTCACCTCCGACGAAATCGAGCGACTGGTCAATACGGCGTTGGGCGATCACTATGCCGGGGCCTCGATGAAGCTCGGCAACAAGATCCTCTCCGATCAGCTTGACCGCGAACTGTGGCCGCTGAAAGACACGTTCCGCATGTCGGACTCGGAATTCGCCGAAGGTATCTTCGCCTGGCGCGGCTTCCTCTATTACAAGTGGCGTTACCTTGAGCTTCAGGATCGTCTGCGCGAAGTCCTCGCCGGTATCGGCACCTATCAGCCCTTTGGCGTCAGCGATGACCGCGTCAAGGACTATATCCTCAGCGCCCGCCTGCGTCTGGCGCGCGGCATGGCGCGTGCGCTCAATCAGGCCTATGACGTGCTGAAAATCTATGACACGGCCTATGCCGATCTGGTCAGCCACAATAAGCCGGGGCCGTTCAAACGCTTCCTGCTCAATGGCTCTGGCCTGTTCACGGAACTGGGGGAGATCATAGGTACGCTGGACCACATCGCCGCCTTCTGGAGCTTCCGGATGAACCGCGCCATCCAGTCGGGAAAGCCGATGAAGCCGGTCGAATATGCCGATGTGCTGATGGATTTTGAAAGCGGGCTCAACTACCTGTTCGAGGATCGCCCCAGCTTCAGCGTCACGACCTCCGGCTTTCTGCGCGCCAGTATCCCGGCGGGGTGAACGACGGCTTTGACGTTTCACAAAAGGCGAGGGCTTTCGCCTTTTCATTTGCGGATAGCATAATCATATAAAGATATGTTTATATCATTATTGACTCTCGTGTCTCGTCCGCCTAAGGTCCGGTCGTCAGCGGTCTGCGCCTTTTAAAAAGCGTGGCTAAGAGGGAAGCCGGTCCAAACCCGGCGCTGCCCCCGCAACTGTAGGCGGTGAGTGTCGATCCGGAAGACCATTGGGGTGCGCCCTGAGAAGGGGGATCGAAACCGTGACCCGCAAGCCAGGAGACCTGCCACTGACCGCATCTGTCATCCCGGGCGGAGGGCCACGGGCATGAGTCCTTCGCCCTGCGGCCTGACGCGGGATCGCGGACCTGTGCCCAAAGCGCTCCCCCACAGAAACGGGGAATACCGTGTCACACCCTTTGCCTGTCGCGCCGCGCGCAGACTTCGATTTTACCCTGCGGCGCCTTCGCTTCGATGAGCACTACACGCCGTCGCAAACCACGCGCCTTACCACCAATTTCGCCAATCTGGCCAGAGGCGACAACCGCCAGCAAAATCTGCGTAACGCCTTGCGCATGATCGATAATCGTTTCAACGCGCTGGCCCATTGGGACAATCCGAACGCCGAACGTTACGCCGTCGAACTCGACATCATTTCGGTCGAGATAGGCCTTCCGGATCGGGCAAGCGATGACCGTTTTCCGCTGCTTGAAATTCTGAAAACCACCATCCTTGACCGTCACACGGAGTCACGCATCGAAGGCATTACCGGCAACAACCTGTCGTCCTTTGTGCGCGATTACGATTTCAGCGTCGTGCTGCCCGCGCACAACCGGGACCGCTCTGACTTCAGCCTGCCGCCCAATTTCGGCGACCTGCACGGACACCTGTTTCTCAGCTTCGTCCAGTCGCCAACCTACAGGACGCAGTTTCACAAGCCGCCCGTCATCTGCCTGAGCGTCGCCAACAGCAAAACCTATCGGCGGACGGACACGCATCACCCGATACTGGGCGTGGAGTACCACCAATGCGACGAGTCCCTGACGGACATATATTTCCGGAAAATGGGATTAAAGGTGCGCTTCTTTATGCCGCCGGGCAGTGTCGCGCCGCTGGCCTTCTATGTCTTCGGTGATCTGCTCTGCGACTACACGCCGCTGGAGCTGATCAGCACGATCAGCACCATGGAGAGCTTTCAGAAGATCTACCGCCCGGAAATCTACAACGCCAATTCGGCTGCGGGCGCGGTCTATCAGCCCAGCCTGCAACACACTGACTATTCGCTGACCCAGGTGGTCTATGACCGCGAAGAACGCAGCCGTCTGGCCGTCGAACAGGGGCGCTTTGCCGAGGCCCACTTCATCACCCCCTACCGCACCCTGCTTGAGCAGTGGTCCGCGCACTACGCCTGAGAGGTAATTCTGATGACTTTACTCCTTCCCCCCTCCACCGCCGGCAGCCTGCCGAAACCGTCGTGGCTGGCCCAGCCGGAGACCCTGTGGTCGCCGTGGAAACTGCAAGGCGAGGAACTGGCTCAGGGCCAGCGCGACGCCCTGCGTCTGGCGCTCGATGATCAGCTTCAGGCGGGTATCGAGATCGTCAGCGACGGCGAACAGACGCGCCAGCACTTCGTCACCACCTTTATCGAACACCTCGACGGCGTCGATTTCGCAAAGCGCGAAACGGTCCGCATCCGCGACCGCTATGAGGCCAGCGTGCCGACGGTGGTGGGAGCGGTCTCTCGCCCGCGCTCCGTCTTTGTCGAAGACGCCCGGTTCCTGCGCCAGCAGACGACGCAACCGATCAAGTGGGCGCTGCCGGGGCCGATGACCATGGTCGATACCCTGTTCGATGCCCACTATAAGAGCCGCGAAAAACTGGCCTGGGCCTTCGCGGAGATACTCAATCAGGAGGCCAGAGAGCTGGAGGCCGCCGGCGTCGATATCATCCAGTTCGATGAACCCGCCTTCAACGTCTTCTTCGATGAGGTCAATGACTGGGGCGTGGCGGCGCTCGAAAAGGCCGCCGAGGGCTTACGGTGCGAGACGGCGGTGCACATCTGCTACGGCTACGGCATCAAAGCCAATACCGAGTGGAAAAGGACGCTGGGGTCGCAGTGGCGGCAGTACGAAGAGGCCTTCCCCAAACTGCAAACCTCCAGCCTCGATATCATCTCGCTGGAATGTCACAATTCGCGCGTGCCGATGGATCTGATCGAGCTGATCCGTGGCAAGAAGGTGATGGTCGGAGCCATTGACGTGGCCAGCTCGGTTATTGAGACGCCTCAAGAGGTGGCCGACACCCTGCGCAAGGCCTTGCAGTTTGTCGATGCCGATAAGCTCTATCCCTGCACCAATTGCGGCATGGCCCCTCTGTCGCGCGAGGTCGCCACGGGTAAGTTGCGGGCGCTGGGGGCCGGGGCGGCGATCGTGCGGAGGGAACTTATGGCTTAACCGACCCCTGTACTGAGCACAAGGGCGGTGGTGGCCACGACCTGCACCTCCAACTGCGCCAGCACGGCGATCAGGTCGTGGCGCACCCGTTCGGTGACAAACAGCACAAGGGCCCCGGCCAGGATCAGCGCACTGATCAGGGCGGGAGAAACAAAGGGGCTTAAGTCCATTCAGCAGTGGTCCGGTCGAAGGCAGGGTCTCTCTACTGCCCGCAACACCGGTAAAGGGGCGATAGGGAATGTGCTCAGGCGCGGGGCCTAGAGCGATGTGCGGAAAAGTGTGACCGGTTTTCCGCAAAAACATCGCGACAAAACAAAAATTTAGAGCGAAATGGCGATTCAACCTAAAGTCATTTCGATCTGAGGGCCGCGACGTCCTGCGGAGTGTTCAGGTTGCGCAAGGTCAGACCCGCCGGGACCGGGAGTTCGACGCAGCCCACCTGCCGCAGCAAGGCGCGCAGGGAGGGAGGGCGCGCGGCGGTGGTCACGAGCTCATGGGCAGCCGCAAGGACCGCCGGGCTCAGGCGCAGGGCAAAGGGCAGGGGCTGCCCTTCAAAACAGGCACCGATACCCTTGTGCGCGGCCAGCCGGCGCAGAGTGTCGGGCGACAGTTCGGGCATGTCGACGGGCACGCACAGGACCTGATTCACCTCCGCGCCGACCTGCGCTAGGGCCGCCAGTACGCCGCCCGCCGGGCCGCTGTCCGCAACAGGATCGGCCAGACCGCCGGGCAGGTCGGGCCGTCCGCTATAGAGGATATGCGTTGCCCCCGCCGCCGTCAGGGTGTCGGCGGCGATCTCCAGCCACGTCCGGCCCTCGAACATCAGGCCGGCCTTGTCCACGCCCATACGGCGCGATTTCCCCCCACAAAGCACAATACCGGCAAGGGACATGTAGCCTGATCTCCAAAAGGGCTCTGCGTTACTTTACCTCTTCCCACACCAGCACCGTGCCGTCCTTGCGGTCAGGATCGGCACCGGGCCAGTCGGCGGCGTAGGGCTCACCGGTGCGCACGTCAAGGCCCAGATAGCGGTGCGTGCACAGCGACATTAGCATGAACTGTTTACGCAGCATGTCCTGGTTATCCGGTCAATCGCGCGTCGCTGCTCCCTCGCGCGGGGGCGTAAACCGAAAACGCGACCCCAGCCGTCGATTGACAGAGGCGGCGAAACCGTGATTTGTTAGCGTTAACATAAAAAACAAGCTTCGTGCAGGGATACCATGTCTACTTCTCTTCCGACACGCCGCCACGTGCTGGCGGGCCTGAGCGCTGCCGCCCTTCCGGTGATGGCGTCCCCTCCGGCTTTTGCCGCCAGCGAGCCTTCGCTGCGGGCACTGGCCGCCGAAAAGGGCATCCTGTTCGGTTCGGCGCTGAGCGCGGGCACCATGGAACCGGCCTATCTGGACATATTGAAGGCCGAATGCGGCGTGATCGTGCCGGAGAACGAATTCAAGGTCTATGTCATCGCCCCCCAGTCGGACCGCTACAACTTTGCGCCCGGCGATACGATAGCCGGCTTTGCGCGCGATAACGGCATGAAACTGCGCGGGCACACCCTGTTGTGGAATAAGGTCGAGTTCATGCCGAAGTGGCTGCTCGATATCGACTTTGGCGCAAACCCGGCGCGCGAGGCCGAACGCTATCTGCGCGACTACATCAAACGCGTCTGCACCCACTACGGCGATCAGGTGTTTTCGTGGGATGTGGTCAACGAAACCATCGACCCCCAGACCGGCGACATCCGCGACACGCCCTTCACCAAGGCGCTGGGTTTCGACTGCATCCGCATCGCCTTTGAGGCGGCGCGCGAATACGCCCCGAAGGCGCAACTGGTCTATAACGACTATATGTCGTGGGAGCGTGGCAACGAGACGCACCGCAAGGGCGTGCTCAAGCTGCTGGAAACCCTGCGGGCGAAAAACGTCCCGATAGATGGCTTCGGCATCCAGAGCCATATCGGCAATGACGGCCACATCAAGGAGGCGCAGCACGAACAGTGGCGCGCCTTTATCGACGCGGCGGTGGGCATGGATTACAGGCTGCTGATCACCGAATTCGACGTCAATGACAAGGACCTGCCGACCGACACCGCCGTGCGCGACGCCGGGGTGGCCGCAGCGGCGAAGGACTATCTCGACCTGATGTTCTCTTACAAAGAACTGGATCAGTTCCTGTGCTGGGGCATGAGCGATAAGCATAGCTGGCTTCAGGGCTGGACGCCGCGCGCCGACAAGACGCCGCAGCGCCCGACCCCCTATGACGCCAACTACCGCCCCAAGCCCCTGCGTGAGGCCATTGCCGCCGCGTTGAAGGCCGCCCCGAAACGATAGGAGACAGACGATGCGATATCTGGCAACGCGATATCTGGCTGCCCTCTCCGCCGCCCTGTCTGTGGGCCTGTCCTTACCGGCAGTGGCCGAGCCGGCGCGCTTTGAGCGCTTCACCTATGAGGGCCGCTCTCAGGAGCAGGCGAAGGCGGGGCCGGGGGAATATCTCAACCCCATCCTGTCGGGCTATTATCCCGACCCGTCGGTGACGCGCGTCGGCGACGACTATTACCTCGTCAATTCGTCCTTTACGCACTTTCCCGGCCTGCCCATCTTTCATTCAAAGGATCTGGTGAACTGGACGCAGATCGCCAATGCGATCAGCCGCCCGGAACAGCTTAATTTCGACGGGCTGAAGGTGTCGCGCGGGGTCTTTGCGCCGGATATCTCCTATCACGATGGCCTGTTCTACATCGTCAACACCTGCGTCGATTGCAAAGGCAATTTCGTCATCACGGCCAAAGACCCGAAGGGGCCGTGGTCGGACCCGGTGTGGTTTGATTTCGAAGGCATCGACCCCTCGATCTTCTGGGACACGGACGGCAAGGCCTACATCGTCAACAACGGCGCGCCGAACGAGACGCCGCGCTATGATGGCCACCGCGCCATCTGGGTGCAGGAGTTCGATTACAAGGCGCTGAAACTGGTCGGTGAGCGCACGCAGATCGTCAATGGCGGCGTCGATATTTCCAAAAAGCCCATCTGGATCGAAGGGCCGCATATCCTGCGCAAGGACGGTTTCTACTACCTCACAGCGGCCGAAGGCGGCACGGGCGATCAGCATTCGCAGGTGGTGCTGCGCTCGAAAAGCGTGCGCGGACCGTTTGTTCCTTATGACAAGAACCCGATCCTCAGCCAGCGCACGCTGGACCCGGCGCGCAAGAACCCCGTAACCTCCGCCGGTCATGCCAAGCTGGTGCAAACCCAAACGGGCGAATGGTGGGCGACCTTCCTCGCCACGCGGCCCTATGGTCCGGACCTGTACAATATCGGGCGCGAAACCTTCCTCTTGCCCGTGACGTGGAAGGACGGCTGGCCGGTCATTCTGGAAGACGGCAAGGCCATTCCCTTCACGGGGAAAAAGCCCAACCTGCCGACGCAGCCCGCCCCAACTCAGCCGGTTAACGGCGATTTCGGCTTTAGCGAAGCGTTTGACGGCAAGAGCCTGCCCCTGTCGTGGATCGGGGTGCGCACGCCGCACACGCCCGTCTATCGGCTGGATAAGGGGGCATTGGTGCTCAATTCTGGGGCGGCGCTCGGCGACCTGAAAGGGACGCCGGCCTTTATCGCCCACCGTCAGCAGCACCACATAGCCACCGTCTCCACCACCCTCAGCTACAGCCCGGAAAAAGATGGCGACCGTGCGGGATTGGCGGCCATGCAAAACGATGATGCCTGGCTGTTCTTCGGCCTGACGCGCATAGACGGCAAGCCGCAGATCGCCCTTTATGCCCGTGAAAACACGACGGCAGACAAGCTGATCGCCGCGGCCCCGCTGACGGCGCGCGACGTCACCCTGACCCTGCGCTTTGACGGCGGACGCCTGACGGCCGACTATACGGCGGACGGTCAGACGCGCACCCTGAGCCGCGACGTCGATATCACCTTCCTGTCGACGCGCAAGGCGGGGGGCTTTGTCGGCACCCTGATCGGGCCCTATGCCTATGAGGCCAAATGATGCGGGAACGCATCGGGCATCTGCGCGGGTGGATCATCGCTCTCAACCGACGTGCAGCACGCTGAGCGTCGCGGCTTTTTCTATCGCAGAGATTGGCTGAAGAAGCGCACCACCTCGGCATTAAAGGCGTCGTGGAAGGCGGCGCGATCAAAGCCCGCCCGGCTTTTGCAGATGTGCGGGGCCAGGTTGACGTCCACGCAGGGGGCGAGGAAATCGAAGTGGCCGGCATCGGGGACTGCATGAAACTCAGGCGGCTGTGGCAGGGCCTGACGCACCGCATCGGCATAGTCGGGCGCGGGTAGAATCTCATCGGCATCGGCGCGCCACAATTGCACGGGGATTCGCAGGTCTTTCAGGCCCTCGGCAAAGGTGAAACCGAGGGCCGGAGCCGCCACGACCAGCGACTTGATGCGCGAATCGGCGGGCATCGCAGGCGCGGGAACGGCGGTTGTCGGGCGCGTATGGCTGGCGATCATCTGACAATCGAAATAGGCCGGATGTGCCTGACAATGGGGGATCAGGCGCGCAAAGTCCGGACGCCCGCCAGCGGCGGCCAGAACCGTGAATCCGCCAGCCGAAAAGCCGAAGGCCCCGATGCGTTGCGGGTCAATGACGCTACGCTCCGGTGCCTCGTTCAGCATGTAGGTGATGAGTTGGCTGAGCGCCTTTGGCCGGTCCTCGATCCGGGTGGCGCGGCTATTGTCCTGCCAGTTGTCGCCCGGATGGGTGAGGGCCGCCACGACCAAGCCCGCTTTCGCCAGGGCCACCGCCGTATCGACATGGCCGGAAAAGCTGCCGCCGGTGCCGTGCGACATGACGATCAGCGGATGCGCGCCCGGCTGGGGCGTGGCATTGGCCACGACCGAATGGCTGTAGAGCCCCAGCCTTTGGCGGGCCGGTGTGCCCGCGGCGGGAAACCATATGCCGACCTCAACGCCCTTAGCCGTGACGGCGTGGCGGAACCCGACCTGTGGGGTGTCCGCATGGGCGACCATGCTAAGGGCGGCGAGCAAAATAAAGAGAGCGTAGAATAGGCGACAGCGCATGAAAAACCTCCGTTTGACCCGTCCGCTCTAACCGCCTGGCACAGCGCGTAAAGGCGTCATTCGCCAATGGGCAAACGGGTTCGTGGTCCGGCGATTGGGCGCTCTGGCGGTGCGTGGCGCAGGCGGCTATAGTGCACCAAACCGCCTTGACCTGAGCCCCGATGCCGACTTCGCTATCCACTCGCCTGACACAACTGAGCCGTAACCCCGTCGCGCAATGGGCCGCCGTGGCCACGGTCGCCGGTCTGATACTGGGGGTGCTGGGGCCGTTCGGCAGCTATCTGAATACGGGTCTGGAAAAGCGCATCGCCTATTGGGTCGTGTCGATGCTGGTGGGGGCGGCGCTGTTCGGGGGCACCCTGCGGGCGGTCAGGCGTCTCGCCCCCGGCGGCGGTGTAAAAAGCCTCAGTTTTCTGGCCGTCGCCCTTGGGCTCGTCAGTCTGTTGCAGGCGTTTCTGACGCGCGCAGCCGCCTTCTGGCTGTGGCCGGAACTGCACCGCTTCGACCTGTCGCCCGTCCTGTGGTACGGCCAGACCCTGCTGATCGCCGGGTTGATGGTCACCGTGGTGTGGGGGCTCCAGCGCCGCGCGGCCGCGCGCCCTGTTCTCCCAGATACGGAACCGCCCTCCGCTCTGCCGAGGGACGTGCTGGCCCTTCAGATGGAAGATCACTATGTGCGCGTCCACACGCCCACGGGCGCGCAACTGGTGCTGATGCCGCTGCATCAGGCGATTGCCCAGCTTGAGGTCGAAGGGCTGCGGACGCACCGGTCCTGGTGGGTGGCGCGTCACGCGGTCAGGGCTATTGAGGGTACGCCGCGCGCTATGCGCCTGCACCTGACCAATGGCCTCACCGCGCCGGTCGCCCGCTCGGCGGTGGTGCACCTGCGTCAGGCCGGCTGGTTGTCCTGAGGCGTGGCTCAGGTCATGGGTATAAGCAATGGCCTAATCCTGAAAGCGATAGCCAATGCCGGGTTCGGTCAGGATAAAGCGGGGCTTTAGCGGATCATCTTTCAGCTTTTCGCGCAGGTGCTGGGTGTGGATGCGCAGGTAATGGGTCTGGTCCGAGGTGTGGCGGTTCCACACCGCCTTAAGAAGCTGGGCGTGAGTCAGCACCTTGCCCGGATGGGCAATAAAGGCCGAAAGCAGCTTATATTCGATGGGCGTGAGGTGGACGTTTTCCCCCTCAAGCCAGACGCGCCGGGCGGCCGTATCGACCTTAAGCCCGTTACGCTCGAAGATCCGGGGCACATCGCTCTGCTTTTGGGCGTGGCGTAGCGCCACCTTGATGCGGGCCAGTAATTCGCCGGGGGCAAACGGCTTGGTCAGGTAATCATCGGCACCGTTTTCAAGAGCTCTGATCTTGTCCGCCTCCTGTTCACGCGCCGACAGCACGATGATGGGGATTTGCGACCATTCGCGCAGGGACGGGATGACGTCCTGCCCGTCCTGATCCGGCAGGCCCAGGTCAAGTATGAGCAGATCGGGGGCATTGAGCGTCAGCGCTTTCAGGCCGTCCTGCGCATTGCCGGCTTCAAGCACCTCGTGACCCTGCGCAGACAGGATGGCGCGCAGATGGCGGCGAATATCGCCTTCGTCTTCGATGATCAGAACCTTGGTCATACGGCGTGTGTATAGGCTGGCAGGGTAAAGATAAAGCTGGCGCCACCGGTGGGGTTGGTCTTGGCGTAGATCAGGCCGCCGTGCGCTTCGATTATGCCTTTACAGATCGCCAGACCCAGACCATTGCCCTGACCTGAGCGGTCAGAGCTTAGCCGGTCGGAAGACAGTCCCCCCGCCCGGTGGAATTTTTCGAAAATCTGGTCTTCTTCGCCGGGGGGCAGGCCCGGTCCATTGTCACTGATCCGAACGCGGACGCGATCCGCGTCGGTTTCAAAGCTGAGGGTGATGATGCCGTCGTCCGATGTATGGGCGATGGCATTTTCCAGCAGGTTGATCAGGGCCTGTTCGATCAGGGCTCCGTCGATATTGACCATCGGAATCTGACCGCTCGTGACGGTGCGAAGCTGGCGGTCTCCCTTTTGAGGGTCAACGCGCTGCAACGCGGCCCCGGCGATTTCCTGAATGAGGTAGGGCCCGAAGTTGAGCTTGAGCTGGCCCGATGTGATGGCCGCCATGCGCAGGAGGTTCGCTACGAACTTTTGCAGGCTGGTCAGATGTCCCCACAGGGAGGTCAGTTCATCGACCGCTTCACGCGGCAGCTTCTTGCGCATCTTCAGCAGCGAGGCGACCGCGCCGTTCATCACGGTCAGCGGCGTCTTAAGGTCGTGCGACAGCGAGGCCAGCAGGACATTGCGCAGCTTCTCATTCTCGGTTTCGACGCGGGCGCTTTCGGCTTCCCGGCTTTGGCGGGCGCGCTGCAAGGCGCTGGCGATCAGGCTGGCGACGGTTTCAAACACCAGCCACTCGGCCCCGGTGAACTGACGCTCGCGGTCGCGCGGGGTCAGCCCCAGCACACCGGGTTCGCCGGGCAGAGGCACGTAGAGGCCGCTGGCAGACGGAAGGGTGTCGGTATGTCGCCCCGCGATCTGGCGGTTCTGGGCCACCCACTGCATGGCCCCCAGCTCGCGCGGATCGGTTTCAGGGGCGCCCGTGATCTGAGCACCGTCGTTCCACAAGGCGACCTCGACATCAAAGGCCGTCGTCAGACCCCGCCGGACTGCATCGCCTATCTCATCAATGCCCCGCGCCGCCGAAAGGTCACGGGACAGATCATAAAGCAAGCGGGTTTCGGCCTCGCCCCGCCGCGCCAGCCGGACGTGCAGCGACAGGCGTGCCGTCAGAGAGCCTACGATCAGCGAGGTCGCCAGCATGACGGCGAAGGTCAGCGCATAGCTGATGTTGTCAAAGGTGAAGCTGTAATAGGGCTTGATAAAGAACCAGTTGAACGCCGCGACCGAAAGGACCGACGCCAGAATCGACGGCCCGATGCCATAGCGCGCCGCGACGATGACCACGCCGGTCAGGTACAGCATGACCAGACTGTCCGGGTCGATCATTTCGCGGAAGGGCAGGCCGAAAAGGGTCGAGGCCGCAACGGCCACACCCGCCATCAGGTAGTTGCGGGGGGCCGTGGCCAAAAGCGTGTGCCTGATAGCGTCCCGGGGCCGCGCTTGCGCCTGATCCGCCGTGAGCGTCGTAATCTCCAGTCCGGCCCCCTGAGCCATCAGCTTTTGTGACAGCGAGGGCTGACCAAAACGCCACCAGACGGGCCGGCTGTGGCCAAGCACCAGGCGCGTAAAGCCATTGTGGCGCGCGTAGTCAAGGATGGTGGCCGCGGCACCGCCAGCGATCAGACGCGCGACGCGCCCCCCCAGCTTTTCGGCCAGCCGCAGATGGTGCTCGACCCTCAGCCGGGCCTTGTCGGACAGGGTTTCGTGCCGGTCCGTTTGCAGGTAGAGGGCGGACCACGGCGCGCGTGAGCGGTCGGCCATGCGCTTGGTGTGGCGGATCAGGCGTTCGGACAGGGCGTCCGGCCCCACCAGCACCAGAATCTTGTCGCCTGTGGCCGCTTCGGATTGCCCCATGGCCGCGCTGAAGGCGTCATTATCCGCGTCCACCCGCTCGGCGGCCCGACGCAGCGCCAGTTCCCGCAAGCGGCCAAGATTGCCTTTTTTGAAGAAGTTGTCGGCGGCCCGCTGAGGTGCGCCTTCGGCGACATAAACCTTGCCTTCCGACAGGCGTTGCAACAGGTCTTCGGGTGGAATGTCGATCAGCGCGATTTCATCGGCTTCGTCAAACGCCACATCCGGCACGGTTTCCTTGACCCAGACGCCGGTCAGCCGCGCCACCACATCGTTGAGGCTTTCGAGGTGCTGGACATTGAGCGTGGTGTAAACGTCGATGCCGTTTTCCAGCAGCTCCTCGATATCCTGCCAGCGCTTGGGGTGGCGTGAGCCGGGCGCATTGGTGTGGGCGTATTCATCGACCAGGATCAGATCGGGCTTCAGTTGCAGGGCGGCGTCGAGATCGAACTCACGCACGCTGACGCCCCGATGGTCGATCGTCTTTTGTGGCAGGACGGGCAGGCCGTCGAGCAGGGCGAGGGTCTCCGGGCGATTGTGGTGTTCCGCCACGCCGATAATGACGTTCCGGCCCTCGGCGTGAAGACGCCGCGCCTCGCTGAGCATGGCGAACGTCTTGCCCACCCCGGCGGAGGCCCCGAAGAAGATCTTCAGCCGCCCTCGCGACAAGCCGCCCGCGTCATGGCTGACGAGGGCGAGCAGTTTATCGGGGTCGGGTCGGGTGTCTGCCTTCACTTCAGCCTTCCGTCGAGTCGCAGATTGACCTCTAGCACATTGACGCGGGCTTCGCCGAGGACTCCGAAATCGGGCGTTTGTGTCGCTGCGGCGATGGCGTCACGCACGCGCTGTGGCGGGATGTGGCGAGCGGCGGCGATGCGCGGCACCTGTACCGCCGCCGCCGCCGGGCTGATGTGCGGATCAAGGCCGGAGCCCGACGCCGTGAGCAGATCGACGGGCACGGGACCCGTCAGGTTCAGCGCGTCGCGGCGGGCCTTGGCCGCTTCGATCAGGGCGGGATTATTCACGCCGTAATTGGAGCCTGACGAGGCGGCCGCGTTGTAGGGGGCTGGCCCCGTGGCAGAGAGGCGACCCCACAGATATTGCGGCTGGGTGAAGTTCTGCCCGATCAGGCGCGAACCGATAACGGTCTGACCGTCGCGGATCAGCGAGCCCTGCGCCTTGTCGGGAAACGCGGTCTGGACGATGGCTGTGGTCGCCAGCGGATAGAGCCCGCCAAACAGGACGGTGAAGACGGCCAGAGAGACGACGGTGGGTTGGATGTGTTTGATCAGTGACATCGTAAAACTCCTAAACCAGACCGACCACGGTCAGGCCCATATCGATCAGCTTGATGCCGATGAAGGGCGCCACAATGCCGCCCAGCCCGTAAATCAGCGCGTGGCGGGTCAGCATGTAAGACGCGGACTCGGCCCGGTACTTCACCCCCTTCAGCGCCAGCGGGATCAGGGCAATGATGATCAGCGCATTGAAGATGACCGCCGACAGGATGGCGCTTTGCGGGGACGACAGGCCCATGACATTGAGCACCCCCAGCGCCGGGTAGGTCGTGGCAAAGGCCGCCGGGATGATGGCAAAATACTTGGCCAGATCGTTTGAGATGCTGAACGTCGTCAGCGCCCCACGCGTCATCAGCAGTTGCTTGCCGATCTCCACAATCTCGATCAGCTTGGTCGGATCGGAGTCGAGATCGACCATGTTCCCGGCCTCTTTGGCGGCCTGCGTGCCGGAATTCATGGCCACGGCCACGTCCGATTGCGCCAGAGCCGGAGCGTCATTGGTACCGTCGCCGACCATGGCTACCATCTCGCCACCTTCCTGCATCTTGCGGATATATCTGAGCTTTGTCTCCGGCGTGGCCTCGGCCACAAAGTCATCGACACCGGCCTCCGACGCAATGGCC
This sequence comes from Asticcacaulis excentricus, assembly GCF_003966695.1. Classification (NCBI taxonomy): domain Bacteria; kingdom Pseudomonadati; phylum Pseudomonadota; class Alphaproteobacteria; order Caulobacterales; family Caulobacteraceae; genus Asticcacaulis; species Asticcacaulis excentricus. The sequence continues at coordinate 2,364,418 of NZ_AP018827.1, forward strand.
GCTGCCGTCAGCGGGTTGTCGCCGGTGATCATCACGCTTTTGATGCCCATCTTGCGCAGTTCAGCCAGACGCACCTTGATGTCCGGTTTGACGATGTCCTTAAGATAGACCACGCCCAGAACCTTGGGCCCTTCGGCCACCATCAAAGGCGTGCCGCCCTTTTTGGCGATGTCCTCGACGGTGGTGGTGACCTCAGCGGGGACCAGTCCGCCCTTGAGGTTGATCAGGCCCGCAATGGCATCGCCGGCGCCTTTCAGAATGTGGCGCTCGTTGATGACAATGCCCGACACGCGCTGTTCGGCCGAAAACGGGATGAACTCGGCCTTGAGGTCGGCGGCCGAGCGTTCCGGCAAGCCGTACTGCCCGCGCGCTAGGGCGACGATCGAGCGGCCTTCGGGCGTTTCGTCGGCCAAGGACGACAGTTCGGCGGCTTCGGCGAGCTGCTGTAGGCTGACATTCGGGGCGGGGAAGAACGCGACCGCCTGACGGTTGCCGAAGGTGATGGTGCCGGTCTTGTCCAGCAGTAGCACATTGACGTCGCCCGCGGCTTCGACCGCCCGGCCAGAGGTGGCGATGACATTGGCCTGGATCAGGCGCTGCATACCCGAAATGCCGATGGCCGACAAAAGCCCGCCGATGGTCGTCGGTATCAGGCAGACGAGCAGGGCGATGAGGACGGTGATGGAGATGACGGTGCCCGATCCGGCCTTGGCGACGCTGAACAGCGAGAAGGGCAACAGCGTGGCGCAGGCCATCAGGAAGATCAGAGTCAGGGCCGCCAGCAGGATAGACAGGGCGATTTCGTTGGGGGTCTTCTGCCGTTTGGCGGATTCCACCAACCCGATCATCTTGTCGAGGAAGCTCTCGCCCGGATCAGCGGTGACACGCACGATGACCCAGTCACTGAGGACGCGCGTGCCTCCGGTCACCGCGTCGCGGTCGCCGCCGGATTCACGGATGACCGGGGCGGACTCGCCGGTGATGGCGCTTTCATCGACGCTGGCAATGCCTTCGATGACCTGCCCGTCGGCGGGGACGATATCCCCGGCCTCGACGCGGATCGTATCCCCCTTGCGCAGGGTGCTGGCGGCGACCGTGGTCAGCTTGCCCGACTTGTCGAGCTTGCGGGCTTCGACATCGCGGCGCGCCATCTTGAGGCTATCGGCCTGCGCCTTGCCGCGCCCTTCGGCGAGGGACTCGGCGAAGTTGGCGAACAGGACGGTGAACCATAGCCAGAAGGCGATCAGGCCGACGAACCACACGGGCTGCCCGCCACCGATGACCGTGCCGGGAACGACCAGCATGATGGCCAGGATGAGGGTGGTGATGATCGACCCGACCCAGACAAGGAACATCACCGGATTGCGCGCCTGATAGCGCGGATCGAGCCGCTGGAGGGCCTGAAGAACGGCCAGCCTGAAGTCGGTTTTGTGGGTTTGCAGAGTTGCGGACATGGGGTTAGCCCTTGATCAGGTTCAGGTGTTCGATGACCGGGCCGAGCGCCAGCGCCGGGGCATAGGTCAGAACGCCGACGAGGACGATGACGCCGATCAGGAAGACGACGAACAGCGGCGTGTGGGTCAGAAGGGTTCCGGCAGAGGCCGGAACGGTGCGCTTGGCGGCGAGTGAGCCCGCAATGGCCAGCACCGGCAGCAGCACGAAGAAGCGGCCAAACAACATGCACAGGCCAAGCAGGGAATTGTAGAAAGGGGTGTTGGCGCTCAGACCGGCAAAGGCGGAACCGTTATTATTGGCGGCTGAGGTGAAGGCGTAAAGCACCTCCGAAAAGCCCTGCGCGCCCGGATTATAGATACCGGCCTGACCCCACGGTGTCAGCACCGCCACCGCCGTGCAGATCAGCACGAGGGCGCAGGGCAGGAGCACCGCCATGGACGCCATCTTGATCTCAAACGCGCCGATCTTCTTGCCGAGATATTCCGGCGTGCGCCCGACCATCAGGCCTGCGATGAAGACCGTCAGGATGACAAAGACCAGCATCCCGTAAAGCCCGGAGCCAACGCCGCCATAGATGACTTCACCGAACTGCATCAGGGTCATCGGGATTAGTCCGCCCAGTGGGGTGAAGCTGTCGTGCATGGCGTTGACCGAGCCGTTTGAGGCCGCGGTGGTCGCCGTCGCCCAGATGGCCGAATTGGCGATGCCGAAGCGTGTTTCTTTTCCCTCCATATTGGTGGCGCTATCGGCGCCTACTGTGATCAGATGCGGATTGCCGGCCTGCTCCAGCCCGATGCACGCGGCGGTCAGGGGCACAAAGACCAGCGTCATGGCCGCGAAAATCGCGATGCCCTGTCTGCGGTCACCGATCATCTTGCCGAAGGTGAAGCACAGGGCCGCCGGGATGAGCAGGATCGCCAGCATCTCGATCAGGTTCGACAGGGGCGTCGGGTTCTCAAACGGGTGTGCCGAGTTGGTGTTGAAGACACCGCCCCCATTGGTGCCCAGCATCTTGATGGCTTCCTGCGAGGCCACAGGACCCAGAGCGAGGGTCTGAGTGCTCCCTTCGAGCGTGTGAGCGGTGGCATAGGCTGCAAAGGTCTGGATGACGCCCTGACTGCTGAGCGCGATGGCCACGATCAGCGCCAGAGGCAGAAGAATGTAGAGATGGATGCGGACCAGATCGACCCAGAAGTTACCGAGCTTATCCGTCGTCTGACCTGTCAGACCCCGGATAAGCGCCGCCAGGACGGCGATGCCGACGGCCGCCGACACAAAGTTCTGCACGGTCAGGCCGACCATCTGGCTGAAATAGCTCAGGGTCGCCTCGCCGGCATAGGACTGCCAGTTGGTATTGGTCACAAAGCTGACCGCCGTATTGAAGGCCAGATCCGGCGTGAGATTGGGCAGGTGCTGCGGATTAAGCGGCAGAAAGCCCTGCGTCAGCAACAGCGCGAACAGCAGAATAAACCCGCCGAACGAAAACAGGATGACCGCCGTGGCGTAATCCGTCCACGTCATGTCCTGATCAGGGCGGACATCGCCCAGAGTGTAGATGAGGCCTTCAACCGGTTTAATGACCGGGCTGAGCAGGTTGCGCTGACCCGACAGGACGCGCGCCACATAGCCGCCGAGCGGCACGGCCAGCGCCGTCAGCGCCGCCATATACAACACAAGCTGAAGCCAGCCTGCGGAGGTGATACCGAGGAACATGTTCAATTGTCCGGAATTAAAGCGGAATGATTTCAAATGGAATCATTCCGCTGAAGCCGCCATTGAGGCGGCGGCCAAGGTGGCGAAGCCACCGCCCGGCGAGGGGCTAAACAAAAACCTAGATCATTATGTTTCTACCAGAAATCATAATGATCTAGGGGAAAAGTTCGGGCTTGATCAGGGCGACGATCAGATAGCCCGCCAGCGCCACGACGATAATGGCGGAAGCGATGTAGAGCGCGGTCATTGGCCGCCCTCACGCAAGTGGTCAGCAAAGCGGACAAAGGCCAGACACAGGGCGAAAAACCCCATCCCGGCAACAAGATAGACGATGGCCATGACGCCCTCCGTTATCGAAAAATCAACGGATGCGGTTTACGCCTCAGTGCATATAGCGGGTGTATAGATGCAAACAGTCCGCATATAGATTGTGTATAGGCCTGCGGATGGCCCCTGTTGCACTGCGTCCTATGGCTTTGCGGTCTGGCGCATTCTCAAAACAGAATTTTTCGCGGATCGGAGGGGCAAATGACTCACTTACCTGAACCGGCCGTCAGTTCCAACGCGATAGGCCGGCCTTCGGCATCGACGACAGCGTGGATTTTGGTTGTCAGCCCGCCGCGGGAACGTCCCATGCAGCCGTCGTCAAGGCCCCCTTTTTGCCGTGGCACCATGTTGGCGCACGCGGACGCAGGAGGAGTCAATCATGATGATATCACCGTCAAAGGTCTTTGATATATCCGCTAAAATCCGGTCCCAAACGCCAGCTTTGCGCCACCGGACAAAGCGATTATAGCAGGTGGTCGAAGGCCCGTACCGCTCCGGAACATCCGCCCATGGCGAGCCTGTCCGAAACCGCCATGAGATGCCGTTGATGACGCGGTGATCATCAACACGAGAGACTCCGCGAGGCTTTTTCGGCAGTAGCGGTGCAATAAATCGCCCATTCTGTCTCTGTCAGCTCGCAGCGGCGACGGGTCATGAAAAAGGCCTCCAAATCAGTGGAAGCGATTATTGCGATGAAAACGCCCCGCTATTCCGCGGGGCGCCTGTTTGGTTTTTGATTGCCTTTACTCAGCGGCCAGGGCAGCCGAGTCGGCCTCGGTCCATAGGCCGCTCATCTTCCATTGTTGTTCCAGAACGCCCGGACCGTAGGATTTTGAGCCGCCCAGCGTCTCGGCAATGGCCTGAAGCCTCGCGCCTTCTTCGAGGTTCACAATCGTATTGGCGAGAGCCAGAATGCCTTTGCGGCCCCAGACGGTCGAACCGCCATTGGCTTCAAGAATGGCAAAATGACCCGCGTCTTCTTCGAGGCGCTCCAGAATGAAGTTCGCTTCACCCTGACGGCGGTCGATATAGACGGGCAGTTCGCGGACCCGTGTCCAGCGTTGCACCGGCACGTAGCGGATCGTGAGCGGGCGATGCGCCTGTGACCAGGCCCCCAGATAGACCGAGTGCACGTGGCTGACGGTCGTGATGTCGTCGTGTTTGCGGAAGATGGGCAGGTAGCGCCCGCCGCCACCGGCATGGCGGGCTTCGCCGAGCAGGAGATTACCGTCGAAGTCATAGACGGCAGGTTTCAGTTCAGCGTCGGGGGCGAACGGCCCGGGGTAGCCGATGGATACGATCAGCGGTTCGCCCGGCACACGCTCCACGAAATTGACCGTGCCCGCAGCTGAGATTGTGTGCGTGTCGCGCAGGCCGCGGAAGGCAATGGCCGCATCTTTTTTGACCTGTTCGACAAAGGCCAGAACGGTTTCAGACAGTTGAGACATGGGAGTTCCTTTCAAAACAGGGAGGGTTATTCAGCGGCGATGGAAAAGGCGGCCTGACGGCCCCGGACGAGGGGGAGGACCTCCTCACCTACGCGGTAGGCTTCTTCGAGGTGCGGCGTCGCGGCGAGGATGAAGCTGTCGGCGCCCAGTTGGATCAGTTCATCCAAACGTTCGGCGCATTGCTCATAGGAGCCGACAATTCCAAGGGCAGGCCCGCCGCGCAGCAGCGAAAAGCCGGTCCATAGATTTGGGCCGATGATCAGGTCGTCGTAATAGCGGGCGTCCGAGGCGCGGAAGGCGGCCTGCCGCGCGGCACCGACGGAGTCGGAAGCCTGCCGGAAAGCGTCGCTGCGTTTGTGCGCGGTGGCTTCAAACCCGGCCTTTGCGTCGGCCCAGGCCTCTTCTTCGGTGGGGCGCGCGATCAGGTCCACACGGATGGAGCACTTGATCTTGCGACCGAGGGCGTCGGTCTTTTCCTTGACGGCGGCAAACTTGGCCTTGATCTGATCGAAGGGTTCGAGCCACGACAGGTAGAAGTCGGCATGTTTCGACGCCGAGGCCAGAGCCGCATTCGATGAACCGGAGAAGTAGATTTCCGGCAGGTCTGTGGCGGCCAGCGGCGCGGGAAGCTGACCGTTCTCGACGCTGTAGAAGCGACCATCATAGCTGAACGGCGCGTCTTTCCACACCCCTTTCAGGATGTCGAGAAATTCGGTTGTGCGGCCATAGCGGTCATCGTGGGCGAAGCTGTCGCCCCACCACAGTTGAGCCGGGCCTCCGCCGCCGGTGATGATGTTGAACAGCGCGCGGCCTTGCGTGGCCAGTTGCAGAGAGGCCGTCAAACGCGCCGTTTCGACGGGGTTGATGAAGCCCGGCTGAAAAGCAATCATAAAACGGAAGGTTTTGGTTTCGCGCGCCAGATGTGACGCTATGACCCACGGATCATCGGTCATGGGGAAGGACGGGATCAGTCCGCCATGGAAACCGGAAATTTCGGCAGCACGTGCAATCTGAGCAACGTGGTCGACATAGGTCGTGCCATCGGCCTGACCGTCGTACAGGCCCGGAGCCTGATTGCCGGGTTGAAGCGGCACCCAGTCGCCGCGCGTCAGGTTCGGATTGCGAATAGATGACGAGCAGCCGTGCGTAGGCAGCCGCCAGAAGAAGTCGATCTTGGACATGTGTTGCCTTTCCTTAAGCGGCCTTGGGGTGCGCCTGCCGCAGCAAAGGCAGGACGTGTTCGCCGACGCGATAGACGGTTTCCAGACTGCGCGGCGCGAAGAGTTCGAAGCGATCAACGCCCAGATCGCTCAGCAGGGCGATGTCTTCGGCAACCGTGCGATAGCTGCCGATCAGGGTGGCCGCATCGCCCTCAAACCCCGCGCGGCGGGCCTCAAGAGCGGCCCGCTCCCCATCGTCATGAACGAAGACGCGCGCTTTCAGCCCCACGCGCACATGGCGACCATGGTCAGCGGCCAGTGCCTTCAGCCTGCCGATGCGCGGCGCGAGATCGGGCGTGCCGAGTGGCAAGGCGTGAACATCCGCAAAGGCTGCCGACAGTGCCAGCGCGGCGTCATCCGTCCCCGAAAGTGTGATCTCCGGCAGATCGAGGCCGCTCAAGGGGCCGGCGAAGCCACCTTTGAGCACCTCAAAGAAATCGCCCTTGAAGGTGAAATCGCTCTGGCTGGCGACGCCTTTGGAGACGATCAGAAATTCCTCCAGACGACGCGAGAGGTCAGTGTCGTTCGCAAAATCACCCAGTGCCCGGCGTTCGGTCGCCTCCGGGGCAGACCTCAGCGCCCAGCCGAGGCGGTTGCGGCTATAGCGCTGGAAGGTGACGGCCTCTTTGGCCGCATAAACAGCTGATCCCTGACCGGGGCTGAACTCCGCAATCAGATGCGGGCGACGGACTTCGCGGGCGATGGCACCGACGACGATCCACGGCGCGACACCGTTGCGGTCATCGGGGGCAATCAGGCCGTCAAAGCCCGTCAGTTCGGCGGCCCGCGCCACCTGAGCCAGATAGTCGAACAGGCTATAAACGCTGCCGCGCGGGTCACTGATTGTGGCATTGGCCACGGGTTTGTTATCGCGGCTGAAGCCGTCGAAGGCGGCGGATCGGTCATCACCTGCCGTCGGTAGGCGCCAGTAGAATTGGGTCATGGATAGTCTCAAACCGTTTCAAGGGGTTGCAGGGGAAGGGCGAGGTCTGGAGCCTCGCGGGCGGCCTTGAGCGCCGATCCGTCGATCCATTGACCGACATCAACAGGGGCTTCGATCAGCCGATGGCGGAAGAGGAAGTCGGCCTGATCCTGAAAAGCGGCGACGCGCTCAGGCGACAGAGAGACGTCGAAACTCCTGGCCAGTTTTTCGCCATATCCGGCGCGCACGGCGTCGGGCGTCGTGCCGGTTTCAGAGGCGATGATGTCGGCCACTCGCTGTGGGTTGGCGCGCGCCCAGTCGGAGGCCTGATCTATGATGCGCAGGTAAAGAGCGATCAGTTCGGGGTGATCGTTGAGAAAATGCCGGTGCACTGTGATGGGGCGGGGCGTGCCGTTATTGATGCGCAGCACCGGATCAGACAGCGTGTTGAGATCCAGTACCACCTCAAGCCCGTGCTTGGCCTGCAAGGCGACGGCGGGCGCGCCCTTGGCATAGATCAGATCGACTTCGCCCGAAAGCAGGGCGTCTTCACTGGCCGAAGACCAGGTGCCGCCCCGTCGCTGACCATTCCAGTTGACTTCCGGAGCGTGCAGGTCCTTCAGCGTGACGTCATCAAGCGTCAGACCGTGAAGTTTCAGCGCTGTTTCGTATCCGCGCAGCGCCATAGCCCGCCAGATATCGACGGCACCGGGGGCATTCGACAGACCGAGCACCTTGCCTTTCAGGGCATCAGGGGTGAGGCCACTGCCCGGACGCGCCAGCAGAAGCTGGGTTTCATCGACCCAGGTCAAACCGACCACCACCGTATTGTCGTGCCCTTTGGCACGAGCCCAGAAGGCCGGGACGTTGCCGCCTTCGCGGAAGAGGGTGCGCAGATCATGGTAGAAGTGCTGCGAGCGCAGCTTGGGGTCGGTGGTATCCTGAAGCGTCTGAGTGCGGAAACCGCGCGCAGTAAAGGCCTGATCGAACCAGCCATGATGCAGGGCAATGGCTGTGGCCGTCGGAACGGGGCAACGGGTGATCCATACCGTGTCGGCGGGCACCAGCGGGGGCAGAAGCGTCATCAGGGTTCTCCTCTGAAACGGCCTTCGTGAACGAAGGTCTCAAACGGGCGGCGCGCGGAAGGGGCTTCCTGCGCGTGGAAGGTTTCGGGCAGGTCGTGCAGCGGGCCGCGCCGACCAACGGCGACGGCCACGTGGACGGCGAAATTGGCGGTGAGGCCAAGGGCTGCGGGTGCGGCGGCGCGGTCGAAGCCGCCTATGGCGCGGGCACTCAGGCCCAAAAGATGCGCCTGATGGGCAAAGGCGGCCCAGGCGGCTCCTGCATCAAAGGCATGGCTGCCGACCTCTACGGTTTGACCGTTAAAGACAAAATCCGTGCGAGAAAGGACGAAGACCAAAGCGGCCGACCGGCGGGCCCAGCTCTGGTTCTTGGCATTGAGCAGGGACAGCAAGGCGTCAAATTCGGGCGTCTCGCGGTGGGCATAGACGAAGCGCACCGGCTGCGCGTTGAAGCCCGACGGAGCCCAGCGCGCGGCTTCGAAACAGGTATTCAGTTCTGCATCGGAAATCGCTTCGCCGCTGAGGGCGCGGCTGGACCAGCGTTCGACAAAGGCCGGGTCAACCGGGAAGGCCGCACGGCGGGCGGTGGTGTCGTCAAAGCTCATCTGGGCTCTCCCTTGTGCAGGGGAACGACGGTCGCGTTATCTTCTGGGGTTTCGGTCAATTCAGCGATGATTTCGTCTTTCAGCCGGTGCAGAACGGGCGAAGCGCGATCACGCGGATGTGGCAGCTCGACATCGACCGTGTGGACGATGCGGCCGGGATTGGCCTGCATGACGACGACGCGATCCCCCAGATAAAGCGCTTCTTCGACATCGTGGGTAATCATGATCATGGTGGCCCCGCTGGCCAGCCAGATGCGCTGAAGCTCCTTTTGCAGGTGAATGCGCGTCAGGGCATCCAACGCCCCGAACGGCTCGTCCAGCAGCAGGACCTTGGGCTCATTGACCAGTGCGCGGGCGATGGCGGCCCGCTGCGCCATGCCGCCCGACAACTGATGCGGCCAGGCCTTTTCAAAGCCCTTCAGACCGACGAGCGCAATGTGTTCGGCGACCAGCTTGGCTTTGGCGGCCTTTGACAAGGGCCGGTTGGTCAGGGCGAGCGCGATATTGTCTTCCAACGTCATCCACGGAAAGAGCCGGTGATCCTGAAACACCAGCCCGCGTTCCAGCGAGGTGCCGACGACACGCTGTCCATCGAGCGTAATCGTCCCCTCATAGGCATCATCGAGCCCCGCGATCAGACGCAGCAGCGTGGACTTGCCGCAGCCGGACGGCCCGACTATGGAGACGAACTCGCCGGGATTGACGCTGAGGTCGAACCCCGCCAGCACCTTCAGTTCACGATCCCGGAAATTGAACTGCTTGCGTATGCCTTTGAGCGTAAGGGCTCCGGTTTGACGGGGCGGCGCACCGGTAAGGCTGGACGGAGAAACATAGTCCATTGGTAACTCCTAAAGGCGGACACTGCGCCAACTGAGAAGGCGCTGGCTGAGTTGACGGATGAGGGCGTTGAGCAGAAAACCGGTAAGGCCGACGAACAGAACGCAGACCAGCACGACGTCGAGCCGGGCCTGAAGCTGGGCCTGTTGCATCATCGCACCCAGGCCGAAACCCGAAGAGAACAGCAGTTCCACGCCGATGGTCGCGATCCAGGTAAAGGCCAGCGCCTGAAACAGGCCGGTAAACACAGACGGTAAGGCGGCCGGCCACCGCACCCGCCAGAAGGTCTGCCATGCATTGAGGCGATAGATGCGGCTGACATCGAGCAGGCGCGCCTCGGCCTGTTTCAGGCCCTCAAAGGTGAACAGAACCGTCGGATAGAAGGCGGATAAGGCGACGATGATCAGCTTGGCGCCATCGCCAGACCCGAACCACAGCCCGATCAGAGGCAACCAGCCAAGGATCGGCACCTGACGCAGGCTGTTATAAAGCGGGGACACGGCCCATTCGACGGGTTTGGACAGGCCCATGACCGTGCCTACGGCCATGCCGATGCTGCCGCCGATCAGCAATCCGGCAAAGGCGCGCCCAAGGCTGGCGAGATAGGCGCTGCCCAGTTCACCGGAGCCGAAGGTATCGCTCAAGGCCTGACCGATCTGGGCAAAGGAGACGTAGGCGAGCGCTTGTGCGCCGTCCTGAGCCGACTGATGGTCCCACCACAGGAAGAACAGCACCGGTGGAAGAAATCCGATCAGAGGCAGAAGCGTCCTGACGTTGAAGATTTTGGACATGCTACGCCGCCTTCCAGCGCAGAGCATGCGCTTGCAGAAGCTGAAACAGTCGATCAAGCGCGAAGCCGATAACGCCGGCGACAATCACGCCCGCCATGACGATGTCGAGGCGGAACATCTGTCGTCCCATCTCCATCATCTGCCCCAGACCGGAGTCGGCGACGATCAGTTCCGCCGCCACCAGCACCAGCCAGGCGCGGGTCAGGCTGAGGCGCACGCCGGCGAGAATATGGGGCAGGGTGGCGGGGATCAGTATGCGGGTGACCAGCATCCAGGGCGGTGTCCGGTACAGGGCGGCGACCTCAAAATGAGCGCGCGGCAGGCCCTTGACGCTGTCGTAGGCCGCAAGCGCCACCGGGAAAAAGGCGGCCTTGGCGATGACGACGATCTTGAACAAATCGTCGATACCCAGCAGCAGGATCAGCATGGGGATGAAGGCCAGAACCGGCACCTGACGCACGGCCTGAAAGGTCGGGCCGAACAGCCGCTCGACCGTCTTCGACAGCGCCATCACCAGCCCGAACAGCAGGCCGAGCGCGGTGCCGCTGCCGAACCCCCAGACCAGCCGGTTCAGGCTTTCGGACAGATGGCGCTGGAGCTCGCCCGTCCGGATGATTTCAACGAAAGCGGCAAGAACCGCCGCTGGGGAAACGAGGACTTCGGGCGGGAATATCCGCAACGCCGTGATCGTCTGCCACAGAAGCAGCAGCGCCAGAGGCGAGCCGACCGACAGGATCAGTCGCCAGTTTGTCCCTTCGGCTTGCTTGAGTCGTAGCCGCAGCAGGAGATCAGGCTGGGTCATGGGGAGCGCCTTTGACGAGGAAGAAGAGGAGGGCTGCGGCCAGCCACAGAACCGGCAACCACAGGAGGTAAATCGCCTGTACCGCCACAGCCTTGGAGACGAAGCCGCCGCTGAGCGCGCCGAGCGTTGATCCGGTCATGGACGACAGGTTGTAAAGGCCGGAAATCTTGGACTTTTCGCCGGGATGGTGGCTGAGCAGACGCATATTGACGAGGTGGACGAGGGCACTACCGGCGCTCAGAAGCACAGCCCCGAGGGCCAGTTGGACAAAGCCCTGTGCTGTCCCCAGCGTGATCAGTGCCGCCGTGGCCAGTAACAGGCCAGCACTGTAAGCGGCCCACTTATTCAGCCCCTGCGTCAGACGCCCACCCAGGAACAGAGCGAGGACCGTCATGGCCCCGTGGCAGAGCATGACGTGCACGCCGTCCTCTTTGGAAAGCCCGTTAAGATGACTGGCCACGACGATGATGAAACTGGCAAACAGGGAGCCGGTCGCCGAAGAGATGAACTCGATCAGGCACGACTCCGACACGTCCCGATGCTTCAGCAGGCTACGCGCTTCGCTCAGAATGTGTTTGGCCGACAAGGATTTATCGGTGGCGGGCGCTTCATCGGTGAAGAAGAACAGAGAGCCGATCGCCATGATGCCGAACAGACCAGCGATGATGGCGAACACCCAGGGGTAGCTCAGGTGCGGCACCAGCAACGTCGCCAGAGCCGGACCAACCAGCGCCATACCGGCGGTCAGGGCCCCGCGGTACCACCCGGCCTTACCAAGGCCGATACGGTGCAATTGCGCCAGAAAGGTCGAGTTCATCGAGACGATGCGGAAGGGGATGCACAGGCCGATCGACAGTCGGGCGATGGCCAGCCCAACCCAACTGCTTGCAAAGGGTATAAACAGATTGGCGATCAAAGGGCCTGTGGAAGCGATGGCATAGACGCGGCGCGCTCCGAAGCGGGCGATGATAAAGCCCGCGGGCACGGTGACCAGCACCATCCCGATCGACTCCATGGCCATGATCAGGCCGATTTCAAAAGGTTGCGCGCCGATCGACAGGGCAAAGAACTGCGTCACGACCTTCGCAAGGCCGATGGAAACCCCGCTGAGCAAGGCCAGCGAGGAAAAGCCGGTCAGGAACAGCCAGGGGGAGGACGCCAATTTTGCTGTCGTCGGGCCATCCCCCACATTCGGTTCTGAGGGAAGGGCGGGTTTAGTCGGCGCAAGACTAAATTCCGCTATTAACCCCACCCCCCGCCTTTCGGCTGGGCCGTCCTCTGAAGTCAGGGGACGGGCTGAACGCTCTGCATTAAGGCTCATAGTTGGGTCACCGGGGTTTCGTTCCAGAAACCGTCGAGCTTCAGCGCTTTAAGCCCGGCATTGACGAAGGTCGGATCGACAAAGTCGCGGGTGGCGACCTCTTTCTGAACCAGCTTGTTGGTGAAGGTGTATTTCGACACATCGTCAAAATGCGAGACAAAGGCCTGATCTATGATGGGAGAGAAATTGTCTTTCCACGCCCCGCCCTTGTTGGCCAGATCGCGTTCGACGACGCTGACCGGACTATTGCCGCGCGACGCCAGCTCCAGGTACGCCGTGCGGTTTTCGGGCTGCGAGGCCCAATGCGCCGCCTTCAGATAGGCATTGACCACCCGTTGCGTAAGTTCAGGGTGTTCGGCGGTAAAAGCGCTGCGGGCGAACAATCCCGTACGCATCTTCCATTCCGGATGCGACGCCGTGGACCAGATGATCGTGCCTGCGCCCTTGTCTTCCTGAAGCAGGGCCTCGGACAGGGTAAAGACGGCATCGACCTTACCCGAAGACAGCGCAGAATAGGCCGCCTGTGGATTGAGGTTGTAGATTTTGAAATCGTTGAGCGTCAGACCCTTTGAGTCCAGCAGCTTGGCCAGCGTCAGTTCCCACGGGCGGCCGCGGTGGATGGCTAGCGACTTGCCTTTCAGGTCTTCGATGGATTTGGCCTCAAGACCTTTACGCACGATCAGATAGGCATTGTTCCCGGGGCCTGAGGAGGTGATGGCGCGGATATCCACGCCACCGGATTTGGCAATCAGCGCCGGAAAATCGCCATAGCCCGCGAAGTCGATGCGCCTGGCCGCAAAACTTTCGTTGATCAACGGCCCACCGACAGAGGTCGGCACCGGGAAGAAGGCCAGCTTGACGCCCTTTGACGCCAATTCGCTCTCAAGCCAGCCCTGATTGATAACGACCTGAGTGAGCCCGTTATAGGTTTGCTTGCCCTGATAAGGATAGGAGATGGCGGCAATCGTCACAGTGGCGGGCAGGGCGGTGGATTTGGTCGCCGCCCTGTCGCCCGCGCGGTTGCCACACGCGCCAAGTGCGGCCGCGCTGCTGCCCATCAGGCCCGCGATAAGGGTACGTCTGAGCATCTGTGCCTCCCTCAGAACTTGGCCGCCAGCGTCACCCCGAAGGTGCGCGGGTCGCCATAGGTGGTCAGACGCGCGCCCTGCTGAGTGCCGAAGGTCAGGATCTTGTAGGTTTCGTCGGTCAGGTTGCGCACATAGGCGCTCACCTCATACCTGTCGCCGAAGGCGGCGGTGATACGGGCATTACCGAGCGCGTAGCCCTTTTGCCGCTGGTACTGGCTGACGAGGTAGTCGAGCTTCGACGGATCGTCTTCCTGCGCATTGACGGTGAACCACTGTGAGGTGCGGTAGCTCCAGTCGCTTTGCAGTGTCACGTCGCCGAAATCGGTCGGAATGCGATATTCAACGGCTACAGTCCCGGAAAATTTCGGGGCCCGTGTGAACTCGTTGCCTTTACCGAACAACTGACCGGTATTGGGGTTGTTGGGGATAAAGTTGTCGGTGTATTCGGTGTCGAGCGTCCCCAGCGCCGCATCAATGCGCAGATTGGTCGTCGGACGCGCCGAAAGGTCCAGTTCGATCCCGCGTGACCAGCCCTGGGCGTTGATCAGGCGCGCTGCGAAGGCCGTCGTGCCGCCGGTGACGATGGGCACCCCCTGCACCAGCACCTGCGCCTTTTTGTAGTCGTAGTAGAAGGCCGACAGGTTCAGACGCAGCTTCTTGTCCCACCATTGCGATTTCAGACCGCCTTCGTAGGAGTAGAGATCTTCCGGCTCGATGCCGTTCGGGTCAAACTGGTTCGATTGGGTGGCTGAGGCCTGAAAGGTGCCGGAACGGAAGCCGCGCGCGTGCTTGGCATAGATCAGAATATCGTCGGACAGCTTGTATTGCGGGGTAATATCCCAGGTCCAGCGGTTCCAGGTTTTCGAAGGCGAGGAGACAAAAGGCGCATAGGGGGTGGTCGCCGTGACAGACGACCGCAGCCACCACTGGCCCGGATTGGTGAAGGTCACCAGTGGCTGAGCCGCTGTCGGCGTATTGGCGGGATTGACGGTATTGCCCCGGCGCGTCGCGGCTTCGCCCGCGCCGTTAAAGATGTTTATTGTAGCGTCACGCTGTTCCGAGGTGTAGCGCAGCCCGCCGGTAATTGAGAAGCGGTCGGTGATATTCCACGTCCCTGACCCGAAAAGCGCATAGGACTTGGCTTCCTGATCATATTTCACATTCTGGAAGTAGGTGTGGCGCCAGCGCTGGGCACCGGTGCCGCGATCCAGATAGGCCGTGGTCTGCGTGGTTGCCGTTGAGGAGTCAGACGAGAAGTCTTCCCAGAAGTAGTGGAAGCCGGCAATCCAGTTGAAACGATCCGCCCGTGGCGAGGTGAGGCGGAATTCCTGCGTAAACTGACGGCTTTCGATGTCGGCATAAGACCGCGAGCCTTCAAAGGGTGTAAAGTCCCCGTCGGACTTCGACACCTGACGACCATTGTCGGCAGCGGTAATCGAGGTCAGGGTGTAATCACCCCGCGACCAGTTGAGCGTCAGCGTTGCACCTGTCTGATCGGTCTTGGATGAGCCATCCACATTGGACGCACCGACATCAGGAGCCTTGGTTGCGGCGTTTCCGTAGTCATCAAAGCCCGCGCTCGCACCTTTGAAGGTCGCATTGTCGGGATAGGCCGGCTCGATATAGCGCGCAATCGGCGTGCCGTCCGAGTTGCGGGCCCGCAGAGACAACAGCGCTTCGAAATCGTCGTTCGGACGATAGAGTAACTGAAAGCGAACGGCGGAGTCGCTCACCTTGCCGAAATCGTCTTCGCCCGTGACTGTGTTGGTCGCTATGCCGCCACGCTTTTCGGTGCTGAACGACAAACGCGCCGCCAGTGTCTCTGACAATGGACCCGTCACGGCACCCTGTGCGTTATAGCTGTCGAAATTACCCAGCCCAACCCGGGCAAATCCGCCCGGCGTAAACTGCGGTTTGCGCGAGACGTAGTGAATCGCCCCGCCAACCGTATTCTTGCCCCATAGCGTGCCTTGCGGCCCCCTCAAAACTTCGACGCGATCAAGGTCAAAGGCCGGAAAGGCCTGAAACCAAGGTGCATTGAGATAAACTTCGTCTACATAGACACCGACCGGGTTGACGACATTAGCCGCCGGATCGTTCGAGCCGATGCCGCGGATGAACCAGCGCGGGCGATTGCGCGACTCGGTTTGGGCAGCGGACGCATTTGGGATGAACCGCACCACATCGCCAGCCGAGCGGATTTCCTGCCGTTCCAGCGCGCTGCCTGACACCACGCTGAGGGCGGTCGGCACCTTCTGGGCGCTCTCGGAGCGCTTGTTGGCCGTAACCACCACGGTTTCAACGGCGCCAGCCTTGTCATTGCGACGCAGGGCGGCCTCTTCGGCGGCTTGGCGCGTGATCGACTGATCGTCCGCCGGGGTTGTCTCATTGGCAAAGGCGGGGACCGTAAAGGCAATAAGGGTCGTGGAGGCGAGCCAAAGCGCGCGCCGTCCGATAAGGGAGGTCGTCATAAGAGAAGCTTCTTTTTATCTGTCGGGTTATTGCGCGGCGATCGCGCTTTCGAGGGCTTCAAAGCCCGCGTAGGAAATCCACTGCTGAACGTCGAAATCGGCCTTCAGGAAGCCATGGCGGAACAGGAAGTCCTTGAAATCCGCCAAGGCTGCAACCGCCTCGTCATTCAGGAAAGTGTCGAGGTTTTGATGAACGTTCTCGCCATAGGCCGCGCGCACCAGATCAGGGTAACTCGACGTTTCCCGAGCAATGAAATCATGGGTTTCGGCGGGGTGCTGACGTGCCCATTCCCCAGCCTGCACCACACGACCGAGAAAGCGCGCGACGATATCCGGACGGGCATCGAGCAGGGCCTGATCGACCGTCAGGGTGCGGGGCGCGCCATTGTTGATTCGGACCTTCGGATCGGGGTGGAAACCAATATCTGTGACCACATGGGCAGCAAGGGCGCGCGTAATCTCAAGCCCTGACACGCCTTTGACGAAGATAGCATCAACTTCGCCGTTAAGCAGGGCCTTGATCTCCGCGAAATAGCCTGAACGGCGGCGAATACGCCTGCCGGAAGCGTCGATGTCAGCACCCGCATCGGCAAGCGTGGGTGCGACCACATCGACGAGTTCGACATCCGTGAGCCCAAGACCTTCCAGTCGCAGCACCTGATCGTAGGCGCGCAGCGCCGTGGCCCGGTTGAAGTCGATAGAACCTGGGTTTACGGGCAGGGCGAGGCGACGCCCCTTGAGGTCCTTGCTCGTGGAAATGCCGGAACCAGGCAGGGTAATCACCAGCAGGGACTCATCTGTCCAGTTCAGGCCGATTACGCGCGTTTCGCGTCCATTGGCCCTGGCCCAGATGGCCGGTATATTCCCTCCTTGTCGGAATGAGTTTTGTAGGGTGTGATCGAAATGAGATTCCTTGACCGCTGGATCGAGACTTTCCTGAAGGGATTTCAGTTCCAGCCCTTCGGCGGCAAATTCATCGCGAAAATAGCCAAGTTGAACCGCAAGACCCAGGGGCGTGGGCACGGGGCAGCGTGTGTACCAGAGGTTTGGAATCGTCTCTGAAAAAGTCGAATTCTGTAAGGAATTAGAGCTCATGGGGTGAGCCTTTCTGAGGAAAATGGCAAGGCGGGAGCGACGCGCAGCCCCGTCTGCTGGTGGCGCGCAATCAGGCTTGTCGTGGAATTCGGTGGGTCGCGACGTTGACGTCAAGCGATACCTAACCTGCGCCTCGCTGCGTGCGTCGGCGTTGATTAATTCCTACTAATATAATTTTATATAAGCAAATTAGAAATTCTAGCGTCACTCGCGACTGAGGCTAATGGCCCGCAGGACATCTACACACCTCGTGCCATGAGCAGCGAATTTAGCGCACTCATCGCTGGCTTATGGATTGTGTGAAAAATTTCAACAGGCCCGAAGCGGTAGCTGGACTTGGAGAAAAAATGAGTGAGGCTTTATTGCACCTCTATTGTGGCTTCTTTTTTGACTCACTTTATCTTTGAGATTCATCGCTAAGGGACGGAAAAGCCTTATATGGGCGCAACATTGTACAAAATTGGACGGACTTGATCCGCAATATCTGGCGCGGTACATCATTTTACAAAATAGTACATCAATGTTGTACTTTTTCGCGGCGTGCTTCTTTGTTGGGGCAAGGTTATCAAGGCTGTAAAATCTATAACGCATTGAAAAATATTGTAAATAGAATGAAAATTCGTGTATTGGATCTGTTGGTTTCCTCAGTCTGTCCAGTATGTTGACTGGATCGTAATTTCGTAACTTTATGAAAGAAAATCAATTGTTTAAGCCGTCAAGGTTTTCCGTGGCGCCGATGATGGACTGGACGGACCGGCATTGTCGGGCCTTTCACCGGACCCTGACGAAGGGGGCGCTGCTCTATACCGAGATGGTCACTTCGCGGGCGATCATCAATGGCGACCGTCAGAAGTTGCTCGGCTTTTCCGAGGTCGAGCATCCGGTGGCGCTGCAACTGGGCGGGTCTGAGCCGGATGAACTGGCGGCCTGTGCCAAGATTGCCGAAGATTGGGGTTATGACGAGGTCAACCTCAATTGCGGCTGTCCGTCCGACCGCGTGCAGTCGGGGTCGTTCGGGGCTTGTCTGATGCGCGAACCACAGCTTGTCGCTGACTGTATGCAGGCCATGGGCGAGGTGACCCGGCTGCCCGTGACGGTTAAGTGCCGCATCGGTGTCGATGATCAGGACGAAGAGGCGGCCCTGTTTGCGCTGGTCGAAGCCTGCCGCCAGGCGGGGGTGCGGACCTTTATCGTCCATGCGCGCAAGGCGTGGCTTAAAGGACTATCTCCCAAGGAAAACCGCGACATCCCGCCGCTCAATTACGAACTGGTCTATGCCTTGAAGCGCGCCCATCCGGATTTGACGATCTCGATCAATGGCGGGATTGGCACGCTGGAGGCGGCCGAAGCGCATCTGAAACACGTCGATGGGGTCATGCTGGGCCGCGCCGCCTATCATGAGCCGGCCCTGCTGGGGCAGGTGGACCGGCGTATATTTGGCGGCGAGGCCGATGTCGGGCCATTTGAGGCGCTGGAGGCCTATCGCCCCTATATGGGGGCGCAACTGGCGGCGGGTGTGCATCTGTCGGCCATTACGCGGCACATGCTGGGGCTGATGCACGGCCTGCCCGGTGCGCGGGCCTTCCGGCGTATCCTCACGGTAGAGTCGATCCGTCCCGGCGCGGGGATAGAGGTGCTGGATCAGGCCATCGAGGCGGTGCGCGACGCCATGGCGTCGTCTCAGGCGCGACGTGAGGCCTATGAGGCGAGCCTTACGGACGCAGGATAAGGCTGCCCTGCGTGGCCTCAAAGCGGCTGAGACGGCCCAGATAGCTCATGCCCAGTAGTGAGGTGGACAGGCCTTCGCGGATGACCAGGGCCTCGACATCGTCCATCTGGCTCTGGCCGATCTGCACGCGGTCAATAACGACGCGGGCGGCCTGCGTCTTGCCGCTGGCGGTGGTGACGTCCTGATCGTAGGTGAGGGTGTTCAGATTGATGCCCAGACGGCGGGCGTCCTGCGGCGTCAGGGCGACCACAGAGGCCCCCGTATCGACCAGAAATTTCACCGTTGTGGTGTTGACCCTTGCCTCAGCCCAGTAGTGGCCGTCGGCCGCCTTGGGGATGGCGGTGACCCCGCCGATGGTGCTGGGGGCAGAGACACTGTGCGTCTGGGACGTTTGCACCACGGTCGCGGTTTCATCGCCTTTGGAGGTGAAGCCTTCGTGCCGTACCACCAGCAGGCCGGTGGCCACGGCGCTGGTGATAGCGCATCCCAGAATAAACGCAGATCTCAGCATAACGAAACCACCACCACCGCTTTCGGGCTGCCCGTGACGGGCGACCGGTCTTTTCCGGTTGGTCACAGTCTATGCGGATAAGGTTTTTTTATCGTGAATCGGCGAAAATGCGGCGTGTTCGGATGAAATTAAATTGAAAAATTGAATTTCGAAATTTAAAATAATAAATAAAAACAATGAATTGTATAATTCATAATTCAATTTTTACTCCGATTACGGAATGGTTGTTGCGCGTTTTTTGAGTTTGTGGCACATTGGTATCCGACGCGACGACGGCTGAGAGAGGTGAGAGTCCCCTGAGAGTTTGCGACGCGTCTTCTTGTTCATCTTGTCATGAAAAAGGAGGCGCATTGTGATGAACGACAATGAAAAGAAACAACACGCTATGACTTCATTCGCCCTGTTTGGCGGAGTTTTTCTGGGGCAAAAGCCTAAATCCGGGCCGGTGCAAAGCCGCCCGCAGGATTTCAGGCCTTTCGGACGAAAATAACGTCAGAACGTGACGCAAACCCAAAACGCAAAACCCTCCGCGATCACTCGCGGAGGGTTTTTTTCAGTCGCCTCGGGACGACTTAGTTGGAAGCCAGCTTCACGCCGGCTTTGGCTTCCGCAGCGGCCATGTTCGGCGACGCCTTGGTGATCTTCACCGACGGGTTCGAGCCGCCAGCGCCAAAGCGCGCGGTGCCTTCGACCCAATACAGGCCGTCAGCGCCCAGGAAGTTGTACTTGAATTCGATTGAGTAGGTGCCGGCGCGCACGTCGCAGGCATTGACGTTGACCATCTGCTTGCCGGTGACGGGAACGACCTTCGACACAGCGGCCTTGGCCAGACCGGCGAGGGCGGAGCCGGCTTCGGCCTGCTGTGCGTCATCGCACTCGGCGGCTTGGGCGGCGCCCGTCATACCCAGAACGGCGACGGCGGCAATCATAAGGCTTTTCTTGATCATCTCTTTGTAGCTCCTTGAGTTTCTTCAGGATGACTACACTCTATCTGATAATGAATAATCTTAAGTTAAACAGGGCATTAGGAAATTTTTACGGAGATTAACTCCGTTATTTCAATTACTTGAAATACAAGGGGGTAAATCTTAATGGCGTCCGGAGACGAGAAAAAATAAGCAAAAAAATGAAAAAAGCCGCCGGACAGATCGTGCCCGGCGGCGTTTATGTCTTAGTTCGAGGCCAGCTTGATGCCCGCCTTGGCTTCGGCGGCAGCCAGGTTCGGGCTCAGACGCTTCAGCTTCAGGTCTGTCACGGCCGTGCCATTGTATTTGGCTGTACCTTCGACCCAGTACAGGCCACCCGCGCCTAGGAAGTTGTACTTGAATTCAGCGGTGGCGGTCTTGCCGGCGGCGTCGCAGGTATTGATGCTCACCATCTGCTTGCCTTCGACGGCAACGGCCTTGGACACGGCAGATGCGGTGGCGGCCGCGATCGCCTTACCGGCGGCGGCTTCCTGGGCTTCGTCACACTCGGCAAAGGCCGGAGCGGCAAGGGCGGTCAGGGCAAGGGCGGAAAAGATAACGGCTTTCACGGCGTAAAACTCTTTCTGAATCGGTACTGGGCATTCGGCCCACGGGGAGGAGGACGGGATGCGTTGTTTAGCGCGAGTTCAATATACCTATGAGTGTTTAATTGCCGGTGAATCTATTGTGCGGCGCGATAATTATTTTCACACCTAAAGACGGTTTTTGTGGATAAGCATACAAAAAACCCCTCCGGAGGGCCTCCGGAGGGGATGTCAGGCTGGATTTTAGCGCTGGATTTAGGCGGCGGTCAGTTCGGCCAGGAAACGGCGGATATTTTCGCTCATGGCTTCCGTGCGTTGCGTCAACTGACGCGCGGCGCCCAGCATCTCGGTCGAGGCCTTTTCCGTATCGGCGGCCGAGGCCGACAGTTGTGAGACGGAGGTGGAGGCGGTGGTGGTGCCGTCCGAGGCTTCGTTGACGTTGCGGGCGATTTCGTTGGTCGCGTCGCCTTGCTGGTGCACCGAGTCGGCGATGGACGAAGCGATTTCGTTCATGTGCTTGATGGTGGCACCGATACCGCGGATAGCCGAGACGCCGTTCTGGGCCGCCGTCTGGATGTCCTTGATACGCTCGCGGATTTCGTCCGTGGCCTTGGCGGTTTGCTGCGCCAGCGACTTCACTTCCGAGGCCACGACCGCGAAGCCCTTACCGGCTTCACCGGCGCGGGCCGATTCGATGGTGGCGTTCAGCGCCAGCAGGTTGGTTTGCTGGGCGATTGCGTTGATGAGGTCCACAACTTCGCCGATCTGATCGGCAGCGCGGCTCAGCTCGACCATCGAGTCGTTGGTCTTGTCGGCTTCCGACACCGCTTCGGCGGCGATTTCCACCGAGCGGACGGCCTGATCACCGATGACGCCGATCGACGCCGACAGTTCGGTGGTCGCCGAGGCAACGTTTTGCACGTTGTCGGCCGAGTTGCGGATCGAGGAGACCGCCGATTGCGAACGGCGCTCGTTTTCCTGCGCGATGGTGAGCAGGGTGCGACCGTTGGCGTCGAGGTCCGAGGCGGCGGCCGACAGGGCGTCCAGCATGTCCTGAGCTTCGTGGCGGAAGCGTTCGGCCAGTTCCGACATCTGACGGGCGCGTTCTTCGCGGGTCTTCATGGTGGCGGCTTCGATTTCGGCGAGGCGCAGCTTTTCTTCGGCATTGGCCTTGAAGACATTGAGGCTATCGACGACCGACTTCAGTTCATCGCCCCGCGCCAGGGATTGAATGTCCACATTCAGATTGCCACGCGCCAGTTCTTCGGTGGTCTTGGCGATGCGGTTGATGCCGGTCACGGTAGCGCGCGAGAAGACGAAGGCGATACCGCAGGACAGGACGGCCATGATGGCGGCGAAGACGGTCAGCATGGAGATGCCTGTGGTCTGAGCCGTGCGGGCAGCTTCGGCGTCCGCCTTGGCCTGAGCGACCTGACCGGCGATGATCTTGTCCGAGAGTTGGGACATCTTGGCGTAGCCTTCGTCGAACTGCGACATCAGCGGTGCGACGGAGGGGAAATCGACGGTCATGACCGAGCCGGCGAACTCGACGGCTTCCTTATAGGTCTTGACCTCCTTGCCGAGGTCTTCGAGGTCCTTCTTCTTGGTGGCGTCGGTGGTGGCACCGGCCATAGACTTGATGCTGGTTTCGATCTTGCCGAGGTCCTGTACGACCAGGGCGACCTTCTGATCGGCATTGGTGCCAGCACCTGACGCCTGATCGGTCATGGCGCGGAACAACTGGCCATTGGCTTCCTTAATGGCCGACTTGATGTCGCCCATGGCCTGAACGGCGGGGAGGCTTTGGGTATTGATGTTTTCGATCGCCTTGCCTTGCGTGTTCATCACGGTGACGGCCCCGAAGGCCAGCGCGACGATCAGCGCGGTGGCGACGGCGGCCGGAGTCATGAACTTCAGCGTGAAGGACAGGTTGGAGATGCTCAGCTTGCCGCCGGCAGATTTCGACTTAGTCATTATGGCCCCTGACAATCTAGTGTCTGCGTTTCCGGTACGGTTTTGGGTGACCGCCCGGAGAAATGGTTTTTCTAGGGCCTCGGTGCGTGATCCAACTAAAGGCACGACTCACCACGCGTCCGCAAACCCCGGATTGTCAGGCAGGGTGTCAGAACATAGTTGTCGAAACCCTAACATCCGTCATTTTTTTTGTCTTATAATGAAACACGGGTAACCTTAATAAAAACAGCGCCTAAGGGTTACCCTAGGCGCTGTGGTGTCGTTTTTTCGTTTAGAAAATCGCCCGGTTACGGCTTGGCGTGCGTTGCCACTTTCGCGGCCTGCGTGAGTGCTTGGACATCCTCGCTCTTGACTTGTGACGACAGGGCGATGGCCTTTACAGCGCTATCCTTGCTGGTGTCCCGCAGATGGCTGAGGGCGTCAGAGGCCTTGGTATCCGCCGGGGCTGCGGGCAGGACAGGGGCTTCCGTCGTCTCTTTCGCCTGCTCCAGCGTCGGGGCCGCCGAAGGGCGGACCTGATCGGCGGCGGCCAGCATCTGCGCGCCCCGGCTGGAGAACTGATAGAAGGCGTGGTTGCCGATGGTGGCGGTGCGTTGCATGCGTACCGACCAGTCGGGAGAGATGCCCAGTACATGGAAATGGGTCGAAGCGCCGACCGACTTCATCACATAACCGTCCAGCGCGTCTTCGGCGACGGTGCGAGCGCGTTTCCAAGCCCAGCTTTCGACGCGGTTGGACATGATGCCGTTGCAGGTGAAGCTGAACTGACAGCCGGTGCGCTTCACCGCGCCCTGATAGACCACATTACAGATGGTCTTGGGGTAGGCGGGGTGACGTACGCGGTTCAGGATCACCTGAGCCACGGCGCGCTGACCGGAATCGGTTTCGCCGCGCGCTTCGTAATAGACGGCCTGAGTCAGGCAATCGAGGTCAGAGGCGGAGCGGTTCTTGAGATCAAAGGGCGAGGCCGGGGCCGTGCGTGAGGGCACGCGCATCAGGCCCAGATCAAGGCTGGCCTTCAGCACCGGGGCGGAGGCGGCTTCGGCCTTGTGCGCGCGGGCCGGGCCGACCAGAGACGCAAACAGGTCGGTACGCTGGCGGTCCTGACGCAGGCGCATCGTGGCCACAGGCGAGGTATAGGATTCGTGACGCATGACCAGCGCGATGGCGCGGCGGTCCAGATCGTCCTGAAGCGCGGCGATATGCTTTTCGCCGTTCATCTGACGCAGACGGTCCGCGCCATAGGAGTGATCATTCAGGCTCATCAGGCTTTCGGCCTGTTCGCGGATTTGCGCGTCGCGCGTCAGCTTGCCGCCTAACCAAGCAGAGCCAAACGCAGCGGTCAGCATGAGGCTAGAGCCGCCAGCGGCGGTCAACAAGCGCATCTGACGGCGCGTAAGAGACAGGTTCAGACCCAAAGGTGTCTTGTCCTCAGTAACGAGAGCGCACCGCGCTCCCTGACAGAGGGCAACCCCACCATACATTCTTCTGAATGCATCAGGCCGTTTCACAACACGGAAACACAGCCTTCCGGGGGCGCCGGAGCCGACGAAGCACATAACTGTGCCTATCGACGGCCCGTCTTATAGCCAGAAATGTGGCAAAAATGTGTTAAAGCGTCAATCGCGTAAAAGGAGCATCAGTTCAGAGGGGGGGCGAGTGAGAAAATTTCTCATATAATGCCTATTTTTTATCAAGATGTGCGCCGCAATGACTTTTTATATTATAAAGTATTGAGGAGATAAGCTTATCCTCTTTTTTCTTGAGATATTCATGGAGGTGGCTTTCGGTTTTGCGATCATTACAATTTAACGAAGTTTACTCACGTGGCGCAAAAGTGAAACTCAGGCGCCGGGCATGTATAGAACATTGTTATGTTAAATTTGCGGCTTCAAGGCACTGGAATCCCGAATAAATCCCTCTCAGGCGGGGGAGTCACGAAAACTTGAAGCCCGTAAAACGGTCAATCTGGCCGTGGGGCGCAAAAGCCGCGGGTCGCCCCTTTTCATTTTTTTGCAGGACGCTATGTTGTGTTCATGAACCGTTCTCATCTCGCCCGCCTCATTTTCGAAGATGCCCGCCGTTACGCCGCTGATGTCGGCGCGCAGGACTTCCCGCCGACCCTGTGGTCGCCGCACCGCCCCGACCGGCCGCAAAAGTCGGAAGGGGGGCGGCGGTTCGTGCTGCATTCGGCCTATGAACCGGCCGGGGACCAGCCGGCGGCGATTGCCGAACTGGTTGAAGGGGCCAATGCGGCTGAGCGCGATCAGGTCCTTCTGGGCGTCACCGGGTCGGGCAAGACCTTCACCATGGCCAAGGTGATCGAGGCGACGCAGCGCCCGGCGCTGATTCTGGCGCACAACAAGACGCTGGCGGCGCAACTCTATAGTGAGTTCAAGGCCTTCTTTCCGGAAAACGCGGTCGAGTATTTCGTCTCCTACTACGACTACTACCAACCCGAAGCCTATGTGCCGCGCACCGACACCTATATAGAGAAGGACTCGTCGATCAACGAACAGATCGACCGGATGCGCCACGCGGCGACGCGCGCGATCCTTGAGCGCGACGACGTGATCGTGGTGGCCTCGGTGTCGTGCATCTACGGTATCGGTTCGGTCGAAACCTACACGGCCATGACCTTTGAACTGAAGGTGGGGCAGACCATTGACGAGGCGCAGTTGCGCGCCGATCTGGTGGCGCTGCAGTATAAACGCAATGACGCGGCCTTTGAGCGCGGCACCTTCCGCCGCCGCGGCGACGTCATCGAAATCTTCCCGGCCCACTACGAAGACCGCGCCTGGCGGGTGTCCTTGTTCGGCGATGAGATCGAGGCCCTGACCGAGTTCGATCCTTTGACCGGCAAGAAGACGGCGGACCTGAAAGACCTCAAGGTCTATGCGGCCAGCCACTATGTGACGCCGCGCCCGACCCTGCGTCAGGCCATCGACCGCATCAAGGCGGAACTGAAACTGCGGCTGGATCAACTCCATGCCGAGGGCAAGCTTCTGGAGGCGCAACGCCTTGAGCAGCGTACCACCTTTGACCTTGAGATGATGGAGGCCACTGGGGCCTGCGCCGGTATCGAAAACTATTCGCGCTATCTGACCGGACGGGCGCCGGGAGAGCCGCCGCCGACCTTCTTTGAGTATCTGCCGGAAAATGCGCTGCTGTTCGTGGATGAAAGCCACGTCACCGTGCCGCAGATCGGCGGCATGTATCGCGGCGACTTTGCGCGTAAGTCGGTGCTGGCCGAATACGGCTTCCGCCTGCCGTCGTGCATGGATAACCGCCCGCTCAAATTCGAGGAGTGGGAGGCGATGCGGCCGCAGACCGTCCACGTTTCGGCGACGCCCGGCAACTGGGAGATGGAGCAGACCGGTGGCGTGTTTACCGAACAGGTGATCCGCCCGACCGGCCTGATCGACCCGCCGGTCGAAATCCGCCCCGTTTCGACCTATGGTGCCAATCAGGTCGATGACGTGATTGCCGAGGTGCGTGAGGTCGCCAAAAACGGTTATCGCTCTCTGGTCACGGTGCTGACCAAGAAGATGGCGGAAAACCTGACCGAATATATGCACGAGCAGGGTATCCGCGTGCGCTACATGCACTCCGACATCGACACGCTGGAGCGCATCGAAATCATCCGCGACCTGCGGCTGGGGGCGTTTGATGTACTGGTGGGGATCAACCTGCTGCGCGAAGGCCTCGACATCCCCGAATGTGGCTTTGTGGCCATACTTGATGCCGATAAGGAGGGTTTCCTGCGCTCGGAAACCTCGCTGATCCAGACCATCGGGCGGGCGGCGCGCAACGTCGAAGGTCGCGTCATTCTTTATGCCGACAAGATGACAGGGTCGATGGAACGGGCGCTCGCTGAAACCAGCCGCCGCCGTGAAAAGCAGATGGCCTACAATGCCGAACACGGCATCACGCCGGAAAGCGTCAAGCGCGGTATTTCCGATATTCTGGATAGTCCGTATGAAAAGGCTGACCGTGTTCAGGTGCCGGTGGGCGTCGCGGCCAAGGACTCCAAGCCCTTCCTCGGTTCCAATTTTCAGGCCACGCTCAAGGACCTTGAGACGCGCATGCGTGAAGCCGCG
The DNA here is from genome assembly GCF_003966695.1 of Asticcacaulis excentricus. Taxonomy (NCBI): domain Bacteria; kingdom Pseudomonadati; phylum Pseudomonadota; class Alphaproteobacteria; order Caulobacterales; family Caulobacteraceae; genus Asticcacaulis; species Asticcacaulis excentricus. The sequence goes on from NZ_AP018827.1 coordinate 2,391,419, forward strand.
GGCAATCTGGAGTTCGAAGAGGCGGCCCGCCTGCGTGATGAGATCAAACGTCTCAAACTGCTGGATCTGGAGTTCGCCAAGGATATGATCGGGGACGGAGCGGCATAAATTTACCGTTAGAATGCTTCGCGAGCGTTTCAATCCGATACTGAGGCTTGTGCGTCACGCCCCTGTTACGAAAATGTGCCAGTTTGAAACGAAACCGGCTGGATTTTCGCGACGAAATGCCTCACTCTGTGGCCTGACCTGTGCATAACCCCTGGTTGGGGCCCCGTCGCGTTTCAATTTGGCTGTGTGACGGCGTTCCGGGGCGCATAGAGAAGAGGTTGGGGTGTGATATGCGTAGAACCAGATTGAATGTGGTGCCGCCGTCGACGAAGGGGGTCGCAATCGAAGCCGAGATGATGGGGGGCGTGGGCGAGCCGGCCCATGAGGTCATCAATGTCGTGCCTGTGCCGCTCAACGCGGCCAATAGCCTGCAATCGCTGGTCGATGCGACGGTTTCGGCGCGTGAAAGCCGCACCCAGCGCGTGCGCCGCCTTCAGGAAGAGGCCAAGGCGCTGGCGCGCGAGCAGATTTCCGAGCTGGAAATCCTGATCGACGCCACGGCCAAGATGGCGCATGAAATCGCCGAAGGGGGCGAGGCCTATCCGGTGGGCGCGCGTGAACTGAGCCGTCGTCTGGCCGACGAGCTGCCGCGCACGCTGCAAACCCTGCGCATCGTCACCAAAAAGAGCCTTTGATACCAACGGCCGAAGATGCTGACCGCATCCGGCCGTTGAAGACACGAGACTGTCTCATATGTGTCAGTGACATGAGACAGTCTCGACTGGCATACCCAGAGTCATTTTCAATGACCCTTGGTATGCGCCTGTATTTTTCAGGCCCTGCGGCAATAAGGTGCATAATTCGACTCGCCTGTCTGGGGTTTTACCCTTACACCTGTAACTTCCGTTTCGGGACAGGGATGCACAGGACATGGCCGCGTATATTAAGTCAGGTGTGGCGCTCTCTTGTCTGGCCGTCGTCGCGCTGATGACCGGCTGTGGCAAGAAAGAACAACCCCCTGCGCCTGATCCCACCCCGGCCCCGGCGTCTGTGTCGGCTCCCCCGCCCAAACCGCAGGAGCCTCTGCCGGCGCGTCAGCCTGGCCTGTGGGAGACCACGCTCAGCGAAGAGGGCTCGGAAAGTCAGGCCCAGACCATGCGCATCTGCCTCGACGCGGCTACCGAAAAAGAGCTGGGTATCACGGGCACTGACCTCAATGGCAATCGCTGCCGCAATACGGCGGTCAGCCATCTGGACGACGGCTCCTGGGGCATTCTCGCCGAATGCAATATGGGATCGGGCGGCAAGATGGAGGTGTCGGGCAGCATCACCGGCGACTATACGCGCGATTACACCATGACCCTGCGGTCCCAGACCACGGGGGCGGCGCTGGCGCACATGAACCGCGTGGTCAATATGACGATCAAATCCAAACGCCTCGGCCCGTGCAAGGCCGATCAGAAGCCCGGCGATGTGACCCTGCCCGGCGGTGATGTCAGCTTTAATCTGTTCGATATGGCCGGGCGTGAGCCGGGGAAACCCAAATAGGTTAAACCAGCCAGCTTTTGGGATTGGGGATCGGGCGTTTGTGGAAGACGTGGTTGAAGCCCATCGTGCAACGGCCAACGATCCACAGGAACAGGGCGAAGACGAGGATCAGCACGATACCGCCCAGCACTACGCTCGACATCACCGGTGAGGTCAGAAGCACGACCAGCGGCACAAAGGCCCCGATGCCCACCCAGAAGGTCTTTTTCTGAAAGGCATAGTGGGTTTTCAGCCAGTCGGGGGCGTCGTCCTGAAACAAATAGATCAGGGTGATGGCGATCACGCCTGAAATGCCGCCGACGATCAGGAAAAACAGCAGCAGATAGTTGACGATCGGGATGATCGTCGTGTCGCTGAGTTTGGTGCGGGTGGCGGGCACAGTCATTTTATATCCGGATCGAGTTCGGGTACCAGAACAAGCACGTCCGTCACCCCGATATCAAGCCCCATCTGCGACAAAAGCGTCGTAATTTGTCCGCGGTGGTGGGTTTGATGATTGAACACGTGGCTCAACACCAGACCCAGCGGTTTGGTATGGGCGTCGCCATTGACGCGGCGATAGGTGAGGGGCGTGTCGAGATCGGCATCGCTGAGGCTCTCGATATAGCTGAGCCACAGATCATCCAGTTGCCGCCGTGCCGGCGCGAAGGCGCTCAGTTCGCTGTAGAGCGTGTCACTCAGGCCCGTGGGTTGCGGCAGGGCCTTGGCGGTCGACAGCGCGGCACCCGTCGCATGGCCACTCAAGCGGCCCATCCACAGCAGGTCCGCCACGATCAGGTGGTTGAGCGTCCCCCAAACCGAACCGAAAAAGGCCCCTGTATTGGCGTGGAAATCGGCGTCGGGATGCGCCGCCATCAGCTCCAGCAGTTTGGCGTTCATCCACTGGTTATAGCGGGCCATCAGGCCCAGATGCGCCAGATGGCTCATTTGCGCATCACCACCGTGCAGCCGGAGCGGTCGGCATCGGCCAGAGCTTCGGGCTTGGAGATGCGGATACGCACCTCTTCGGCCTGCGGCAGGGCCAGAACCGCCTCAGCCAGGTCCTCGGCGAGGGTTTCGACCAGCTTGATATGACCGCGCGCGATGAGGTCGCGCGCCAGATTGCCGACCATTTCGTAGTTCAGCGTGTCTTTGAGACCCTTGATCTCATGCAGGCCGATGCGGATATCGGCGTCGATGATCAGGGGTTGGGTGCGGCCGTGTTCGTAGTCATAGACGCCGATGGCGGCTTCGACCTTCAGGCCTTCGACAAAGACGTGGCGGCTGATCAGAGGCATGGGTCGCTCTTTTTCTGCCAGTCTTCAGGTGGCAAGAGATCGTTGATCGACAGATCGGCCCGATGGCACCAATCGGCCAGACGCGGGCCGTGGCTGAGGTCTTCGGGCGTCAGTATGACCGTATTGGTCGGGGTTTCTTCGATTTCAAAGCGCACGCACGCAAAATCCGGCACGTGGGCGGACAAGATGGCGTTCAGCTTGTGATAGAGGGCTAATGCCACGGCTTCGGTCGTCGGATCGCCCGGAATGATCAGCAGACGCGGCAGAAGATCGGGCTCATGCGCCTGAAAAAAGCCGATCAGCGGGTCATCTGCCCCCAGTTGAAAGGCGTGATCAAGCGCCTCATCGACAAAGCGATGCCAGTCGCGCTTGAGCGCATCGAAGCTCTGGGCGTAGTTGGATTGCCCCCACTTCACCGTGTCCGGCGATTTGGCCTTCAGCGTCACGCGCACGAATTCATTATGGCCATGCGGGGTCGCGCACTTCGACGAACGGTCGGCGCGCAAACGATGAGCCATGGAAAAACGACGGGTGAACTGAATCTGCACGGACAGGGGCCTTTTCTTGAGCCGCAGCTAAAAGCGCAAAAGCCCGCGTGAGTCAAATCACGCGCAGTGTCTGCAAGAATTGGCCACGAAAAACACGAAAATCACAAATGCAATAAAGCGCGTAGCGTCCTTCAGGATGACAGACCTTTCGGACGAGATCAGCGTTCGTGCTTTTCGTGTTTTTCGTGGCTAAAACCTGCGGCCAAATCTTACCAAGCGCCGATCTTGGCGTCCTGACGGTGGTGATCCTCTTCGGCCAGCAGGCGGATGGCTTCCAGCGCCGCCATACAGCCCATGCCGGCCGCCGTGACCGCCTGACGGTACACGTCGTCCGTCACATCGCCCGCCGCGAAGACGCCCTTGATGGCGGTTTTCGGCGTGCCGGGTTCGACCTTCAGATAGCCGCCGGCATTGGTTTCAAGCTGCCCCTGGAACAGTTGTGAGGAGGGCGCGTGGCCGATGGCGATAAACACGCCATCCAGCGGCAGTTCGTGCGTATCGCCCGTATGGACGTTTTTCAGGCGCACGCCGGTGACGCTGGCCCCGCCGAATTCATTGGTTTCGCCCAGAATTTCGTCAATGGCCGAATTCCACACCGGCTGAATCTTGGGCTCGGCATACATGCGCTCGGCCAGAATCTTTTCCGAGCGCACCGAGTCGCGGCGATGGATCAGATAGACCTTTGAGGCGAACTTGGTGAGGAACAGGGCCTCTTCGACCGCCGTATTGCCGCCGCCGACCACGGCCACCGTCTTGTTGCGGTAGAAGAAGCCGTCACAGGTGGCGCAGGCCGACACGCCGAAGCCCTGATAAGTCTTTTCGGACTCAAGGCCCAGCCACTTGGCCTGAGCGCCGGTCGAAATGATGACGGTTTCGGCCAGATAGACGTTCCCGGCATCGGTTTCGAGGCGGAACGGACGCTGGCTGAGGTCGGCCTTGACCACGATGTCGGTGATGACCTCGGTGCCCATATGCTCGGCCTGCGCCTTCATCTGATCCATCAGCCACGGGCCCTGAATGACCTCGGCAAAGCCCGGATAGTTTTCGACGTCGGTGGTTATGGTGAGCTGACCGCCCGTCTGCGGGCCGGTGAACACCACCGGATGCAGCAGGCCCCGCGCGGCATAGATGGCCGCTGTCCAGCCCGCCGGGCCGGAACCGATGATGGCGCAACGAACAGTACGGGGCGTGGTCATGGCAGATTCGATTCTATCTTGGGGTAAACTGGCCCCTTAGATAATGACCGGCTGCCGCCTTGTCATCCCTCCGTTAAGCGCCGTTAACGTTTTTCGTCGGGATGCGTCTGGTTATAGAGCGCCAGTACGGCCTCGGCGGCGCGGTGCGTCTCGTTCAGCGGCGTGTATTTCCACGTGCGCAGCTCACCCGACCACGGGCGCGCGGCGCCGTATTCCTGAAGGCCCTGATGGAAGCGGCCAAACTTGGCGCCTGTACCGCGTGCATCCATGGGCAGGACGTGCACCGGCTTGCCCGTGGCGGCGGCTTCGGTGGCCATGTTCACCGAATCCTCTGTGACGAGGATGTGGTCAGCGGCGTTGAGGAAGGCGAAATAGGGATTTTCGCCTTTGCCCTCATAGATGATCCCATCGAGGTCTCTCAGCCCCTCGGTCAGGATGGCGCGGGCGGCTTCGGGGGTGCGGCGCGACACGCTGAGCAGCAGGGTGGCCTTCTTGCCTTTGACCGCGGCGCGAATCTGCTGGACGAGGGTTTCGGCGCGCGCCGGCGATATGTCGTGGCTTTTGGAGCGCCCGCCGATCAGGGCGGCGATAAACGGGCCGCTGAATTTCGACAGGCTTTCGGCCCACGGGGCGGCCTCACGGCTGAGGCGTTCCGGCGTGACGCGATGGGTGGAGCCCAGAAGCGGCAACACATTGTCGCCCTTCACCTCGTCGTGCTTCGGCGCAATGACCATGTCAAAGCGTGAGGACGGCATGCGTGGGTCCTGAAGCTGCACCACCAGGGTCTTGCCCTGAGAGCGGCGGCGCATGCGCAAGGAATGGGCCAGGGTGGCGCGCCCGGCGGCGATCCAGATGTCGGGATAGGGCGGGCCAATAAGGTCGGAATCGCGCTTCAGCATCACATCGGGCCACAGGCGCAGCGCTGTGGGCCAGCGGTCGAACAGGCGGCGATAGCGGATATGGCGCACGACGATCTGGGTCGGGGTGAGGGCGGCAATGGCTTCGGCCAGCCCCAGCACCTGATTGTGGATACCGGCGCGACCGTCCGACACCGCCCACACGATCAGCGGGCGGTCCGAGGGAATCTTCAGCGACTCTTCGGTTGTGACGGGCGGAGTTAACACGCTTCAATCCCAAGATGCGGAGACAGAAAAAGCCCCCACCACCGCATCTCACCTGCCGGGTGGCAGGCTCGTGCGGTCCCCCTCCCCAGCGAGCTGGGGAGGTATGAAATATGCCAAACTCCGGCGACGGGCCGCCCCGAGCCGGAGTTTGTCGATTCCCATCCCCACGTCCTGATCGTCAGATCAGGGCGTGAATTTAGCTAAATCCACTCGACCTTGAGGATTTCGTAGGCCTTGACGCCGGCGGGGGTGTTGACCTCCACCACATCGCCCACTTCCTTGCCGATCATGGCGCGCGACAAAGGCGAGCTGAGCGAGATACGGCCCGCCTTGACGTCGGCTTCGTGCTCGCCGACGACCTGATAGCGGCCCTCTTCCTCAGTGTCCTCATCGACCACGGTGACGGTCGCGCCGAATTTGATCTGATTGCCGGACAGCTTCGAAACGTCGATCACCTGGGCGCGGCTGATCTTGTCCTCGATCTCGGCGATCTGACCTTCGATCCAGCCCTGACGTTCCTTGGCCGCGTGATATTCGGCGTTTTCCGACAGGTCACCATGCGAACGCGCTTCGGCAATCGCCGCGATAACGGCGGGACGTTCCACCGACTTCAAACGCTTGAGTTCGTCGTCAAGGCTTTGGTAGCCCGCGACGGTCATCGGCACTTTTTCCATGTGCGATTGTTTCTGAAACGCCCTGAGTGAAAGACAATAGAGCCGACGACGGTCGAGGGCGCCTGCGACCGGCCGGAAAACCTGTGTTGGAACTTAAGCCGCGCGCCGGACGCTATTTGCAGAGCACCCTTGCAGGACGGGGCACGCTTCATAGCGCAAAACGCGCGAAAAAACAAATCTTGTTTCATACCCGGCATCATTGAAAATGACGCCGGGTATTCGTTTCGCGAATGTCTCATGCCCGTGGTGCAGATGAGACGTTCGCGAGGTCTCAACGGCCGGAGGCGTTCAGCCTCTTGGGCCGTTGCTGTCAAATAGGCATTCAAGGGCCGGTAAACAGCCCCAGTTGAGAAATTTTCAGTCGCTTCATACCCTGCGGGACCGGTTCGGCCGGAGGCGCCTGATCTTTGATGACAAAGCGGACCTGTAGCGGTCCCCGCGTGCCTGAGGTCACCGGAAGAGGTACGGTGATCTCCTTGACCTTTTTTGACATTTCATAATCTTGAGCCACCTGTCCGTTGATCAGTACTGACACGCGTGCCGGGCGGGCGGTATTCAGGGTGAACCGCAGTTCTGAGCCGGGGGCAATGGTCACTGAGTCGGGTAGGGTCAGACTGGCTTCGGCCCCACGGGTCCAGACACCGCCTTCTTCGCCCAGAGCCCAGTCGCCATCCAGCAGGCAGGCGGCGGGCTTGTCACGCGCCACAGGCTGCATGACGTTTTGCGGGAAGGGATGCGGGGCCGGGACGCGCCCAATTGAGGCATCCGCCCGGACGGGCGGCAGGAACCAGATGCCGTCAAGCTCTCGCAACTGCCCCCTCAGCGAAGGGTGCGGCAGGCACGGATTTATATACACATAGAGCTGGTCCGGATGCCGCACGCCCTGCAAAAAGCGCTGGTAATCCGAAAACTCCAGAGCTTCCTGTTTGGGGTTCGGACGCGCCGCGTACATGGTATTGATGGGCACCTTTGCTGAAACGGCGCGATAGGTCATTTCATAGAAGACGGGCTGATTGGCCAGGGCATTGGGTGGGACGAAATTGACCTGCGCACTGGCGGCGATCAGTTGGCTCCATTGCGGGCTTTTGGCGACGCTGACGATGGTGCGATCGGATGCACGCGCCGTCAGCCCTTTGACGTGCCCCGCAAACGCGCCAAGGTCCAGAAGCTGAAGACCGACGATCACCCCCAGCCACAGGTTCCGCTTCGGGGCGCGATAGATGACCAGAAGACTGAGGAAAACCAGCGCATAGGCGACGGGCCAGAACAGGCGGCCTGAGGCGCGAATAACACCCAGCACCGGGACGGCAGCTTCCGGCAAGGGGATATCGATCAGGGTCTTGCCGAAAATCTGGATCTTGGTCGAGATGGCCAGCACGGTCAGAACGATCAGCACCCACTTCAGGGTGCGGGCGCGTTCAAAGGCCTGAGCGGTGACGTCGCGGGTGTCGCGGTCTTCGGGCTCAGGCGCTAAGGCTGTGTCTACCCCCAGCTTGCGGGCGCGGCGGGTCAGCCACCAGGCCGCCGCGATCAGCAGCAGTACGCCTGCTCCCAGATACTGGAAGCCCTCAAAGGCCTGACGGGGTTCCTGCTTCGGCAGGAAGGACAGGAAGCCGGGCAGGCCAGACGGGTTGAATGGCCCATCCAGCCCCATGGAATAGATGCCAAAACCGTCGCCCGCCGGGCTGGTCCCCGAAAACGCGCCTCCGGCCCAAAGGGCGATCAGACACAGGGTCGCGCTGATACCCGCAGCGGCGGCCAGCCCGATCAGGGCCTTCGCGTCGCGCGTGCGGCGGATTGTCTGTAAGGCCTGCCATTGATCGGCAGCCCAGATAAACAGGCACATAATCAGCAGATAAGGATGGATCAGCGAGGCCAGCGTCAGATTAGCGACCCAGCCGATCGCCTTGCCACGCGCCGTTTCGACCGCGAAGAAGATATAGAGCGACCACAGGATCAGCCAGTGCGCAAACAGCGTGTCGTGCCCGATGCGGTTATAAAAGGTGGGCAGCAGGCACAGAAGCAGCGCACCGCCCAGAGCGCTCCACGCCGTCGGTGCGTAGCGTTCCATCAGACGCAGGGCAAAGACGTACTGCAAACACAGGCACAGCAGGAACCACGGCCCTATGAACTGAAAATTATCGGGCAGCCAGGGACTGATCAGTTTCAGTGGCAGGGAAAAAAGCGGATTGGAGTCCGTATAGAGAATACTCAGGCCGGTCGGATGCGCCAGAAGGTCCTGATGGTTGAAGCTATCGGCCCCGTTGCGATAGGCGTGCCAGCCGAGAAAATGCTGTGCCCAGTCGCCCTGCATCACCCAGCCGATATTGGTCGGGTCGAGAATAGCCGGGTTAAAGAACAGCAGAAACAGCAGAACGGGCGTGCCAAACAGCGCCAGACGATAATAGGAGGGGTTCGGGCTATCGGGCATTTCATTCTCGGGTCTGTCAAACGGAAGCGCCCGCGCAGGTGGTGATCTGCGCAACGTCTTGTCTTTTCCGGACATGACCGCCCCCTTCGGCACTGCACACCTTAAAGAGGGGTTTGGCTGAAAACAAGCGCGGCAGTGCAAAAAAGCCCGGCCGAAGCCGGGCTTACAGAAGGTTTCAGGGTTTCTGAGGGGCCTGCTGACCGGCCGTGATGCCGACCGGTTGGGCTTTGACCGCAGCTTGAGCTTCGGCAATTTTGGCCTTCTTCTCAGCCTCTTCCTTCTCGCGCACAGCGGCGTCTTCGATGGTCAGGCGGAACAGCTTCATGCCCCACTGGCGTTCATCGTCACCCTGACCCAGCTCCTTGAGTGACAGCGGGTCGCGCACGATGAAGGACACCTTCATGTCGGGGCGGTTGAACACCGACGGCGGCAGCGGAATATCCTGATAGGAGCGGATTTTTTCCAGCTCCATCGTGGCGCGCTTGCGGCCATTGATCAGCACATCGACCGTCATCGGGCGGAAGAAGCTCTTTGCCACCAAACGGATCGACGGCTTGACCGGGCGTTCACCGCTTTCGAACTGCACCTCCTGAATGGGGATGACCAACTCAGAACGCTTGCCCAGCGTCCATGCCCCGTCGGCCTCAGGCGCCGCCCAGTTCTTGTCGAGCAGGCACGAACCCTGATTGAGATAGCCAAAGCCCATGCGCGCCTTGATCGGCTTCCATTCAGGCAGGGCCAGCGGCAGGTTGCGCATCGACTGCGGCGGGATGATCCACACGCCGTCCACCTCACGCATCAGCGGCTGAAGATTGGCCGGGGCGATGCACTGGTTGAGGAAGACGTACAGGTTGTCGTTATTGATATTGCCGTTGAGATAGGCTTCGCGGCCCTTAAGTTCGATGGCGCGCTGCTCATAGTTTTCACGCGCCATATACATGGTGTTGACGTAGCGCTGCTTCGACACGGCGCGCCAGGCGATTTCATAGAACAGCTTGTCGTTCAGGTGCACCTGCGCCGGATAGAAGTCCACGCCCTTCGCTCCGGAAATCAGCTTATCCCATATGGGGTCCGGGGCCTGATCGAAGATGACCGTGCTGGTCGCCAGTTCGGTCTGTTTGCGCATGGCGGCGATAAAGCCCTGAAGGTCGATCAGTTGCACGATGATGACCAGCGGCAGGGCCACCTTCATCACCTTGGGCCGCGACTTATAAACGATGACCAGCGCGATCAGGATCAGGGTGTAGGCGATGGGCCAGAAGAAGCGGCCGGAGGCCCGCAGTACCGCCAGCTTATCTAGCAGGTATTTCGGCAGCGGCAGCTTGAACAACACGATGTCGTAGAACTGCACGTGGTGCGAAACGGCGATGACGAACAGGCAGATAAAGGGGATGATCAGCGGCTTGGCGCTGTCGATAAAGGGACGCGCCTGACGGGCCGAGAAGGTGATCTGATAGAGCAGAAGCGCCCCCAGCAACAGGCCCAGAATGCCGAGGCCCATATACTGATAGCCCTCGAAATACTGCCCCATATCCTGCGGGTGGGCCTTGATGAAGAAGGAGAAGTCGGGCTGCACGGGGTTGAACGGCGCATCCAGCCCCATCGAGTAGAAGCCGAAGCCGCGCGCCTGCGCCGATGAGCCCGAATAGGCCCCTGAGATGCCAAGCGCAATAAACGGGCAGATGAACACCAGCGCCGCATCGCGCAGGATCAGCAGCACCCGCTTGCGGTCCATGGCCTTCGCCGCCGGCATGAAAATGCGCAGCACATCCGCGCCCCACACCGCGGCCATCATGAACAGCATATAGGGGTGCAGGAAGCCGGTCAGGCCCAGCGCCGTCGCGTACCAGATGTTCTTTTTACGCTCATCCTTGACGTTGAAGAAGATCCACAGCGTCCACAGGATGAGAAAGTGCGCCACCAGCGTGTCGTGGCGCATCCGGTAATAGAGGGCGGGCAACAGCGACATGATGATCGCCCCGGCCAGAGCCGACCACGGCCCCGGCGCGTGCGGGCGCACCAGCTTCCACGCAAAGAAGAACTGCATCACCACGCACAGCAGGAACCACGGACCGATGAACTGGAAATTATCGGGCAGAAGCGGGCTGAGCGCCTTGAAGATAAAGGAAAAGAACGGATTTGAGTCCGTGTAGATGATACTGACGCCCGTCGGCCACGCCAGCAGGTTCTGATAGTTGAACGGCCACGCCCACGGCACGTTGCGGAAGGCGTGCCAGCCCAGCACGTGCTGCCCCCAGTCCTCATCCAGCAGCCAGCCGATGCGGGTCGGGTCGAGTATCTCGATATGGAAGAACAGGCTGAACAGCAGGAACGGCGTTGCCACGATCAGCAGACGACGGGCCCAGGTCACAACATGCGGCAGGTAGGACGGGATACGAATGGGAGGGCTCTATCGATAAGGACGAGGATAGGGTCAGTTCTGATGCGGCGCATCATAGCGAAAACGCCGCGCATCACAAGTTGCGTGATCAAGCCCTAAAAATAGGCAAATTTCGGGCACAATCCCGCAAAATTGTTTCTGTTTCCTGTCGTACACGGATGCGTGTCCGATTGACAGGAGGGCGTTCCGGTCGTTTCCTGACACGCGGGAGGATGTGACCATGACTGTGAACCGGTGTTTGCGTTTGCCGCTGATGGCGGTGGGGATCATGCTGCTGCTGACAGCCTGTGCGACGCAGGGGGCGGCACCCGAACCGTCCGTGCCGGGCTTCTGGATGGGGCTGATCCACGGCGCCATCGCGCCCTTTGCCCTGATCGGGCATATTTTCGATCACAGCATCCGCATCTATGCCGTGCCCAATTCAGGCGGTTGGTACGATTTCGGCTTTCTGCTGGGTCTGTCCTTTATCTGGGGCGGCGGCAGTGCCGGGGCCGCCCGTCGCCGAAGCAAGGCCGACTAAGGATTGTCAGATTTGCAGAAAACCATTTTGCGAAACAGGCGTCAGGGCGGAAAATAAGAAAGATTTTCTCGACCTTCGGGGGGATCATCTTTCTTGAAGAGGACCCGTCATGCCCGCTGACCTGCCCCCGGCTACGCCCCTATTGCCTACTGAGATCGACGCCCTGCCGCAGCGTCTGCCGTTGTGGACGCGCGAGGCGGGGGACAAGGCCATTGAGCGCCATCTGCGTTTTGCGGATTTCACGGCGGCGTTTGGTTTTATGAGCGCTGTGGCTCAGGCGGCGGAGCGGCTGGACCACCATCCGGAATGGTCCAATGTCTATAACCGCGTCTCGATCCGCCTGACGACCCACGACACGGGCGGGCTCAGCGATCGCGATGTGGCGCTGGCCGAAGCCATCGACGACGCAGCCACCCGGTTTAAGGCTGTTTAAGGAGGGTAACCGATGGATACGCAAACACAGCCCGCGCGTCATGGTATTGTCGGTGGCTATGTGCCCGACCGTCCCGACTGGACCATCCCGCAAAACTGGGACGCCTATACGCCGAGCGAGCACGCCACCTGGCGCACCCTGTTCGAGCGGCAGATGCAGACCATTCGCGGCCGGGCCTGCGCCGAATATATGGACGGCCTGAGTCAGTTGCCGATCACAGCCGAAGCCATTTCCGATTTCGACGCCCTGAGCGAGGTTCTCTACCGCCGCACCGGCTGGACGGTGGTGGCCGTGCCCGGCATGGTGCCCAATGACGTCTTTTTCGACCATCTGGCCAACCGGCGCTTCCCGGCGGGGCAGTTTATCCGCGATGGGCGTGAGTTGGACTATCTGGTCGAGCCGGACGTCTTCCACGACCTGTTCGGCCATGTGCCGATGATGATGAGTCCGGTCATGGCCGACTTCATGCAGGCCTATGGCGAGGGCGGCTTGCGCGCCGAAAAGCTGGGCGTGCTCGACCGGCTGGCGCGGCTCTACTGGTACACGGTGGAGTTCGGGCTGGTCGAAGAGGCCGGTGGTGTGCGCATTTTCGGCGCCGGCATATTGTCGTCCTTTACCGAGACGCAGTTTGCGCTGGAAAGCCCGTCACCCAACCGCATCGGCTTCGATCTGGAGCGCGTCATGCGCACCGTCTATCGCATCGACGATTTTCAGGAGGGCTATTTCGTCCTGCCGTCGATAGACACGCTTCTGGGGCTGGCGCAAAAGGACTTCGGGCCGATCTATGAGGCGCTGGCCGGGCTGCCCGACCTGACGCCGGGCCGCATCGAAGCCACCGACCGCGTATTTCATCGCGGCACGGGCGACTATCATCGGTAGCGCCTCCCCCGAAGATCAGGGGAGGCGTCTCTCTGTTTATTTCCGCTGATCGGCCGACCTATCGCGGGCGGTTTTGAACTCCGAGGTGGCGCGCCATTGCGGCCATTCGCGCGAATGGGCGAGCTTCGCCCCGATCTGGTAATAAAGCGTCACGTCCTCGACCATGCCGGCCATGTCCCAGTCCGCCGACCATTCGTCATCGGCCTGATGGTAGCGCTTGTCGCGGTAGTCGGTTTCCTTGGCCGTGCCCGCCTCAATGCCGCCCTTGATCAGGTCCTTGCCGCCCTTGGCATAGAGCATGGGGACGCCGCGTTTGACGAAGGGGAAGTGGTCTGACCGGAAGAAGTAACCCGCTTCAGGCTTTTCATCGGGTGACAGGATGCGATTCTGTGCCTTGGCGAAGGTGCCGAGATCGTCCTCCAGCGACGACTGACCATTGCCGACCACCACGATGTTTTTCGTCGCGCCGAAGACATTGAGCGCGTCCATATTGATGCCCGCCACCGTCTTTTCCAGCGGGTAGACCGGGTTTGAGGCGTAGTATTCCGAACCCAGCAGCCCGCTTTCTTCGGCGGTAAAGGCGATCATCACCACGCTGCGTTCGGGTTTGGGGGCCTTGCCAAAGGCACGCGCCAGCTCCAGCAAGGCGGCAATCCCGGTGCCGTTATCGACCGCGCCATTGAAGATCTTATCGCCATTGGCGTCGGGGGCGCCGATGCCGATATGGTCCCAGTGCCCGCCATAGACGACCGTCTCATCCGCGTGTTTCGTGCCGGGCAGGCGCGCGATGACGTTGTGCGAGACGATCTCCTTCGCCGTCACCTGATAGCCGCCGCTAAGCGTGGTCTTCAGGTCCACCGGCTTGAAGTCTTTGGAACGCGCCGCGACCTTCAGAGCGTCAAGGTCAAGGCCCGCCTGAGCAAACAGGCTTTGTGCGGTTTCGGCCGACAGCCAGCCTTCGAGGCCGGTAAATTGTTTTGACGGGTCAGGCCGCACGATGTCGAACTGCGGGCCGGTCCAGGAATTTTTCACCGTGCCCCAGCCATAGGAGGCCGCCGCCGTGTCGTGGATGATCAGCACGCCCGCCGCACCCTGCCGGGCGGCCTCTTCGTATTTGTAGGTCCAGCGTCCGTAATAGGTCATGGCCTTGCCGCCGAAGGTGCTGGCTTCGGGGGCATAAAAGTCCGGATCATTGATCAGCACGACCACGATCTTGCCCTTCACATCGACGCCCTTGAAATCGTCCCAGCCGCGTTCCGGGGCCGTCACGCCATAGCCAACAAAGACCAGCGGCGTGTCCTTGAAACTGACATCCCCCAGCGCGCCGCGCGTCGAAACCACGATGTCCGTGCCCGGCGTCAGCGCCGTCGCCTTGCCGCCGCTGCTGAGCGAGAGGGCGGGGTTTTGTACCGTGAACTGGCGCAGTTTCACGGCCTGCGTCCACTGACCATCGGGGCCACCCGGCTGAAAGCCCGCCGCGGCAAAACCCTTCGACAGATAGTCGATCACCTTGGGCTCAGCGGGCGTGTTGATGCCACGGCCTTCGAAGCTGTCGTCAGACAAGGCCTTCACATCGGCAGACATGCGTGCACCGGAAATGTCTGGCGACTTGGGGGCGGCCAGCGCCGGAACGCACAAGGTGAGGGCCAGCAGGCTGGCGGCCATAGCGGGTCGGAAAGACATGCGGGACTCCTTTGGGGATCAGTTTCAAATGAAGCTAAATCCCTCAGAGCAGGTGTCAAGATCATGTCCGGTTTATGGCCGCTTTCGCTTTCCTGACTGCATCTTTATCCGTTAGCGGCCCATTGTGGGGTTCTGCGGACGGATCGTCCCTCGCCTTATTCTTTTCCGACCTGTGATTTTCAGCAGCCTTCCGGCGGTATTTTGCGCCGGAGCCGATCCGCCGACGCTGGTTTTTTTCGCGAAGGGTTCGCCATGCTTCAGGATAAGCATTTTGCCGCCGAAACCGAGGCCCACAGCCTTGATGATATTCTCAGCCGTGCCCGTCTCAAACCCGAAGCGGGTCTGCCGCGCGTTGCCGTGCTCGGCAACTTCCCGCCGCGTCAGTGCGGTCTGGCCACCTTTACCCGCGATATTTACAAGTGCCTGCACGAAGCCCTGCCGTCGGCACGCTTTGAGGTGATCGCGATGGACGACCATGCCGGGCCCTATGCCTACCCGCCCGAAGTGACGCGCCACCTGCCGCAGGACGACGCAGCGGCCTATCGGCAACTGGCCGCCGATCTCAATGCCGCGCGGATGCAGGTGCTGTTCGTGCAGCACGAGTACGGGATTTTCGGTGGCCCGTCGGGCGCACACCTGCTGGAATGCCTTGAGCGGGTCGATATGCCGGTCATCACCACCCTGCATACGGTGCTCGAAACCCCCAATGCGCACCAGCGCCGCGTGATGGACGGGCTGATCCGCCTGTCCTCGACCCTGATCACCATGGCCCATAAGGGCGCGGACATCCTCAAGCGCGTTTATGGTGTGCGTGACTCGCAGATTCTGGTCGTGCCGCACGGGGCCCCGGCACGGGCCTTGCGCCCTACGGCCGATTTCAAGGCCGGGCTGGACGCGGAAGGGCGGCGGGTGCTGTCCACCTTCGGGCTGTTGTCGCCCAACAAGGGGATCGAGACGATCATCGAAGCCCTGCCGGCCATTTCCAAGGCCTGCCCCGATGTGCTGTATTTCGTGGTCGGGGCTACGCACCCCAATCTGATCCTGCATGAGGGCGAGGCCTATCGCGAGCGCCTGATGGCGCGCGCTGAGGCACTGGGCGTCGAAGACCATATCCGCTTCATCAACCGCTTTATGTCCGATGACGATCTGATCGACATGCTTCAGGCGACTGACCTCTATGTGACGCCCTATCTGACCGAAACCCAGATCACGTCAGGCACGCTGAGCTATGCGCTGGCCGTGGGCAAGCCGGTGGTGTCGGCGCCTTACTGGCACGCGGTTGAGGCGCTGGCCGACGGGGTGGGCGTCGTTTGCCCCTTCCGCGACAGCGCCGCCTTTGCCGAGGCGATTATCGACCTTTTGACCGATGAGGCCAAACGGGAAGCCATGAGCGAACGCGCCTACGAGGCCGCCCTGCCGTCGCGCTGGAGTGCGGTGGCCGCCGCCTATACCGGGCGCGCCCGCGCCGACATCGCGGCCAGGGGCAAGGCCATGTCTGTGGCCCCGTCTATTGGATCGGCACCGGCCTGGCGCGCCGTTTTGCGGCTGTCGGACGATTGCGGCATGGCCCAGCACAGCCGCTATCGCCTGCCCGATCGTGCGCATGGCTATTGCTCCGATGACAATGCCCGCGCCCTGATGCTGATGGCGCGCCGGGCGAAGTTCGAGCGCTTTGACGAACAGCGCATAGACCTCGCCTATCGCTATGCGGGCTTCGTCAACCACGCCTGGAACCCTGAGGCGGGGCGTTTTCGCAACTTTATGAGCTTCGCCCGGCAATGGCTGGACGAGGGCGGATCGGACGATTGCTGCGCCCGCGCCTTTGAGGCCCTGATCGAGGTGGTGCGCTCACCCCTGCCGGACGATCTGCGGCAGTGGGCGCGCGAACTCAGCCAGCGCGTCCTGCCGCATGTCGCCGACTGGTCGTCGCAGCGCGCCCGCGCCGTGAGCCTGCGCGCGCTGGATGCCGCGGTCGATGAGGTGGGCGAGGCGGCAGAGGTCCTGCGGTTGATGCAGGTGCTGGCCGAACCGCTGCACGCCGGCTATTGCCACAATGCCGCGGCGCATGGCTGGTTCGAGCCCGCCCTGTCCTACGACAATGCGCGCCTGCCCGAAGGTCTGTTGCTGGCCGGGCAGCGTCTCGGCAATGCCCGGATGGTCCAAAATGCCTTGAGCGCCAGCGTGCGCATCATGGCCCTGCAAACCGCCGAGGCCGGTCATTTCCGCCCCATTCCGACCCGCAGCTTCGCCGCCGGGCAATCGCATAAGGGCGGGCGTGAGGCCCTGTTCGATCAGCAGCCGCTGGAGGCGCAGGCCTCCATCGAAGCCTGCCTGACGGCGTGGCGCGTGACGGGCGAAGCGAGCTGGAAGGCGCAGGCTTTGCGCGTCTGGCAATGGTTCCGCGGTGAGAATGATCACGGCCTCAGCCTGATGAGCGAGGACGGCGGCTGTTGCGACGGTCTGACTGTGCACGGGCTCAACGAAAATCAGGGGGCGGAGTCGGTGCTGGCCCTGCACCTGAGTTGGTGCGCCCTGAAAGATGCCGGTCTGTAACTCAAAAATATGCCTATGAAAGAGATCAAGTATAGCGACATCGTGCTGCGCGCCGACCCTGAGCGCGTCGTGCTACGCCCCTTCACCATTTCGGTGGAACCCTACAATACGGCGCTGGGCACCATGTCGCGGGCCGAGCGCATCTGCCGCTCGCTGCTCAAACTGACGCGCGAGGAATGTTGCGCCGAACTCGACAGCGTCAGCCGCGATTTCAGTGGCCGCCACCTTCAGGCGCGCGCCATCTTCCTTGATCGTTTCCGGGCGATAAAGGCGATGATCGGGCGTGGCATAGACGGCATGGATGAGATCGACGAGGACCACGCGGCGCTGATCGGGGCCTATTTCTGTCAGGAATATGCCTTCGAAGCGGCGGCGATCATGAACCCGTCCGTCGTCGTCCACCCGGAACAGACGCATGTGCCGCAAGGGGCGGTACGTTTTCTGATGTCGGTGCGCACGGTGGGGGAGGGGCACATCTCGACCATCTCCTTCCGCGAAGGCGTCTTCCATGCCGACGGCACGGTCGATCTTGAGCCCGACTCCGACTTTATCGTCGCCGCCAAACCGGCGCAGGGGGCGACCGACGGGCCCGTCACCCTGATGCGGCATAAGGCCTGTTCCGTATCGGGCACGGTCATCTTTCCGGTGACGCGGGCGCAGTCGAACGGCCTCGAAGACCTGCGTCTGGTGCAGTTTACCGAAGACGACGGCGACACCACCTATCTTGGGACCTACACCGCCTATTCGGGGCGTGAAATCGGCTGCGAACTGTTCGAGACCGAGGATTTTGACACCATTTATCTGGCCCCGTTGCGCGGGCTGGCGGCGACGCACAAGGGGCTGGCCCTGTTTCCGCGCCGCATCAACGGACGCTATGCGGCCATCGGGCGGCTGGACCACGAGAGCCTGTTCTATCTCGAAAGCGAAGACCGCATGGTGTGGAACTATGGCGACCGCATCGTCTCGCCCAAACACCCGTGGGAAATGGTGCAGATGGGCAATTGCGGCTCGCCCATCGAGCTTGACGCCGGGTGGCTGGTCTTTACCCACGGCGTCGGGGCCATGCGCCGCTACTGTCTGGGGGCGGTGCTGCTCGACAAGGCCGATCCGCGTCAGGTCATCGGCCGGTCGCGCACCCCCATTCTGGCCCCCGGCGAAGACACGCGCGAAGGCTATGTGCCCAATGTCGTCTATAGCTGCGGCGCGCTGAAGCACGGCGACTGGATACTTCTGCCCTATGGCGTGGCCGATTCCTCGATCCGCTTTGCCTCGCTGCATGTCGATGACATCCTTCAGCACCTGCGGCCCTTCTAGAGCGGAATGATTTCTCTTGGGATCATTCCGCTCAAGCCGCCATTGAGGCGGCGGCCAAGGTGGCGGAGCCACCGTCCGGCGAGGGGCAAAACAAAAAGCTAGATCATTATGTTTCTACCAGAAATCATAATGATCTAATGGACGGCGGAGCGGGATGTCTCAGGCCCTTATATCGGCCAGCAGGCGGCTGAGGCTGTCGAGATTGACCGGCTTGGTCAGGTGGTGGTTGAAGCCCGCCTCAAACGCCGCCTGACGATCGCTGTCCTGCCCCCAGCCGGTCTGGGCGATGACCACCGTGTCCTGCAATTGTGGCCGTTTGCGCAGTTCGCGGCAGACCTCATAGCCGTTCATGCCGGGCATACCGATATCGAGCAGAATGACGTCCGGCGTCTCGCTTTCGGCGGCGGCCAGAGCAGCGGCCCCGTCATGCACAGTGCGCGTATGGTGGCCGATCAGGTCGAGCATCCAACTTGTCGTTTCGGCCGATTCGCGGTTGTCATCGACCACCAGCACGTTCAGTGACCGCGCCGCCTGCGCCTCAGTCAGACCGTCCTCGGTGGCGTGCGGCGCTTCGGCCAGAGGCAGACGCAGTTCAAAGGTCGAGCCCTTGTTGGCACCGGCGCTTTCGGCATGGATCGAGCCGCCATGCAGGGCCACCAGCTTTTGTGCCAGCGCCAGACCGATCCCCAGCCCGCCCTGCGCGCGGTGGATATTGCGGTCCACCTGCGTGAACAGCTCAAACACCTTCGGCAGCATGTCGGCGTCGATGCCCAGCCCGGTATCGCTGACGCGGATCACGGCATGCGCGCCATCGCGGCGCAGGCTGAGGCCGATGCGACCGCGTTCGGGCGTATATTTGGCGGCATTGTTGAGCAGGTTGGCGACGATCTGCGCCAGCCGCGTCAGGTCGCCATCGACCCATAATACCTCCGCCGGCAGGTCCAGCGTAAAGGCGTGCCCGGCAAGGTCGATGACGGGACGCGCGGTTTCCACCGCCACCTCGACCACCGAACGCATCGTCAGGTGATCACGCTTCAACTCGATTTTGCCCTGACTGACGCGCGACACGTCGAGCAGATCATCGACAAGACGCACCAGATGCGTCATCTGACGGTCCATCATGTCGCGCACCTGTGCCGCCATCGGGCTGTCCGGAGCCATGCGCAGAATCTGTAGCCCGTTGCGGATTGGGGCCATCGGATTGCGCAGTTCGTGCGCCAGGGTGGCCAGGAAGACGTCCTTGCGATGATCGGCCTCGCGCAGGGCCTCGGCGGCGCGCTGAATCTCGTCCCGCTGCGCCTGAAGCGCGTCGCGTTGAAGCGCGATCTGGCGGCGCTGGGCGTAGAGTTCGACGAAGACCTCGACCTTGGATTTGAGGATGTCGCCGTCGATAGGCTTTTGCAGGAAATCGACGGCCCCGGCCTCATAGCCGCGGAAACGGCGGTCGCGGTCGGTGGTCCCGGCGGTCAGGAAGATGATGGGGATGCGCCGCGTGCGTTCGGCCCCGCGCAGGGTTTCGGCCAGCTCAAAGCCGTCCATCTCCGGCATCTGCACGTCGAGCAGGGCCAGCGCCACCTCCTGCCTCAGCAGGATTTCCAGTGCCTCAACGCCTGATCGCGCCTTGAGGATGGTCAGACCGTCACGGCGCAAAAGGGCTTCGAGCGCCAGCAGGTTTTCTTCGAGATCATCGACCAGCAGGATGGGGGCGGGCGTGTTCATCAGGCGGCCTCCACCAGTAGTTTGGCGGCCAAGTCCTCAAGCGGGCACACCTCCGCCGCCGGGCACAGGGACAGGGCGGTTTCCGGCATCAGGCGCGCATAGGCCGTCTCCGGCGACTGGATCAGGCCACGTCCGCCCTGCGCCATAACGGCGCGCAGGCCCCCCGCGCCGTCCTCATTGGCGCCGGTCAGGATAACACCGGTCAGACCCGGCCCATAGGCATCCGCCGCCGTTTCAAACAGCACGTCGATCGACGGGCGCGAAAACCATACCGGCGCTTCGTTCGACAGGGCAATGGTGAAGTCGGGTTCGACCATCAGGTGATAATCCGGGGGGGCGAAGTAGATGTTGCCAGCATCAATTGGGGCCTTATCTTCGGCTTCGACAACCTTCATGAGGCATTTGTCCCTGAACAGGTCGGCCAGAACACTGTGCCGGTTCGACGGCAGGTGGATGACCACCAAAACCGGGCAATGGTCGGGCGGCAGGTGCGGCAGGACGGCCGACAGGGCTTCTACGCCGCCGGCCGAAGCCCCTATGACTACCGCTTTGCGGGGAAGGGCGCTCATGCGGCCTCCCGCTTCTGATAGAGGCGCTCATCGCGGGCAAATTCGTCGAATGTGGCGTGATGATCGGTGAAGCGCAGCGTCTCCTTGGCCCCTAGCCCCAGAAAACCCTTGCGCGACAAGGACTCGGCAAACAGGGCCACGGCGCGGTTCTGAAGGTCGCGGTTGAAATAGATCAGCACATTGCGGCACGACACAAACTGCGTTTCGGCAAACACCGCGTCCGTGACCAGCGAATGGTCGGAAAACACCACGTGCTTGCGCAAAGACTTGTCAAACGTGGCCGCGCCATAGGCGGCGGTGTAGTAGTCGGACAAAGAGGTCTTGCCGCCCGACAGGCGGTGGTTTTCGGTAAACAGACGCATCCGGTCGAGATCATAGACCCCGGCCTCGGCCTTGCGCAGCGAGTCCTGATTGATGTCGGTGGCGTAGAAGAGAGTGCGTTCTTCAAGGCCTTCTTCGCGGAACAGAATGGCGAAGGAATAAAGTTCCTCACCGGTCGAGCAGCCGGCGATCCACACCTTCAAAGAGGGGTAGGTTTTAAGGTGTGGCACCACCTTTTCGCGGATGGCGCGGAAATAGGCCGGGTCGCGAAACAGCTCCGATACCTGTACGGTCAGATAACTCATCAGGGGCCCCAGCATGGCCTCATCGTGCAGGACCATGTCCTGAAGCATCGAAATCGAGCGGCAGCCGAAATGGTCGCGCGCCTGAAACAGGCGGCGTTTGATCGAGGCCATGGCGTAGCCTCTGAAATCATAGTGATATTTGAGATATATCGCCTCAAGGAAAAGGCGGACTTCTATATCCTCGATCTTGTTATGCACAACACGTCACGCACGCCAGCCGCTAAAAGGAAAGCCACTCTAGGGTTATCGCGTATAAAAATAAAATCAGTAACTGCATCGGCAACAAATCAGGCTGAGGTGATGGTTTAGCTTTCGCGACTTCCTCCTCCCCATTTTATGGGGAGGTGCCGAGTTTACGAGGCGAAGGGGTATTTTGACGGGTAAGAGTCTCCCCCAGTCAGCTTCGCTTCGCTCGCTGCCCATCGCTTGCGAAAGCTGTACTTCCGCTACGCTACACCCCATAACATGGGGAGGAGAAAAAGCCTCGTTAAATCTTGTGTTATCACCACAGCCTTGGGCGAAGCCTGAATTACCTCGGCACCCAGACCCGCACCAGCGACACCAGCTTTTCGACGTCCAGCGGCTTGGCCATATAGTCATTGGCCCCGGCGTCAAGGCAGCGTTCCTGATCGTCCTTCATTGCCTTGGCGGTCAGCATGATAACGGGCAGCTTCTTCCACTCCGGCCGCTTGCGAATCTCGCGCGTGGCGGTCAGGCCGTCCATTTCCGGCATCATGACGTCCATCAGCACCAGGTCGATGGTGGTGTCGGCTGAAGCCTGCGCCACCTCCAGCGCGTCGAGCGCTTCGCGGCCATTGCGGGCGATCTGCACGATGGCCCCCAGAGGCTCGAAGATGTTGGTGACGGCATAGACGTTGCGCACATCGTCTTCGACGACCAGCAGACGCCGCCCTTCCAGCATGTTGTCGCGCCCCTTGGCCCGGTGCAGCATCTTCTGCTGTTCTGGCGACAGGTCCGACACCATCTGATGCAGGAACAGGGTCACTTCGTCGAGCAGGCGCTCCGGCGACTTGGCCCCCTTGATGATGATGGACTTGGAATAGCGGCGCAGTTTCTGTTCGTCCGCCGCCGAGATGTCGCGGCCCGTATAGACGATGACCGGCGGGAAGGCGTAGTCCTGCTCAGTCGAAAGCGTTTCCAGCAGCGAATAGCCGCTGGCGTCGGGCAGGCTTAAGTCCAGTACCATGCAGTCATAGGTCTGCGCCTTCAGTTCCGCCAGACACTCTGCCGCCGTGCCGACGGCCACGGTTTCCACGTCCTGCGTCTTCAACAGCGCCATCACCGAGTCGCGCTGCACGGCGTCGTCTTCGACGATCAGTATACGGCGCATACGCTTTTCGAGGCGCGTCTCAAGCTGGGTGAAGGCCTCGACCAGCTCGTCGCGCTTGACGGGTTTCAGCATGTAGCCGATGGCCCCCATCGACAGGGCGGCGTGCATGTAATCATTGGCCGACACGACGTGCACGGGGATGTGCCGCGTCTTGGGGTCGCGCTTGAGGCGGTCGAGCACCGACAGGCCGGAATGGTCGGGCAGGCCGAGGTCGAGCACCACAGCGGAAGGCACGTACTGACGCACCATCAGCATGGCGTCTTCGGCCGTGCTGGCGATCAGGCACTGAAAGCCCAGATCCTGCGCCAGTTCGTAGAGAATGCGCGCAAAGGACGGATCGTCCTCGACGGCCAGCAGCAGGCGCTTGTTGCCGCTCAGGCGGTCGCGGTCGTCAGGGACGCGCGTGCGGGTCGGCAGGATCGGGGCCGCCGGTGTATCCGCAAAGGTTTCAATGATCTGCGGTTCAGGCACGCTGCGCGGCGTTTCACGCGGGGCGACCTGCTGCGGGTCATAGATCAGCGGCAGGATAAGGGTGAAGGTCGAGCCTTCGCCGGGTTCGCTTTTCAGCTCGATACAACCGCCCAGCAGGCGCGACAGTTCGCGCGAAATCGACAGGCCCAGACCCGTCCCACCGTACTTGCGCGAAATGGTCGAATCCGCCTGCCGGAAGGCTTCGAAAATGCTCTGCTGCTGCTCGGCGGAAATGCCGATGCCGGTATCGCTGACGGCAAAATTCACCTTGTTGTCGGCCGCGAACATGCGCAGCACCACCGAACCGCTTTCGGTGAATTTCAGGGCGTTGGACAACAGGTTTTTCAGCACCTGCTCCAGACGCTGACGGTCGGAATCGAACAGGTCGGGCAGGGTTTCATCGGCTTCGACGCGGAAGGTCAGGCCCTTTTCGCCGGCCAGAGGCTCGAACATGCGCGTCATATCGCTGGCCAGACGGCGAAAGGAGACGGGCTCGGCATTGATGTCCATCTGGCCGGCTTCGATCTTCGACAGGTCGAGAATGTCGTTGATCAGGGCCAGAAGGTCGTTGCCCGATGATTGGATAGTGCGGGCGAATTTGACCTGCTCCTCGGTGAGGTTGCCGTCGCGGTTATCGGCCAGCAGTTTGGCCAGAATCAGCGACGAATTGAGCGGCGTGCGCAGTTCGTGGCTCATATTGGCCAGAAAATCCGACTTGTAACGGCTGGCCTGCTCCAGCTCCTGCGCCTTCAGCGCGATGTCGGCGGCGCTGCGGTTCAGGTCGTCCTTCTGCTGCTCCAGTACGCGCGCCTGCTCGGACAGTTGCACATTGGTCTGCTCCAGCTCGGCCTGCTGCTGCTCCAGACGCAGATGCGATTCCTTCAGCGCGCGGCTCTGTTCCTCAAGCTCCTCATTATTGACGCGCAACTCCTCGGCCTGGGTCTGAAGCTCCTCGGATTGCCGCTGGGTTTCTTCCAGCAGGTTCTGCTGCGTGGCGCGGTAATTGGCCGAACGCACGGCAACGCTGATGATGTCGGAAGAACGCTCAAGCAAGGTCACCGTGGCCGCATCGACAGTGGCCATAAAGCCCAGCTCGATCACGGCATCGACCTGCGCGTCGGTGGCGGCGGGGGCCACGACCACATGGCGCGGCTGCCATTGCCCCAGCGCCGTCCCGACGCTCAGCAGCGGATCGGGCAGGTCGGACAGGACGGCGATCTTGCCTTCGGCCGCCACCTGACCCACCACGCCCTCATTGAGTTTCAGCGTCAGGGGCAGGGCGGTGTCGCCCGGCACGCCGTGGGTCGCGGCCTGTTTCAGTATGCCGCCGTCGCGCGCATAGAAGGCGGCACTTTGGGCGCCCAGATAGTCGCATAGGAAGGACAGGGCGCGCTTGCCCACCTCATCCAGCGCCGGATCGCCGG
The DNA here is from genome assembly GCF_003966695.1 of Asticcacaulis excentricus. NCBI lineage: Bacteria > Pseudomonadati > Pseudomonadota > Alphaproteobacteria > Caulobacterales > Caulobacteraceae > Asticcacaulis > Asticcacaulis excentricus. Next base: position 2,416,208 of record NZ_AP018827.1, read on the forward strand.
ACAGGGCGGCCCCCAGCCCCACCTCGCCATTGGACAGCCAGTTTTGCAGGGCCTGCCGTTCGGTCGAACGGCGCACAATGACGGCAATGATCAGGGTCAGGATAACGCCCAGTATGGCGGTCGCCGTGGTGGACAGGATGGCCGTGTTAAAGGCTTCGGCGCGTTGACGGATACCGGCCTGACGCCGCGCGTTTTCCGCGGCCTCGATCTCTTTGATCTCGCGGCGGATGATGTCCATGTGGTTCTTGCCAAGGTGACGGCTGACCTCCGCTGCGGCGGCCTGCATCCCCTGGGTGCGGCGGATGTCGATCGTGCGATGCAGTTCCTCCATCTTGAGGTTGATGCGTTCTTCGATGGCATCGACCTGCGGTTTCAGTTCCGGCGACTGCGCCAGCAGCGCTTGCAGGACCTGCGAGCGTTCCTTGAGGACAAGGGTGGCGTTCTCATAGGGCACCAAATAGGCCTCGTCCCCGGTGATAATGTAGCCGCGCTGCCCCGTTTCAGCATCGGTCAGGGTGGCGATCAGTTCGCTCAGGCCCAGAATGGTCTTGTGCGTCTCGGTCACCTCCTCGCTGTTTTTCCGCAGCGTGCTGATATTGGTGTAGGAGATAAAGCCGCTGATCAGGAAAAAGGCGGCAACGAAGATCAGCGACAACAGCACGCCCAGACTGCTGCTGGCGGCATGGCTTTTTCCGGGAAACAGAAAGGCCTTCAAAGCGTGAAGCGGACCAATCGAAGACATAAGCAGGCGGCCTTGGGGTAAGCGTGGAGGATCAGACGCGCATGTCTGCCGCGATGGCGTTCAGCACGGATTCGAGGGTCTGAAGATCGACCGGCTTGGTCAGGTGGTGAATGAAGCCGGCCTCTGCCGACTGTTCGCGGTGTTCGCGCTCATCCCAGCCGGTCTGCGCCACGAAGATGGCGTTGGCGTGGGCGGGCTTTTGGCGCATTTCACGGCACAGGTCATAGCCGCTCATGCCCGGCAGGCCGATATCCATCATCACCACGTCGGGCCCATAGGCTTCACCCTCGGTCAGCGCCGCCTGCGGCGTCAGGCTGATGCGATAGTCATAGCCCAGCATCTCGATGATCCAGCCCGTCGTCTGGGCCAGAGCTTCGTTATCCTCGACGATCAAAATCTTCATATGTGTCTCTGAGGCTTACAGGGAGCGTCGTCTGCGGGCCGCCCCAAAGGCGGGTGGCCTGTTCCAAAAATCTGCACGGTACGCGGAAAACGGCCGACGCTGGCTGCGCCGTCCGGGCAAAACAATAGGGCCTTTTTTATGGCAAGGCAACCGAAAGGCGGTGTGTTTTGAAATATAGAAACGATTATGGTGGTTAAAAATGACATAAATCTGCGTTTATGGATTATTTATATTTCCTTTTTAGATGAAATTCAAAATTAAATTTATTGTTTTTTGTTTTATATTATTTAAATCAAGTGATATTGAATTTAATTTATTACGATCAAAGCAATTATATACAATAATGTAATTATCTTACTTATTCATTTATTGGGGTTTTTAAAAAGTTCTGTTCAAAATTAATTCTAATGATTACGCAGGCTTGCGGCTCGTCGCGTAAGTAGTTGGACTGATGCGATGAAGAGCCCAGCGGTAGCGGAGGCGATCGTTTTCTCAAAGTCCTTTGCGAGGCGGCGGTTCCGGTTTAGCTAGGCTAGCGTACGATCGACCACCCAGCGTCGAGGCAAGATCTCAAACTCTTGGGCGCGATCGTGGCGCTTTATGATCTCGACTGTCCAGTCGCCCATCTTTCGGAGCGCGTGCTTCAATTTTCCCCGCATAACCCCCGTCAGCGAAGAGGTGACGCAGCCATGGAAAGCGCTGGAAAATGTCGGCCAGTACGAGCGGCGCGCCGTCGCGGTCTTGGACATCGGCGGTGTGAACGACGGCATGGATCAGATTGCCTGCGGTATCGGTCAGGATATGACGTTTGTGCTCCTTGATCTTTTTACCCGCATCGTAGCCACGGGGACCGCCACACTCTGTTGTTTTCACGCTTTGGCTGTCGATCACGCCAGCGCTGGGAGAGGCTTCACGGCTCTGTGCTTCGCGCACCTCCATAAGCAGGACGTGGTTCAAAGACAACCGAGGACCGCCGTCCCCTCACAGATAAAACCAGCGATGCACCGTCGAAACCGGCGGAAACGATGGTGGCAACATCCGACAGGGCAACCCGCCGCACAGCAGATACAGGATCGCCTCGACGATACGGCGCATCGGCCATTTCCGATGGCCGACTGACGGATGAACGCGGCGGCAAGAGCGGTTCCAGCACTGGCCATTCGACATTGGTCAAATCACTTGGCAAGGTTAGGCCAACGCGTCCATAGTGCATACGAGTGGTGGCGGTCCACATGGCTGAACGCCGGTAGTTTGTTGCAAAACCCCTGAATCAACCACCGGGAGCTCTGTCAAGATAACCTGCTGACACCACTCACTTTAATTTCGGATCGGGCTCTCAGGTTTCGGACTGATCTTATGCGATATTACAGGCTCGTCAAAAAGCCGCTATTAGTTCGACTTTATGCCGATGTAGCCGATGGGTTTAACAGCCGTGGTGACAGCAAACAGTAGCGGGCCTCACGCTGAAGGAATAATGCTCAGTCATGGCAAGACGTGTACCTGACGCCCCAGCCCAGCAAGGACTACAGAAATGATTAATCGACGCCAGATCATGCAGGCCACGCTTGCAACAGGTATCCTCAGTGGCATGGGTGTGGGCGGGGCGCGGGCTCAGACACGCAGTCTCGTTTTCGATACCAAAAATTATACAGAACTGACGAAAACGATTCAGACCGCGCGAGGAGATCGTGTGGTTGCTTATCGCTTCTATAAGGCCATTCCTTACGTCTCCGCGCCTGTAGATATCGCCTATCAGAGCCTGAACATCAGCGTTCCGGTCAGCATAGATGGCAAGCCGGTCGACAGCTCAGCTTCCCCCATTCTTTTCTCCAACTCTGTCGGTGGCTATATGCCGTCCTCGGTGGCAGAGGCTACGGGCGTCGGTGGGGCACCCATGAGAGGTTTGCCGCCCATGGGTATGCAACCGCCACCGCAAGCCGCACCTCTAACTGGGATAGGCGCTGAGGTTCAAAGTGGCGGGAACGCTATGATTGCCGGAGGAAAGCGGGTTTCCAATGCAGATCTGGCACTGGCTGCGGGAATGACGGTCGTGGAGCCGGGCGCGCGCGGGCGGACCCTGACCGATGCTGCGGGAATCTATTATGGCGTGGCACCGGCTGCGATTGTGGACCTAAAAGCAGCCGTAAAATACGTGCGTTTTAACAAAGGTCGTATTCCAGGCGATACGGATCGGATTGTTTCTTCCGGGACCAGCGCCGGCGGTGCCTTGTCCGCCTTGCTTGGTGCATCGGGCGATAGCCCCCTCTTTGCACCCTATCTGGAGGCGATAGGCGCGGCGGACGCCAGCGATGCAATCTTTGCGGTCGGTTCGTGGTGCCCGATCACCGACCTTGAACACGCCGATATGGCCTACGAATGGAACTGGGGCACAAACCCGCTCAGCAGGGGTTCCGCGGTGGATCAGAACCTGTCGGCTCAGTTGAAAAGTGGATTTGCCGCCTATCAATCCTCCCTTAAACTCAAGGGTCTTGGTGGCTTTGGGCCTTTAACATCGGCTAACTATGCAGACTATCTGCTCAAAATGTATCTTCAGCCCGCGGCCACATACTACATGTCGAAGCTGTCTTCAGAAGATCGTGCCGCGTATCTCGCCAAGAATCCTCATATTCGCTGGAAATCTGGAAAGGCCAGCTTTGGCTGGTCTGATTATATTTCCCACGTCGGGGCTCGCAAAAAAGGTCTTCCCGCTTTCGACGCGTTTGACCTGTCGGCGGGCGAAAACAATCTGTTCGGTCGGGATAAGACCAAGGCCAGACATTTCACGGCCTTCAGCCAAAAACACGTCACTGGTGCCCCTGAGATTGACGCGGATATTCCTGCCTTGCTGAACCTGATGAACCCCATGTTTTTTATCGGAAGGCCGGATGCGTCCACGGCGGAGCGGTGGTGGATACGCGTCGGCACCAAGGATACCGATACGTCACTCTCCGTTGTCGCTAATCTGGCCGCCGCGCTCGAAGCGAATAAGCGGAAAGTCAATTCGGCGATGTACTGGGATGCAGGTCATGGCGCGAACGAGGACGCTGACTCTTTCGTTAGGTGGATGAGTATGGCCTCGACACGATAATCAATTCCACGACCAAAAAATTGTGGCAGGGTCTGAAGAGAAAAGAGGTTGGAGTCATTTATTGATACTGAGTAGGTTCAGGACGAGGGTTGGCAATTCTCTTTATACCCCTTTTCTCGCGATGCGCTGGCGGTGCTGGGCACGCCGTCAGAATAAAGCGCCCCTTTCAGATCAGGTTCTAAGGGGCGCCCCCGACCGTTTAGTATGTGCTGGGTGGATCGGAAGCCGGAAAGGTGTCTTCGACCATCGTATCTACCTGATCTTCGCCCAGATTATCGCGCACGGAGCAGTCTTCGTGCTGACAGTGTTTCAGTGAGCGTGTCGGGTGCAGGAAACCGTCACAGAAAGCCCTGACGATGCGTATGGTCTGGATCATGGGTCACCTCCATTGAAGCCCGACCCTAATCCCGCACGGGTAAAGACGAGAGAGGCAAGGGCCGTCGCCACGCAAAGAGGGTATAAGCGTGATCCTTGATATTGGGGCGCGTTTGCCATAGATGCAGGCCCCTACACCGAGGGTCGTTGAAAATGAACCTTGGTATTCGTGTCTTCAACGGCCGGGTGCGATCTGCACCTTCGGACGTGGCATTATTAAGTACAAGGGATTCCCCATGAACGCGCTCGCTGAGGTCAATTCGTCACGCCTGTCGGAGGTCAACGCCTTTGTCGCGCGTTACCGCCGTGAGCGCGCGGCCGCGGCTTCGGTGGCTTTTGAGGCCTATCCCCTGCCGCAACTGGAAAAGCGCATCACTGATGCCCTGTCGGCGAAGGTGGGATATGCGCTTGATATCAAGTTCGACCTGATCGACCGCGCCAAGATGGGCGGCGATATTGCCCTGCGCTTTCCGCAACTGCTGAAAGACGGCGGGCCCAAGGGCTTTATGGCCAACCACCTGCCGTGGATCGTGGACATCCTCAACGGGCCGGACTTTGCCGACGCCATTGCGAAGCTCGAAACCAAGGGCATGTATATCAACCTGACCCTCTCGGACGGCTGGATGCTCAGCGGGGCGCAGGCCGTGAACGAGATCGGCGCGCATTTCGGCGATTCCGATGCGCTCAAGGGGCGTTCGGCGGTGGTCGATTATTCGTCCCCCAATGTCGCCAAGACGCTGCACGCCGGGCATATCCGCTCGACCATTGTCGGGCATGTGCTGTCGAACCTGTGGGAGCGGTCGGGGGCGGATACCTTCCGCGTCAACCACATCAATGATTTCGGTGGTTTCGGCTTCATGCTGGAAGGGTATCGCCGGTTTGGCGCGGTCTTCCCGGCGGATTTCGGCGATAACGACAAGCTGCTGGAAATCTACAAGATCCGTCGCTCGGTCGAACGCATCCTCGAAGGCGGCAAGTCGCCCGATGAATGGGACGCCGAAGACGCCGCCATTGCCGGGCGATATTTCCAGAGTGCGATAAGTCTGGAACTGTTGAAATCTGCTTTTGCTGAGTATGTGGCGGCCTCGGATGCCCGATTCCGCGCGCTGGAGCAGGGCGACGCCGAAGAGGTGGCCCTGTGGATCGACATGGTCAAGTGGAGCCTTCAGTCGTTTGAAGGCTTCTATGACGCGCTGAACATCCATTTCGACCTCGTCCTGGGCGAAAGCTTCTACTATCAGGCGGGCGACGCCGTGGTTGAAGCGGCGCTGGCGTCGGGCAAGGCTGTGGTGTTCAGTGAGGCCGATGCCGAAGCCGCCATCGCCATCGAAGAGGCGCGTTTTGCCGCCGGCGAGATTGGCGAAATCGAGCGCGACACCCTGATCAAATCGATCCGCAAGGATATCGGCGCGGCGGTGGTCCTGCTCGATAATAATGAGCGCTTCGTGGTGCGTCGTGCCGACGGGCAGAGCATCTATTCGACGCGCGATATGGGCGCCATCCAACTGCGCGCGCAGATGTTCGATCCCACTAACGTCTTTTACGTTGTGGGTCAGGAGCAGCAGGTGCACTTCAACCGCCTGTTCCGCTCGGCCTATGCGACAGGGATTGCCGATGCCGGGAAGACTGCGTTTCAGCACGTCTATTTCGGCTTCTATGTTGATGCCAAGACGGGCAAGAAGCTGTCGTCGCGTCAGTCGGTGTCCAACGTCATCGGCTTGTTGTCGGCGGCGCAGGTCTATTTCCGCAACCGCCTGTCTGAACGGGTCGATTCGGATGAGGCCGAACTGAGCCGTGCGGCGCAGGAACTGGCCATCGGCTCCATCGTGTTTAATGACCTCAAGCAGGACCTGAAAGGCGCAGTGGAAATCGACGCCTCGGATATGGATGCCACCATCGCCGGGTTTGAACGCTCAGGCGGGGCCTATGTCGTTTATGCGGCGTGTCGGGCGCGCAGCATTTTGCGCAAAAACGGCGGTGGCAAGGCG